>QFBQ01000001.1 GCA_003265885.1 Candidatus Marinamargulisbacteria bacterium SCGC AG-343-D04
ATCTGGTCCGATGAAGATTCTTATGACGGACACTGGAAAAATGGGGAGCATAGTGGGCAAGGTTTAAGAATCTGGACCAATGGATACTCTTATGATGGAAGGTGGGAAAAGAATAGTCCAAATGGCCAGGGCCTAATGACATATTCCAATGGAGGTTCTTATAACGGACAGTGGAAAAATTGCCAGCATAATGGGCAAGGCATCCAAAAACACCCTTACGGAACTTATTATCTTGGCACGTGGAAAGAAGACAGCCTAAAATCCGGTGAAATCGGACTGTTTGCTCTTGGTAAAAAGAGACCCTTCATAGAAGTTGAAAATGGATCATTTTACCCCCATCAAGAAGCAAAGGATTGGGGTATCATATTAATCTCTCTACTCTTATTTCTAAGAATCTTAAAAATCTTATATGATAAACAACAACAACAGCAACAACAAAAACAGCTACTCAAAACAACAGCCTCCAATAGAATAAAACGTGCATACAAAGAATATAAAAACAGAGAATTAACTTATGCCAATGAATTCATTGAGAAACATAAAATCGAGGATCCGGACCTAATTTGTCCTATTTCACGGTCACTTATAAACCAAGCTGTTAGATTTTCAGCAGAACCTCGTTTTTTTTATGAAAAAGTCTATGCCGAAGAATGGGTAGCAAGACAACTAGAAGCTGATCCAGAGAGAACAACAATAATCTCACCAATGACTGGAGCTCAAATAGCCCATCACATTACAGATGCATCCTTTCAATATATGGTTAAAAAATTAAATTGGGTAAATGAAAAAAAAATAATTATTGAAGAAAATCTTCAGCAAGCTACTGAATTAATCAATGATCCAGAAGATTCAGAAAGTGGGCCAGAAATTGACTAGCATAGAAAAAAAATTAGCATTTTGCATATATAAGACAAAAAACATATAATTCAAGAATGACCCACTTCGACATCATCATCATAGGCTCCGGTGGAGGATCCAAAATAACTCGCCCTGCTGCAAGTTTAGGGTTAAAAGTAGCCATCATTGAAAAAGATTCTTTAGGGGGAACCTGTCTTAACAGGGGGTGTATTCCTTCTAAAATGCTGATTCACCCAGCAGATATCATTCAAGAAATAAAAGAAGCTTCTAAATTTGATATTCATATAGATAAAACTATTAAAGTAGACAGTAAGAAACTAGTTAAACGAGTTTCAAAAACAGTTCAAGAAGAATCTAGCTCCATAGAACCTCTTTATGAAAAAAACCCAAACATAACATACTTTAAAGGTTGTGCAGAATTCACTGAAAACAAAGTCATTCGTATCAACAATCAACGAATTAGCGCAGATACAATTGTCATAGCAGCTGGAGCACGGCCTTATATACCCAATATTGAAGGCATTGAATCTACGCCTTACTGGACATCTACCGAGGCACTAAAATCGACTGAAATCCCAAAACGGTTAGTGGTTATTGGCGGAGGCTACATTGCCTGTGAACTGGGCTACTACTTTCAAAGTATGGGTTCAAAGGTAACGTTTTTAGTTCGCAGCGAATGTTTGCGCCCTGAAGATGACGATATTAAAGAAGAGTTTCATAAAACATTTTCAAAGTCTCATACAATTATAAAAGATGCATCACCTACTAAAATAAACTACATACAGAATAAATTCATCATTTCATATTCCTGCAAAAATACCGTACATGAAATTGAAGCAGAACAATGCTTAATGGCAACTGGGATTACTCCAAACACTGATACTTTGAAATGTGAAAACACAGATATTTCTTTATCAAAATCCGGTTATATTAATGTGAACAACACTTTAGAAACAAATATCAAAGGGATTTACGCATTTGGAGATATTATTGGCCGATACTTTTTCCGGCATAGCGCCAATTTTGAAGGGGATTATGTCTTCAACAGGCATATCAAAAAATCTATAAGCAAGAACATAGAATATCCTCCTATGCCACATGCCGTATTTACCAACCCTCAAGTTGCGGGAGTAGGGAAGCGGGAAAAAGAATGTATTGCAGAAAATATCGACTATTATTGTGGCATTAATGCTTATAAAGATAGCGCTATGGGAATGGCATTGTTATCTGATCATGGCTTTGTAAAATTAATTTTTCAAAAAAATAACGACAGACTGATTGGTGCACATATCATTGGAAAAGAAGCGTCTAACATGATTCATATGCTTATTGTAGCCATAAATTTAAAAGCTACGCGACAAGATTTGTTCAACATGATTTATGTTCATCCTGCATTACCTGAAATTGTCAGAAATGCGGTAAGAAATGCAAAAAAAGATAAGTAATGCTTCGAGGGCTTAATCAAATAATTCAACTAAAAGTAATTCTTTCCTGTCCAGAGGTCTCTAGACGTTTAGCTTTAAAAGCACTAGAAATTAGCGAAGACCCAGAGAAAAGAAAAGTAATGAGTCAGTTAATAGCCCCCTTTATGAGGCCTTATATTCTAGGTCATGATATAAAATCAAGCTTTGAAAGTGCCGACAATTTACAACAACAAAAAGATGTCTCTATTATTTTTGACTACGCAGGAGAATATGCAACAACAGATCTTGAAAGAGAAAAAAATCTCGAATATTACCATAAAAGCATTGGAGACACAGAACACCCATCAGTACGTTACTTCGCTATAAAATATACAGGAATTGTAAATGCTGAATTATTAGGACAAACAAGCTTAAATTCAACTGAAAAAAAAACATTAGAAATAGAACTCGAAAGAGTCACCTCTTTATGCCAGTTAGCTTCCGACAAAAAGAAGACTCTTTTTATAGATGCAGAAGGTTTTAATGAAGAAACGAGAATTTTAGGACATGTAAAGACACTCCTTCCTCAATTTAACAAAAAGGAAGCACTTATATATCCAACATTTCAAATGTATAGAAAAGACAGTATCGAAAGACTATTGGAGTTAAAAAGACAAAGTGATGAAGAAGATTTTATATGTAGTGCAAAAATCGTAAACGGAGCTTACCACGCTAACGACTCTCGTTTATTTCCAGATCAATTATGTACAAAAAAAGAGGATAGCCATGCAAATTTCCTTGAGGCTCTCCATATTGCTGCAGAAAACAAGATAGATACGGTTGTTGCCACACATAACCCAAGCCTTATGGAAGCCGCTGTAAAACTCAAGTTTCCAAGAATGACTCTTGGCCAACTATATGGAATGGAAACATCTATACCTCAGAGTTATACCGCTAAAAACCGTTTATTATATGGAGTATCGGGTGACAAAGAAATAACCATGCCATATTTCTTAAGAAGAATAGTAGAACACACCGAATCTTCTCCTCAAATCTTAGAAAGTAGAATAGGTTTTTTAAAAAAACATCTTATAGAAACCTTTTTATCTCCTTGGAAATGAGAAGAAATAGTTAAAAAAAATTTACAAATAAATAACACTGCTCAGAAACACGAATTCTCAATTCATATAGAAGAGTACGCCTTCATGGGCTATGGGAAGGGCTTCTTCAACTAAAAAAGATGAAAGCATAATCTAATTTACAAATATCTCCTTCTTCGTTACCCTTATTTACATGAATACCTATTTTTACATCATCATCGGAATTCTAATCTTTTTTTACCTCTTTGATACACTTATAGACATTCTCAATGTTCGCCATATTTCAACCACTATTCCTAATGAATTTAAAAATGTATTTGATACTGAAAAATATAAAAAATCTCAGGAATATCTAAAAGCAAACACCTCTTTCAAACTTTTAGAAAACACTCTGTCTTTTGGGGTAATAATCGCATTTATTACTCTAGGCGGATTTAATGGTCTAGATTTATTTATTCGAGAATTTAACTTAACGTCTATCCAAACAGGTATTATCTATATCTTTAGCTTAGGCCTTGGCATGCAAATTATTGGACTTCCTTTTTCTTGGGTTCACACTTTCGTCATTGAAGAAAAATTTGGATTTAATAAATCTACCCAAAAAACTTTTTTCTTAGATCTTCTTAAGGGTATTCTTTTAGGAGGTATTATTGGCAGTATTATTTTATTTTTAGTGTTATGGTTTTTTGAATCATTTCCTACAACAGGCTGGATCATAGCCTGGGGAGCTGTGACTGCCATACAACTCATATTAATGTATATTGCGCCAACATTTATTATGCCATTATTCAACAAATTTACGCCCTTAGAAGAAGGAGAACTCAAAACAGCAGTAGAAAATTATGCCAAAGAACATAAATTTGGTTTAAAAGGACTCTATACTATGGATGGATCCAAACGCTCTACAAAGTCTAATGCTTTTTTTACAGGGTTTGGTAATAACCGACGTATTGTTCTATTTGATACACTTATTGAAAAACATACTACAGATGAGCTTTTGGTCATTCTAGCCCATGAAATGGGGCACTATAAAAAGCATCATATTTTCCAAACATTACTCTTATCCATTATCTCTAGTGCCGCTATGTTTTATATCTTATCTTTTTTTCTAAATAACCCTGATATTGCTGCTGCCTTTAAAATGCAAAACATCTCTATATATAGCTCCATTGTTTTCTTTGGATTTCTCTTTAAACCAGTAGAAGAAGCATTAAGCATTTTTGGAAATATCCTGTCTAGAAAAAACGAATTTGAAGCCGATAAATATGCAAAAGATACGACAAATAAAGAAGAAGCACTCATTAGTGGACTAAAAAAGCTAAGTGCCGATAATTTATCCAATTTAACCCCTCATCCTTTAAAAGTATTTATTACTTACTCACATCCACCACTATTAGATAGAATTAAGGCCCTTAGGTCCTAATGCAAGCAACATTTATTAGTACCTGCCTACTCATTTTTAGTTTTTCAGGCGCATTACTCGCTACATCCGTATTAGAACAAGACATTAAAAAACATCTCAGTAAACAGGAGTACATCAATGTTGAATTTGGAATTTCCATTAAAACACCCGCCACTAATATGCATATTAATGATACTCAAGCATTTGTTCCTGCATCGATACAAAAACTTCTCCTATCATATTATATGATAGACACCTTTGGTATAAATCATCGATTTTATACAAATTTTTACTATGACAAAGAACATAACATCTATATTAAAGGGGGAGCGGATCCTACTTTTCAGACTAATCAATTTCAAGAGATCATACGAAAACTTAAAAAGAAAAAGATTGATCAAATATCTTCGATTATATTAGACCCCTCAATCATAGAAAGAAGTCCGAATGAATACAGAAATAAAGCTCACTATTATTATGCAAAAGCAGAAGGACTCAATTTAAACTACAATACAATATCCTGTACACTCAATCAAAAAACATCCCTACTTGAAACCATCCCTTCTACAGGCTATGCTAAACTAGATCTTCGATATAGCTCCTTAAAACTTTCCAAAAAAAAAGCGAGTCATCCTTACACATTTCTTCAAAAACGATCGGACCATGACAACTATGTCATTAAAGGAGAGATTTCCAGACACGATTTCAATAATAAAAACCTCTTATTTAGAGTAAGCCAACCCAGTATCTTTTTTGGAACTGTTTTCAAAGAAGAATGTGAAAAAAAGAACATTAAAACAATAAAAAAAATAGAGATAAGACATTTCAACAAAAAGAAAAAGAAAAAATTAATAACAATAAAATCAAAACCACTACATCAACAATTAAAAACCTTAAATCAAGATAGTAACAACATGGTAGCCAATTGTTTCACCAAGTATGCAGGAAAATCTGAAACAAACCCAAAAGGCAGTGTCGGAAATGGAGCAAAGTCCATTCAAGCCTTTCTTTTATCTAAACTTAATATCAATAGAAATCAATGGAGGATTAAAGATGGGGCTGGACTTTCAAAAGAGAACAAAAGCAGCAGTAACAGCATTTTAAAGGTCTTAAACAGTATTAAAGAAGACAAGCAGATCTTTAACACCGTATTTCTTAGCATGCTTAACCCTGAACAAGACCCTCTATACAAAAAATTAGACATTCCTAAACATCTTGATATCAGAATAAAAACAGGCACCTTAACTTCAAGTGGCATACATAATATGGCAGGATATATCATAAACAAAGAAACTGACGCTATCACTGAATTTGCCATACTCACACAAAGTAACCCCAAAGAAAAAAGCTATTACAAAGCTGAGCTCACAACACCTATCCTAGACCTTATCATCCAACATACCCTCTAAACATGACTAATACACAGTCTTTATTCAAATCAAGCACTAACAACAATCCTTTAGCCTATCAATTAGCTCCAAAAACACTAGAGGATTATGTAGGGCACGAGAGTATTCTAGGTAAAAACACCGCTTTAAGACAACTCATAGAAAACGATACTCTTATCTCTATCATTTTATGGGGCCCTCCAGGCTGTGGAAAAACAGCATTATCACGAATCATTGCTGAAAAAAGTAAGGCTCAATACCTTTCCTTAAATGCCGTTATGAGCAAGGTCTCTGATTTGAGAGAGGCTTTATCAACCGCACGATCAGCGTCAGAATATGGACAAAAAACATTATTATTCATCGATGAGATTCACCGTTTTAATAAAGCCCAACAAGATGCATTACTTCCTGATTTAGAAAAAGGAAACATCACCTTAATAGGAGCTACAACAGAAAATCCATATTTTTCAGTAAATTCCAGCATTGTGTCACGATCTCAAATCGTATCTTTATCCTCACTCTCAGAAGATGCCTTACACACAATACTCAAAAAAGCAGTACATAAACTAGATACGCACACATTATTCACCGAAGAAGCCGAAGCATATATCATTAGCCAATCTCAAGGAGATGCCAGAAAACTCTTAAATACTATAGAACTCTGTCATAAAACAAAGACAAAAAATCCCTTATCGATTGACGATATTAAACAACGAACACATTCTCAAGGAGTATCCCATAGTAGTGACGCTCATTATGATCTTACATCTGCCTTAATTAAAAGCGTAAGAGGATCAGATCCTGATGCAGCCTTATACTGGCTCGCTAGACTCATAAGGGGAGGGGAGGATCCTAGATTTATTGCTCGACGTTTAATCATTTTAGCCTCAGAAGACATAGGGAATGCAGATCCTCAAGCTCTAGTTTTGGCTACATCTACATTACACGCCGTGCAATTCATAGGGTTCCCTGAAGCACAATTAACCCTATCACAACTGATCACCTATCTAGCAACCGCTCCCAAAAGCAATGCTAGCACTATTGCCATCTCTAAAGCCTTAAATTTAGTTGATCAAGGGATTTTATACGATGTACCTAAGTCATTAAAAGACAGCCACTATAAAGGAGCTAAAGAATTAGGACATGGAGAAGGGTATCATTACGCTCATAACGAGCCTGATGGAGTATCTCCACAACAACACCTCCCTCAAAAACATGAGTTTTATACACCTGTAAATAGAGGGTTTGAAAAAACAATTCAAACACGATTAGACTATATCCATAAAAAAAGAAAGCCTTTATAATATAAACTATGAAGCTAATCATTACCGAAAAACCGTCTGTCGCCAGAGACATAGCCAGAGTCTTAAACCTTTCAAAACAAGGTGAAGGTTTTATTGAAGGTGATGATTATCGTATTACTTGGGCTCTAGGACATCTTATTGAACTCTGCCAACCAGACGAATATGGAGAATCATTCAAAAAATGGACTATGCAAGATTTACCAATCATCCCTGAAACCTTTAAAACTAAGGCTATTGAGCAATCCAAACAACAATACAAGGTCGTCAAAACACTCTTAAAAGACAGTTCTATTTCAGAAATTATCTGCGCAACAGATGCTGGAAGGGAAGGGGAGCTCATTTTTAGATTGCTTTATGAAGACGCGCAATGCACTCAACCCATAAAACGACTATGGATCTCATCTCAAACAGACACTGCCATCAAAGAAGGTTTTCAAAAATTAGAACCTGGAGAAAAGTATAATCCACTCTACGATTCAGCTAAAAGTAGGTCAGAAGCCGATTGGATTGTCGGCATTAATGCTACACGCGCATATTCCATTAAATTTTCACAAGGAAGAGGGGTCATGAGTGTAGGCAGAGTTCAAACTCCCGTCTTAAAAATGATCGTCACTCGTTACAGAGAACATATTCAATTTAACTCCTCTACATTTTATGAAATTTTAGGAGATATTCAGCATCAAAACGGCTCATTTTCTGCAAAACTACATTTGAAAGACAAAGATCGTTTTACAGACAAAAAAGAAGCCGAAAATATTATAGAAGATCTCAAAAAAAGTAACAGTGGCATTATTCACTCATTAACAGAAAAGAAGGTAATGGAAAAACAGCCTTTGCTATATGATTTAACCGAAATTCAAAAAGATGCAAATAAACTTTTCAAATATTCAGCAGATCAAACCCTTAAAATAATGCAATCGTTATATGAAAAACATAAAGTTTTGTCTTATCCAAGAACCTCCTCTCGATATCTCAGTAAAGATTTAGAACCTAAATTACCTGGATTTTTAGACAATATTAGTGTTTTAGATAATTTTTCAAGTACTATAAAAAGAATACAAGAAGAAAAACGTTCTATTGCATCACGAATGATCGATGATAAAAAAGTAACCGATCACCACGCCATTATCCCTACAGATAAAAAGCCTAATCTTAGTGCATTATCAGAAGACGAAAAAAATATTTATCTCACCGTCATCAAGCGTTTCGTAGCTGCTTTTTTACCTGAATGCGAGAAACACCATACTGAAGTGATTGCCTTATTTTCAAGTTATCAGTTCAAAACTACAGGAACCGTCACTAAAAAAGCTGGGTGGCGAGAACTTTATCAGGAATCAGACGAAAAAAAGAACAAAAAAGATAAAGAAAGCATTCTACCCGTCATGAAAGAAGAAGACCCTGTTACATTAGAGTCTATTGATCTCAAAAAAGGACAAACAAAAGCTCCTGCACTCTATACAGAAGCCTCTATTTTAGGTGCTATGGAAACAGCAGGAAAAAGTATTGATGATGAAGAGCTACGACAAGCCATGAAAAATTGTGGACTGGGCACACCTGCTACACGAGCACAAATTTTAGAAAAACTGATTAACGTTAAATATATCATTCGAGACAAAAACAAACTGAAACCTACAGAAAAAGGGGAATATATTATAGATTGTATCCAAGACAATGTTTTAGTTTCTCCAGAGTTAACAGGCGAATGGGAAAAATGCTTAAACGACATCGAACAAAAAAACTATACTCGTGAAGATTATATGGATAATATCAAAACATTTACAAAAGAGATCATCGAGAAAGTATCTCAAGACAAAACCTATACCTTTCGTGCAGACCAAACCATTTATGGAGACTGTCCGAAGTGCAAAAAAGGAAAAATTATAGATTCTCCAAAAGCCTATAGTTGCTCCGAATGGAAAACAACTAACTGCAATTTTGCCATTTGGAAACTCATTGCACAAAAAACAATCTCCGAAACACAAGCTAAAACCTTATTAAACAAAGGTAAAACAGCTGTCATCAAAGGCTTTAAAAATAAAGCAGGAAACCCATTCAATGCTGCTTTAACACTAAAAAATGGTGAAGTAAATTTTGACTTCCATAAAGAAAGTCTTGGAAAATGCACCTTATGCGATGGAAATATAGTAGAAACGCCAAAAGCATATTCGTGTGACCAATGGCGAGAAAAAAACTGTAAGTTTGTAATTTGGAAAGAAATTTCACAACGAAAAATTAAAGTTGAAGAAGCAAAAGAACTTATTAAACATGGTCAAATAGAAATAAAAGAAGGCTTTAAAACTCGACAAGGAAAACCTTTTTCTACAAATTTACATCTCGTAGAGGGTAAGGTTGTATTTAAATAAGACCCGTATAAAGCTTAAATATTCAAAATTATCATTACAACAAAAAATCCTATTAATCTAGAGTATCTATCGCTAAAACATAGAAGATATCTCTCTTAAACGATGTTTACTTTTAACAAAAGTTCCAGATCCATAAGCTAATAATTGTTTTTGTTCATTAAAAATTTTACTTTCAGCTATGATCTGTGATTTACCATTAGAAATAATAAGCCCTTTAGCAATTATCCTTCCTTCACTTATTGGCCTTATAAAGTGAGTAGTAAAAGAAGACGTTAACATGAAAAACTCATGTTCTACCGATTGTGAAGCAAAATAGGCACTATCATCCAGACATTTAAAGTAAACAGATCCATGTATAGCACGGGCTGTATGAAAAAATTCTGGTTTTACATCCATATTGAGTTCGGCCTGTGAATCGGAAATAGCTAAAGATGGATTATAAAAAGTATTAATAGGTGCTGAATAATACATTTGAACCAAATTATTATAAAAGTCCGCATTTTTCATAGACATATAAACACTTAATTACGCATTATATTCATAGAATATAGGGCCTGATACGGGATCAGTTACTCCAAGCTCTTCAGATAAAACCTCTAAACCATCTCTAATTGAATCCAAGAATGTAATCATCTCAGGTCTTGCATTGATAACATGAGACTCTGATTCCCAAATACCAACAGAACAACAGGTATTCTTTCCTGTTTTAATAACAAAAGAATACAATAAACCATCAAAATTCATAGGTTGAGACAACTTTTCCACAACACTATCATAATCAGATTCTTTAATTTTAAATTTTACTACGTTTGAATATTTCATTTTGACATCTCCCTATTTTTTTAATTATACCAAACTTTAATAATATTAAAATTTATTTCACTCAAATCAAAGAAGTCAAATTCAAATATAAAAAACCTTATTCCAGACAAGAAAATTTCTAATATTCAAAACTGTTAGTGTCCTTTTAAGGAATATCTCATCTATACATCAAAAATAAATGTCGCATAATATATATTATGTTAAAAAAAACAAAAAATTACTTTCTTAACAAAAGACTCAATAAAATTAAATGAGGAAACTCGATAAGCATCCCTAAGATCAAAATAAGCTGGATCACTGTTTCGGAAGGAAATAGCCCAACACTAATAGCTAACATTAATGGCGTATTCCTAGCAGAAGATGTAATAATCAAACTAGCTTTTTCAGCTCGTGTAAAACCAAACTTTTTTGAAATAAATAAACCTAAAAAATAAGCAATTAAAAAGAAACAAGCGACTACAAGCAATGTCACAGGTAAAATCAATAAATTACTGACCAATGATTGTATATTATTATTAAAAATAGCAAATACAAGTATCGTTAAAGAAATAACCATACCTCTTTCTAAAAATATACTTGCCTTATCTAGAAAAACCTTCCCAATTTTACCAAAAAAAGATCGTAATAACTGTGCAATCAAAAAAGGATATAAAAGCCAAGAAAGAAGCACATCAAAAAAGGCACCCATATCTATTGAAGCATTACTATTTGTAAATAGTAATAAATAAAACGGTAAGAGCAAAATTTGAGATAATAAATTAATGGGTAACAGCGCAAGATTTATATCTACATCGCCATCAGCCAATTTAGTAAATCCAAGAAACCAATCCGTGCAAGGCGCTACTAAATAAAAAATCAACCCCACGAAAAGCATGCTGCCAGTATCAACAAAGATTGAAGAAATCAAAAAGGCAATTGTTGGAAGCAATACAAAATTCATCATCCAAGCAATAGATAAGTATTTTTTATTTTTTACGCCTTGTAAAAGATGGCCAATGGACACATTAAAAAACAAGCAACACAACATAAGGATAATTGAATAATCAACCAAGTTTGAATTTAATGGATATAAAATTCCACTTAATGATCCAAAAATAATAGCTAAAATTAATATAATGGGTTCTAAATAGGCTTTCATATCAACAAACACACTCACCATCACAGCAAGCTAAATCTTTTAAATAAAAATTTGCATCTTTATAATCTTGAACAACTCTCTTAATAATAGAATTGTCAATTTTATTACGTACCGCAATTCGATTCGCAACAATCGAAAACCGCTGCCTATACTTATAAATAAAACAAAATAGTGCATTTCCGTGTTTTACTTGCGGACCAACTAAAAAAAGATTTTTAGTTTTTGTTGACTCATCAAAATTGTTAAGAATAGGATACCCTTCATGAGTCTCAAACAAAGACTCTATTAGTGAAAGACTACTCGTAAACCCAGTACAGTTAATTGGCTTATGAGATGAAATAAATTGTTTGTTTGACACAGTTTCAGCAACATATTTCCCCTTATCAAAACGCACTTCTTTTACTCCTGATTCAGGTTTATATTCAAAATTAAGGTCTTCTTCGATTAACCGGTCACGTGTAAATGGTGATAAAGAATAACTAGAATCACTATTAACTAACTCAAAACTATTGGATCTATCTAAAAGTGTAACGCTTGTCCCCTCTCGACATAAATTTATCGCAGCATCACAACCAGATTCGTAAGCTCCAATAACAATTCGTTCATCTGTTTTAATCTCTTCAAAACTACTAATATCGGAGTAATGCATACAAAGTTCAGAACCTTTAAAGGCACGTCTATCTGGGTACTGGTATTCACCTGCTGCCCAAATAAGAAATTGGCTATGATACTCGCCCTTATTGGTCATCACAATAAATGTCCCCTTCTTTTTATGGACGGTCTCAACGGTAACACCAGTATTAATATCGAGTTTATAAAATTCAGAAACAGTCTCTAAGTACTCCTGATATTCTTCCCCTGTAGGATGTTCCGTTAATAAATTAAATGCTGGGGATGTCTCAGGCGTAATCGCATTCAAATCAGGCATTTTAAAAAAATTACCAGTAAACGAAGGCGAAATAAACTGTGTTTCTTCCGGCCATTTTTTAAACGATGCACCAATTTCTTCTTTTTCTAAAATCTGAAAATTAATGCCCATACGTTTTAAAACCACCGCTACACCAATACCGGCCGATCCTGCACCTACAACTATAACATCAATCGTTTTAACAACTTTCATTCTCTAGACTTTCTTATATACGTATCTAATACTACCAATCCTACTACTATTGTACAATTCATCTCTACGTTAAAAGCCACCGCTAAAGAGATATAAAGTCATAAAACAAAAACCTCTCATTAAAAAATTTTTATAAATAAAAAAATAAAAACATTAAAAAAAGATAAATTTAAATGTAAAATAAAAAAAATAAAATGAGAAAAAAAATAGCAATATCTAATACAGCAACATTAAAAAGTCAAAAGAAGCAACCTTCATTTGAAAAAATCGAGAATATCAACCCAGAAGATTTCAATAAATACCCGCAAGAAGATCTCTTTATAAGACTTCTTCACTGTGATTACAAAAAAATCTGCAAAGACCCTAAACACCCACTATTATCCGTAAAGTTAGACCAATGGATAAATCTTAAATGCAATATATTAAATGTAATTTCAAAGAAAAAAAAATGTAAAAAACATTTACTTTATGCATTCGGAACTACCAAAGAAAGAAAACCTCATATTTACAGTATCTTGTTAAAAGCAACTACTGTAGAATTATCCAAATCACAAAATGAGCATAAACCTTTCAAACTTTTTCAACTACTTTTAGAGTTTCCGGATTTTTTTCAAGATTCAACGGAATTAGAGTCAATCTCTACTCAATTATTTTCTGAAACAACCCCAGAGCATTGGGAAAATTTTTTTCTTGCACAACATGACACTGAAGAACATACTAAATATCACATTATAAAACTCCTTAATAATTTTCATATCAGCAATTTTATAATAGATACCCTCTTATTTCAAAAAGAAGGGTTTGATTTAGAGCGATTCGAAGAAACAAGCGAAAATGACCCGTTTTTCTACGAAGCAATTGTAGAAAATATAGTTTATCCATTATCCGACGAGCTAGAAGATATTGAAGATATTGAAGATCTTGAAAGTCAAAATGAGAACTAAACATGAAAAAGATTGGGCGAAAAATATAATCAAAAAATTTCTCTCTAAAATACTAAAAAATCAAATCAAAACATTTTTCTTTTCACAAAATTACACTACACTATAACTATAATGTCTTTTAAACGTAAGTTGCATGATATTGTATTTAATACGAACTGTCGTATAGGCCAAGCTTTCGATACGTCTATTATCATACTTATTATCATTAGCACTATTAGCATATCAATATCTAGTATCAAGACTTATCATCTTTCTTACGGACAATTGTTCTATACCCTCGAATGGATACTAACTATTCTTTTTACCATAGAATACGTCTTAAGACTTTATTCCTCAAAAAACAGGGTGGCCTACTCTACCAGTTTTTTTGGTATTGTTGATTTGTTAGCCATTTTGCCAACATATATTGCTTTAGTGATGACTAGTAGTCATTATTTATTATTCATTCGATTATTGCGCGTTATGCGTATTTTTCGAGTATTGAAGCTGTTTAAGTATGTATCTGAAATGCAATTAATCATACAAACTCTTGCTAAAAGTAGTAGAAAAATTCTTGTTTTTCTTATGATGGTTTTAGTTCTGATTACACTATTAGGCTCAACAATGTATATTATTGAAGGTGAAGAACATGGCTTTTCAAATATTCCTGTTAGTATTTATTGGGCCATTGTTACCCTAACCACTGTTGGTTATGGGGATATATCTCCGCAGACTGCTTTAGGAAAACTTGTTTCATCTATTATAATGATTTTAGGATACTGCATTATTGCAGTTCCTACTGGACTAGTGAGTGTTGATTTATCAAAAAACTTTTCTAACTCCCCTTCTACCCCATCTACTCAAAAATCTTCCCAAAATAATTAAAAAAAATTTTTATGTAATTTTAATGAATTTCAGCTTGATTTCATCTTTAATAATCAAGAACTCAGATAAAAAATTTTCTTTACTCAATTAAAACATGTATCAAACCTTGTAAAAACACTTAAAGGCATTCAAAATAGAATGATGTGGTCACCATTAAAAAAAGAATTGATAGACCTATCATTTATCTTTCTAGGAATCTCCTTAGCCTTTCTAGGCATTAATGGATTTTTATTACCTAATGGATTTATCGATGGTGGCGTTACAGGTTTATCTATGCTTGTTTCAAAATTATGGAACGTTGATTTGGCCACCGTTATTTTTTTGATTAACAGCCCCTTTGTCTTTATTGCATCTCGACGAATGGGACTTGTTTTTTCTTTAAAAAGCGCATTAACAATAGCTGGTTTTGCAACGATGCTTCATTTTCTTCATTTTCCTTTAGTCACAGAAGACAAAATTTTATCAGCTATATTTGGGGGAATTGCTTTAGGTTCAGGAATTGGATTTGCATTTAGAGGAGCAGCTGTTTTAGACGGTACTGAAGTTGTTGCATTGCTTCTAAGCAAACGTTTTGGTATAAGGGTTGGAGATGTGATTTTGAGTTTTAACGTTGTGTTATTTTCTGTAGCAGCCGTTGTACTGGGTTTAGAATCTGCTTTATATTCAGTGTTAACTTACTTGTCAGCTTCAAAAGCGATAGATTTTGTTGTCTATGGGTTTGAATTATTAGGCATGAATATAGTAGCAGAAAATAGCAAAAAAATTAGAGACGCCATTAATGAAAACTTAGGTCTTAGTGTAACCATTTTTAATGGAGAACGTGGCTTCACAAAAAAGAAACAAGATATCTTGTTTTGTGTATGCGGAGCTATTGATGCTAATAAAGTAAAAGAATTAGCAACTCGTATTGATCCGAATGCTTTTATAACAATGCATAAAATAAAAGAAACCTATGGCGGAGGATTACAACGCCAATATATTTCAATTAAATAAAAATTCTAACCCTAAAAATGTTCTTTCCATATATCTTCATCAAAACCCACTAATAAGTGCTGATTAGATATCAAAACTGGTCGTTTTACTAAATTTCCATTTTTAGAAAGTAAAACTAAAGCTTCATCTTCTGAAAGAGATGGTAAAACCTCCTTCATATTTAAAGACCTATACTCTTTTCCAGAAACGTTAAATAACTGCTTTAAAGAATATTTTCCTTTTGTTAACAACAAACTTAACTCCTCAATTTGAGGGGGGCAGTCTCTAATAGGAATAATCTCAAACTGAATACGCTTAGACTCTAAAAACTTTATCGCTTTGATGCAGGTAGAACATTTTTTATAAACATATAGCTTTACCATAGAACTCTCCCTTCGTGGAAGACCAGACTACTAAACAACAATTAACGAGTCAATTAATATAAGCTATCTCAACCATTTTCGAATAATTAAATCTAGCTCTCCACTTTCTTCCAAACTTAGTATTCCCCTATTCACCTTCTCTCTCAAGTTAGAATTAGAAGGAAATGCAATCCCATAGAACTGACTATCAAATGTTATATCCAACACTTCTAAATTAGATTTTTTAAATTTCTGAACATAATACTTTAGTCTAGGAAAATCATATACAAAAGCATCCAGTTCTTTTGACACGAGTGGAAATAGGGCCTGCTCAAAATCAGAATATTGATAAACATTCGCATGAATTGAGTTGAGAAAAAAAGAAGCTGTTGAGCCTGAAATAGTTCCAACCTTTTTTCCGGCTAAGTCAGCTACCTCAGAAATAGACCTATCTAATTTTTGAACAGTTAACGCACTAGAAATAGATGCAGTAAAAAAAGAAATTAAAAATATTCCCACAAACATCCATAATACAGAAATAGTACGCCCAAAAAAACTACGTGGAACTTTATCTCCATATCCAACCGTGGTCACCGTCACTGTAGACCACCATATAGAATCTCTAATTCCTTTCCAATACTTTTTACTAAATTGAGAATTATTATTTCGCTCAATGACCCATATAATATTAGAAATTAAAAATATAACTGAAACTAGTATAAAAATAGATTTGAGAATATTGGCTGAAAATATCATACTAAAAAAGTTTTTAAACAACTGAACATACCCGTATTCTGAATTAAATAATAAAACAGCTAACCCAGTTTGATAATAAGGATAAGAAAAATCCATATTGATTTCACGGTCTTTTGTAATAGATAAACCAGAAATAGCAAAATCTAGACGCGACTCTTCAACATTTTGAAATAAAGATTGTAAATCATCATACAAAACTAATTGATACCTAAAATTAAGTTGTACGGCTAATTCCTTTAAAATATCTATACTTATTCCAGAAAGAGCTCCTTTACCATCCTTAATCACAAAGGGTTCAAATATCTTAGTTCCAATAATATAAGTTTTTTGAGTATCCTCAAATTCCAGTTCACTAGAATAAACAATAGTTGAACAACACACACATATATAAACTAAAATAAAACACAAGTTCCTAAAAACTTTCATACTCAATATAGTTACCATTTTTACCAAAAGTTCAAACCTATAAAAAAAGCTAATAGAACTTCTACACAAACACATAGAAAACCATGGTCGTGAATCGCAAAACAAACGACATCGCAGTAAAATTTCAGACTATTTCAATAAGAAAACCGAACAATAGTCTCTAAATGATATGTTTGCGGAAACATGTTCAAGACACAAACACTAGAAATTCGATACCCACCTTCGCATAATATTTTCGAATCCCGAAGCAAGGTTTCAGGTGAACACGACACATAAATTAGAACATCTATCTTCTTATCAAGAATACACTGTAATACTTTTCTATCCACCCCCTTTCGAGGAGGGTCACATATAACAATCGATGGATCGCTATCCATAGATGGTAACACCTCTTCAACCACGCCTTCAATAAATTCAACATTTTCAACATGATTCAACGCAGCATTCGCATTAGCATCAAAAATCGCCTTAGGATGAGACTCTACCCCCACAATCTTTTGAACATGAGAAGCCAAATACAAAGTCATAGCTCCCGTTCCACAATAAAGATCTAAAACACTTTCAGAGCCATTCACATCCATCATTTGCAACACTTCCTCCCATAACAAAAGCATCCCTCTTCTATTTGCCTGAAAAAAAGATCGTAAAGACAGAGATAAACATAACCCCCCTACTCTCTCTTTAATTTCGCTTTCCCCCCACAACAAACACTCTTTTTCGCCTAAAACTGTCCATTTAAGGTTATCGTTTTCACTCAAATATATACTTTTCACTTCTGAAACACCTTTCATATAAGCCACAAATGACTCTCGATACTCCATCAAATCATCGTTACTCACTAACGCAATCATCACCTCCGATTCAGAAGACACCCTCACAACAAAATGAGCGATCCCGTCACGTTCATTTTCTTTAAAAATAGGAGGCGAAAACTCTCTCAAATATGATTTAAATAAAAGCAAAACCCTATTCGTTAAGGAGTCCTGAATATAACACTCGTCACAATCCACAACACGCTGACTTCTCATTGCAAAAAAACCAACACTATAGTTCCCTTCCTCATCTTTAGTAACAGCAAACTGCGCCTTATTTCTATAAAACAAGGTATCTGGAGACTCCCTATACATCACATCGGGAATAGAATATCCCTCTTGTTCAAATAAACGCTGCACTCGCTCCACCTTCATAGCTTTTTCAGAAGCTTCTGAAAGATGCTGAATATGACAGCCTCCACATCTCGTAAACACCTTACAAGGAGGAGATTGACGTTGATCTGATGGCCTAATAATCTCCACACACTTACCAAATGAATACGGTAAAGACACTTTCGTAATATGAACACAAATGGTATCCCCCGGACAGGTAAACGGAACAAGCACCACCGCCCCCTTATATACGCCCTGACCTAATCCTTTATCCGACCAAGACTGAATATCTAAATAAAACCGATCATTTTTTTGAAAAGGAATGGTCATATACACCTATATTTATAGACTAAAGTCCTATTTAAGTCTTTTTATTTTACTTAAAAATATAACATCAACAGACAACGAAAGAGTCTGAATAATAAAAATAGGTACAAAAACATATATCCATCGCTTAGCTAAAAAAAGCGCTCCCACAAAAACTGCTACATAGAAAAAAAGATGCTTAGGCTTTAAAACATCAAAAAATTGAATCAATTGATCTAAAAATATATCCTGCGTTTGCATACCCTTACAACACTTACGAATATACAAAAACAAAAACCATTCAAAAAAAAACAGCACTAAAGATACGCATAATAATAATTGAGATAACGATAAAGATGCCCATTCCATAACTACTCCTCAGTATACCATTGTCACAACATAATACGAACAACGGTCGGATAATCCCCATCATAATCAACCGCACGTAAAACCCAGCCCTCCTCAAACTGAATATTCATGTCAGCCCCATCCAAACTCCACACAAACATATCCGAATCTAACATAGACTCAATAATACCCAAATCAGAGTAATCATATAAACTTTTAATCATAACCTTATTTCCCTTTGGAATAAGAATACAACTCATTTTCGAGTTTAAATCAGGAGAAATCAATTCGAAATAATCATAATAATAAGAATGTTCATTACCTTTATGAAGAATCACATCATCCTTCCAATAAACACTAAGCTCATTATCCTTAACCATAGCCTTCACAAAAAAATCGTTTCTCCCCCTCCAAAACGTTCCTCCTTTTTCAATAAAAGACACAAATCTCTGTCTCCATTTCTGTAAAGAAAACAAAATATTCTCATTAAACAATCGACCAGTTGATTCAAAAAAAACACCCAGAAAACCCTCATAACCTTGCTTAAAAAAACGATAAAAGTGATGATTAGAAACAAGAGATGCATCTAGCCCTGTAATAAAAAAAGGAGTATCCTCTACATAATCTCTAAACTCTGTATACTCACATAATAATTCTTCTAAACTTATGTCCTTACTCAACAACCTTTTTGGGTAATCCCCGACATTAAACGCAACAACATCCACATCATCAGGCAAAAAATAGTCCCAACGCGTATTATCCCTATACCAAGACGGAAATAATGAGGATTCATACACCCAAGTTACATTTTTCACATCACGCTTTCGAAAATAATCCTGAATATAAGCGTAAGTAGTTTGATATAAAACATTTACATCTTGTTCATGAAACAGAGTCCAGGCATTATCCCTATTCACATTTGGCGCTACTGAAATATAGACAGAAGCTGTCCTATTTATAACCACCCGTACAAAAGACTCCAAAACATCATCAAATTGCCCATCACAAATAGACTTATATATAACCGTTTGATCTTTAACGGGTAATAAAGAGAGATATAGTGCCGAACCCGTATCAATAACAGGCCATTTTTCAGGTTCAAACGTCAATGAATAAGAACGAATCTTTGAAAACGAATCTGTAGAAAATAAAGAGTCCCACCCTATAAAAACAAAAAAAGTGATGATTAAAAAAGAACTTAACAGAAGACGTTTTGCTTTAATCACAAAACTCTCGAACCACCTTATAAAACATATCTGGTTGTTCAGCCTGAACCCAATGCCCCGCACCATAAATCTCGACACAGCTCATAGAGTCAAAATTCTTGCTAAAAAACCGTTCATCCTCTTTATTAATATAATCTGAAAATTCTCCTTTAATAAAACAAACACGACATGAAGATTTTTTTTCAAAAGAAATCGCGCCCATAATCTTAGGATACGAATCTAGTAGAGCCGAAACATTACATTGCCAATAAAAATGTCCTTCAGAGTCTCGCTTTAAGTTCTTTAATAGAAAAGACCGGATCCCCTTATTCGAAACAGCCTCCATAAAAACCTTATCGACATCAGATCTAGTAGTAAAGGAAGATAAATCTAGAGCATTCATCTGTTCAAGCAAAGAAAGGTGATGATACTCATATTGTCTAGCTGCAATATCCACCACTACAGCCTTACTAAAACGGGATTCATCTATAGTCAAACATGATAAGACCACTTTTCCTCCCATAGAGTGGCCCATAATCATAACCTTTTCTAAATTCAAGTGATCCATGAGCTCAAAAACATCCTGAGCCATCACCTGGTAATTCATCTCATCATCATGAAACGATTTCCCATGATTTCTACAATCTACACAATAAACAGAATAGTACTCTGAAAAACGTTTTGCCAATGTCCTCCAATTCTCTGAAGACCCCAACAAACCATGCAAAATCATCAGCACGGGTGCAGAGGAGTTTTCACATTCATAAACATCGTAATGGCATAGTGACATAACTCCATTATATTAACACAGTAAAAAAAAGAGAATAAAAATATATTGACGCTTGTATGAGACATAAGTTTTAGCTATAGTAAACATATGCTTCACATCATGATTATGGCAGGGGGAAAAGGGTCTCGTTTTTGGCCAAAATCACGAAAATCTAGCCCCAAGCAGTTTTTATCTATCATCAACAATCAAGCTCTCATGGATGATACCTTAGACAGGATAGAGTCCCTCACCCTTCCCCAACATCGATGGATTTTAGGAAATAATGAACATGCAAAACAGTTAATACCTTATGAAAACAGAGTACCCAAAGAAAACATTTTAAAGGAGCCCTTTGGAAAAAACACAGCAGCATGCATTGGATGGGCCGCTTTTGAAGCTCTCAAAAAAGATCCCGATGCTATTTGTGTCATATTACCAGCAGATGCCTGGATACATCCCACAGATCTCTTTCAAGAAACACTTAAAAAAGCCGTTAAAGAAGTCGAAGAAAACAACAGCGTTGTCACTATTGGCATCCCCCCCACAAGCCCACATACTGGATATGGCTATATTGAGGCTAAGAATTCATCTCCTGGAATCGTCACCCCCATTCAACGCTTTGTCGAAAAACCCAATTTTAACACGGCTAAAGCCTATGTAGAATCAGGCCACTATTTCTGGAACGCAGGTATTTTTGTATGGAAAGCGAGTAAAATTGTAGAGTGTCTAAAAGAATATCTTCCTAATCATTTCAATATTATTGAATCTTTCACACAAAAAAACATAATCCAACCCGATGACATTGCCCCCTATTATGAGAAACTTGAAAACATCTCTATAGACTATGCCATCATGGAAAAAATCAGTGACGATATCAAATTAATCCCAGCTAACTTTAACTGGAGTGATATTGGAAATTGGAGTGCTTTAGAGCAATTTTTACCCAAAGATACTCATAACAATGCAGTAAAAGGCCAGCTTATTGCAAGTAATAGCTCAAACAATATTGTTTTTTCAGAAAAACGTTCTGTCGCTCTCTGTAATATCAACGATTTAATTATTGTAGACTCAGAGGATGCCTTACTCATCTTACCTAAAGAGTCGGATCAAGATATTAAAAAACTCTATGACAAACTCGACCCAAAACTCACCTAGTTTTCATCTCTTTATCCAAGCCAATTCTCCTGGAGAAATTTCAGCATGGGTCAAACCTATTGCCATCACTGCAAAGCAATACAACCCCAACATATTCATCACCTTATACTTAGTTCCCTGCCAATATGCCACAAAGAAAGAAGCTGATGTAGCTAAAACCATCTCAGAAATTGATGAAATCATTCCAGTAAACAAAAGCTTACTATATCTATTCTCACTTAAAAAACTGATAAAAAAATCAAAAAATGGAGCTATTCTTTATTTAGGAGGAGACCCCTTCTATTCATCACGTATGTCTTCCAAAACGGGATTTCCTGCTTTTGCCTACACTGAACATCAAAACTTTCCAACAAAAGCCTTTACCCATGTCTTTTTCAAGCATAAAGATGGAGATTTAATGGCTGCGAATAGCCAAATTCAACACTTTGAAAGAAACCTTATTTTTCAAAAATACTCCCTCAATCCAAAAAAAGACTATTGCTTAATATTTCCTGGATCACGACCCGAACACTTTAAAGCATTTTTCAAATTATGCTTGGACACAGTAACAGAAATTCACAAAAGCAAGCCGTATCACTTTATTTTTTGTATATCTCCCTACATTTCAGACGACCTTCTCAATGAGAGTCAACCAGATAATAACACTCCAAACATCACCTATTTAAGAGGAAATTCACTTGAATTATTACATATTTCCACACTTATGATCTCCCTGCCCGGGACAAACACTGCAGAAGCCATGTATATGCACTGCCCAATGTACACCCTATGCCCCCTAAACCAGCCTAAATTACTCATTTTAGATGGATTACTAGGTCTTATAGTCAAACTCCCACTGATTGGCTCTCTCATCCTTTTTATAGCCTTATCTATCTTAAAAAAGAAAACCAAATTTGCCTCGCTACCCAACAAACTCAAGAATGAAAAAATCGTTCCTGAGTTCATTGGTATCATCAAACCTAAAGAACAGGCTCACATCGTTATTAAGTTATTAGAAAACAAAGAAAAACTACTGTCTATCAAAGAAAGATTAAAGCAAATGCCTATCTCTCCTACTCATCAAGCAATTGTGAAAAAAATATTAAAGTCTAATCTCCATCAAAAAAATGATTAGGATTAGACATCCAAGACACGCAACTCTGTAAGCATTTCATTTCAAACTCAAAAAATTCACACATCCGTTACATTAGGAGAAGTTAATTCCAAAGAAAATACTGGAGCAGAAGAAGGGGCTAAACCTTTAATGGGTGTAAGCTTTGGAATAGAAGACATTGAATTACTCACACGTAAAACAGAACCAGCAGCGACTGAAGAATCGTAAACAACCGGAGCTCCGAAAATCATTGACGATGAGTCGTCTGAGTTTAAAGAAGATCTTCTTATAGGCGTAGTAAGAGAGGGAGTGATAAAGTTTCTAGGATTAGAATGAGGGGGGGGAGCATGGTTAATAAAAGAAGGATGGCTCGTGTGGTACTCATGAGCAGGAGTTTGATTAGGGGTAGCAAACAATGCATCAACATTAGTTTCTGCACTTGAATTATAAATAATAATAGGAAAGAAACTTTTAGGTCTAACATTATCATCTATCGACGTATAAGAATGATAAGAAACTCCAGAGGCATTCATATCTTGATTATTTTGAACCTCGATATTATGAGCCCTGCCATTCACCTTATCCTTCTTATCCTTATTTTTCGATCTTTCACAAAAACAGTTTTTTTTAAAAAAAAACTTTAATAATCCACAACGCATCTTACATCTCCTCTTTAAATTATATTCTTCTACGGTAAAATCTGTAATATTATACAATATTAACCGAAATAATTCAATAAAATAACAAAAAAAACATCACAAAGAAACTAAATACAAATAAAGTTTAACAAAAAAACAAAAAATAAAAACATAAAACAAATTTTAAAAAAAATAAAAAAATTAAAATTACAAAAAAAATATAATATCATAAAAAAATAACTTCAAGTTTTATCGAGGGACAAAAATCATTAACAATCTACCGTTATTAACCTTTGAACTAACCACAGAGTTATCTGCTAGTTTAGATCATTAACAATGACATTATTGCCTAAAGTTTACTCCTCTAAAGAGTCATAAACATACTCACCAGTTCTAACCCAACTCTTTCTTTAAAAGAAAAAAGCTAATTTCAGCAAATAGAAATATAAAAAACACCGAAATCAACTATAGAAATTTCCTTATTAAAAAAAGTCTGCATCCTCAACATATTGAGAACGCTCATCTTTTTTTATAGGTATAGGACCTTGATAATACAACTTAACCACATCGATAAGCATACGGGGCATGACTGTTTTATCAGCTGCCAATAATACAAATTGCATTTGCAACAACCCTCCTGAAGACCCTTCTTGATAAGGATTCCAAATATCATCCCCTATTCCTAAATTTCCATCTACAAAACGGTCAAAAGGAATAATAACCACTTTCCAACCTAACCAATCCACTTTAACGGTATGGATAAATTTGTCATCAGCAAGTGTTTCAGAAGAAACATTAGGATGAGGCTCTAATTCAAAGTTATCATTATCATCATCAAAGAGTTCTACAATTAAAACCCCACTTTTTGATCCATACCCTCTAATCACTAACTTAATCGCATTATAATTTGTAACATCCACCCCAAAATAGGTCCCACAGCCCCCTACATACCAGTCTTTAGGATCACCTTTTAAAGACATCGATCGATTTCCTAAATATTTAAATTCACTTAAATTATTAGGTTCAACAGATAATTCAATATCATCAAAACCCCACCACTCTGGCATCTTTTTCAAATCAGCATCTTCAAAATCATCAACAATAAAAAGATTATCGGGTTGAGGCTGAAAGATCACAGCTCCAAAAAGTGGTATACTTAAAAGAATACAAAAAAGAATTGAAAGCAGTCGCATCACTTATAAGATAGCATATGTTTAGTAGGGTTTGTCAAAGAATGAAAAGAAATTTTATAATAAGAATCCGAATTTTTATCTACTTTAAATTCATCATGAATACAGAGAGAAGGTAGCCACGCTACTTGTTCTGAAACAACTACACAAGGAAAAAATAAGCGCTGGCAATAATTCACATGTTGTTTTGCAAGATACTGAGTCACCTTAATCGAAGACTGCCTACCAAAAGGAATAAAAAAATCTTCTGGTGTCACACATCTCACAAAAAAGTCTTCCGAATCAGACGAAAAAAAAGCAACATTTTCACCAGACCTATACTCTTCTAACACCTCATCACATCGTTCTATACAGATAGAGTAGTTCATAAACTCTACATAGGTTCCAAGTTTAATCTTTTCTTTCTTGATAAATTTGTTTGAATCAAACAAAAAGTATACACAAGAATCATATAAAAAAACCCGACATCCCTTTGGAAGCATTATAATTTCACCCGAATCCCCTTCCTTTAGTTTGATAGCAATAGACTCCACACTAGAGTATGGAATATCAAACTGAGAACTCAAATATCCTTTCAACGATGAGCTATTTAAATAACGAGAAAAAACCAATCGAACACAATCATAAATAACCTGACATAATGCGGAATCAGACCGACCTAACACCCCCTTCATATCACAATAAAAATACGTCTCTGTTTCAAACACTGATACCTTTTCATCTAGAGATGAATACAACATATCTTGAAAGGTATCTAAACGAGAAAAGGTCTGAGTTAAACAAGTAGAGAAATTGGGATTAATCTCTTTTAAAAGAGGTATTAATTCATGTCTCACTTTGTTACGCGTGAACACAACATCTTCATTAGTAGAGTCCACACAATATTTCAGCTTATTATCATGTAAATAATCTAAAATCTGAGTTTTTGAAAAGCTCAATAAAGGGCGGGTCACTGGAATCCGCCCCTCTCTATTGATTGAAGTTAATTTCGATGAAAACGAAACCCCACGAAGCAACTGCATAACAGCCGTTTCATCAAGATCGTCCTTATGATGGCCTGTCACAATGGCTTCGCAAGAAAACAATTTAGCATAATGCATCAAAAGTGCCTGTCTCAAGTAATGACCTGACGCTTCAATAGATAGCCCAAAACGTTTACTCACAAAGACAACCGGTATAGATTTCACAATAGACTTTACACCCATAGACTCTGCAAAAGCATTAACAAAATTAATATCCTTCTGACAGTCTTCTTTAGATCTCACACCATGATTAAAATAAAGCAAAACCAAGGAAGAATATCCACATAATTTCAACAAATAAGCCAAGCACACACTATCTGGCCCCCCTGAAAAAGACACAAGCAAACGCTGATCACGTGAAAACAAACGCTGCTTAACAATAAATTCTTGAAAAGACTGTTTTAAAGAGACCATCTACATACGTTGTGGAGCAGAAATCCCACATAAATTCAAAGCATTCTTTAAAATATCCTTTGTAAATGTCACTAAACACAAGCGTTTACGCTGTGTTTCATCATCTGAAGATTTTATAGGACAATGCTCATAAAAAACATGGAAAGCTTTAGCAAGCTGAACACAGTATTGTGTTAACTTATAGGGAGATAAAGACGATGTCGCATCCCAAACCACATCATAAAAAAGCAAGCATAATGTTGCAAGAGCACGTTCTTCAGGCGTAAAGGAAACCTTCCCATCAAAGGGTTTAACATCATCAAATTTACTCAGCAATGTACACATGCGTGCATGAGCATACTGAACATAAAACACAGGATTTTCAGCATTTTTTTGTTTAGCTAACTCCAAATCAAAATCTATCGTAGAATCAGAACTTTTATGAAGCAAAAAATAAGATGTTGCATCAACCCCAATTTCATCGATCACCTCATCCAATGTAATCATTTCTCCCGTACGCTTAGACATCCGAACAGCCTCCCCATTACGAAAAAGACTAACCAATTGCCCTATTAACACCTTAAATTGAACATCTTTTTTTTCAGAAGTAAACGATTGAATCCCTGCTTGAACACGGGGCACATATCCATGATGATCGGCTCCCCAAATATTAATAATATAATCAAAACCACGATTCACTTTATCAAAGTGATAGGCCAAATCAACAAGAAAGTAGGTATAAGAATGATCCGATTTAATCAATACTCTATCTTTATCATCTCCAAAAGAACTTGATTTAAACCAAAGCGCATCATCAGATTCATACGATAAGCTCGATGTCTTTAAAAATGAAAGAACATCATCAATTTTCGAAGACTCATGAAGTGATTTTTCAGAATACCAGGTATCAAACGAAACCCCTAAACGATCTAAGGTTTGTCGTTGCTGCTGAATAATAGCCTTAACAGGATCCGCCTCAGAAGATGCCAAATCATGAATATAATGACCATGATAACCATTTTCGGGAATTACCTTCCCTTCTTTAACGGCATTAACACTTTCATAAAACAACGAAATTTGATTTCCAGCATCATTAATATAGGTCTCTGTTTTAAAACGCTGTTGTGTAAATACAAATAAGCGACTTAAAGCTGCTCCCAAAACAGCCCATCTTCCATGTCCAACATGCAAAGGCCCTGTGGGGTTGGCAGAAACATATTCCAACAAGATAGACTCCGAAAGTTTAGAAAATTCTGGTTTAGTCTGTAATAATTCAGACAAATACTGCCATAAATAGTCATCCAACAAATGAATATTAATAAACCCTTTTACAGATGAACATGAGTATCGATCTGAATCGCTATTAATATGGGTACATAAAGCTTCTGCAATAATCAGTGGAGATTGCTTTAAAGGCTTTGCTAATCGAAACGCAATATTTGTAGAAAAGTCTCCAAGTTCCCGATTTTTTGGGATTTCGATAACAATATCAGAATCACTTAGCTCTAACTGATGTAGTTCTTGAACACAACGCAATATACACTGTTTAATACTATTTTTTATCATCAAAATGCTGATTTAACAAATCTTGAACATGAGTTAACTTAGATAACATCGCCACACATTCATCCTTGGTAATAATTTTATTCGGATAAAAATTATAATTTTTTGAAATAATAGACAAGCCATAGGCGCGCTCTACATAAGAACGCCCCCAATGATGACTAGGAACGTCCCAGAACGGAAAATCAGAAGAATTTTGCTTAAGCCCGGTATCCGACTCAATCAGATCGATATAACGAACAATAGCCGCTAGCGCTTCTATTCGTTTCAATGGTTTTTCTGGGTAAAAAGAATCATTTTCATCTAATGAAAAAATACCGTTATAAATCAAAAATTTAAGTGCCTGTATTTGATCAGTATCATCAACTACATCTGAAATAGTCACAGAACTCTCTTCTACTGTTGATTCTAGCAAAAAAGGAGTCAAAAGTGTCACAAAGTCCTTCCGAGAAAGTTCCATTTTAGGCTCAAACAAATTTACTTCTTCTAAAAATCCTAAGTACATTAATTTAGCCGACAATTCATTAATCCAGTGTCCCTTTAAATCTTGATAAGGAAGTAGTTTATAAAGAGTAATATTCTGTGTAACATCTAAAACAGTATATGAAAAATCATTAACACCTTCATCTAATGGCCAAACAAAAGAAAAATCTCCTTTTACATTCGTTGTAATTACATCATAAAAAAACTCAAAATTTTGAGGAGGAAAAATACGTCCATTAAAGGTCACCTCATCCATAAAAAAAACATCTTTATTTAAAGGAAACTTCAACTCAAAACTAGAAGACGATTCAACAAGTATTTCATTTTTTTTCAAAAAAGTTAACACAGGTGATATTTTATAAAACAAATCATATTCATCAACATCATACCCTGCATCATGATCTACTAACATCCGATACTCTTCTTGAACTGCATAAACACGACTCACAATATTAATAAAGTCCACTAAAGACACTGTCTGAGACAAATCCACATTAGTCTGATCTAAAATTAAACCATTATCCAAAGCAGCTCGTATAAAACGAGCTGACCAATGAGTATCAGACAATGACGAAATCCCTAAAGGAGAAAACTGATCCTCAATAGAAAAGTCAAATACTCTTACCAAACTTACATACAGCTCAATAAATGAAACCGTCTTATCTGGATAAAAAGATCCATCTGGGAACTCCCCCATCAAATGAGAATTTAATGCATTTGAAATATAGGGGTAAAACCAATCTGCTTGTTTAACATCATTTAAGTATGAACGTTGTTTAGAAGGATCATCTTTTTTAATTCGAGTTAAAAAATAAGCAAGATCAGCACGCGTAATCTTCGAAGAAAGAGCTTTATTCTTTATATCATAAAAAAGATCATTATTATAAAAATAGATAAGATTTTGATTAACACCTTTATATTTACTTATATCTTCAGGCTGGAACAAATAATTGATATTTTTTTGAATACACAAAAACTTATTATCTAAGGTTGTAAACGAAATAAATACAGAGTCTTTCCCATAATCATTAAGGTTAAACACATAGGAAAAATTTCCATCATTATCAACATAAATATCTTCAGAATTTATAAATACCTTTCCCCCTAATGTATTCTTTCCTTTAATCAAAATTTTATCATCAACAGTAATCAGTTCCTCATTCCCAAACTCTAAGGAAATAAACTCTTTGTACTCGTCCGGAATAGACGTATAAATCAATTCATCACTAACTGAATATATCTTCAACGACTCTCCTACAGAAGCGCTTACAATCTCTTCTTCCTCTTGAAGAGTATCAGCTATAGCAATTAAATCTTCAGAAGATTTATCCATACTATCAGAATAAGAAGAACTTAGCTCTAAAGAAGTAGGCACTTGTACAGGACTATCCCCCAAACAAAACAAAACTGAATTGAATGGAAAAAATAGAAGAAATAAAAGATTAATGATTAGATATTGTTTATACATAATTAAAATCTTAAATAGTGGTGCCGAGAGGCGGAATCGAACCACCGACACAAGGATTTTCAGTCCTCTGCTCTACCGACTGAGCTATCTCGGCATAGTAATGGAGCCGACGGTCGGATTCGAACCAACGACCTACTGATTACAAATCAGTTGCTCTACCAACTGAGCTACGCCGGCCTTACTCCACTAGAGTTAAGAATTCTATAATATTAAAGCATATTTTGTCTAGCAAAGAATTTATGTTTTTATAGCTCTAAACAGAGCTCTTAAAGGTGCTTGATAGCCTTCTATCGTTTTAGAACAATCCTCATTCAAGTAATCCACTAAAGACATTCCTGTTGCCCAAGAACTAACACGTTGTTCCATTATTGATGTATATGATACATCTAAACACTCCACCGACTCAAAACCGTTTCCCTTCAACCAAGACTTTACAACAGAAACAGACGGAATAAAAAATACATTTCTCATACTCGCATATCTACCTTCAGGGCAAAGACAAAGGTCATCCTCAGAATCATATACCAAGGTTTCAAAAATTAATTCCCCTCCTTTTTTCAAGGGCATTCCAAGCCTTTTTAAAAATAAAAAGGGATCCTTTTGATGATACAACACCCCCATACAGACAACGATATCAAACAAAACTTTCATCTTATCACAACTTTGCCACCCTAAAGGCAAAAGCGATACCTTGGACTGCTGAAAAAGTGCTTGAAGAGATAAAAATTGAAAAAAATACTGCAACTGAGGATCAAGTCCACATACCCTTTTTGCCCCATCACCAGCAAATCTATACAAAAAATATCCATTCCCACACCCCACATCCAAAATCACTTTATCTGAAAAATCAAAATAAGAACGTAATCGATCATATTTCATCTGACATTGCCACTCCGCATCAATACAAACATCATTCACGCAAAAAGGCCCTTTTTTCCAAGGCTTTAAATTAGAAAAATAAGACATAAAATCAAAATCTGAAGAAGGCTGTCCCTGAATAGACACTACTCCATCCTGAATAGAAAACGTTGATTCTAAAAAAGATGGAAGACGTTCTAATAACGGGAGTTGTTTACGTACATATTTATTATCCAATACTTTATAAAGCTGTTCATTTATACCCTCATGGTACGTATGTAAAAAAAACGGCCTATGATCATTAAAAAGATCTTCAATAAACGCATCAAGCATAAACAAAGTCTACGAAGCTAAACTAAGAAAATCAATAGACCATAAAAGAAAAGAACTACAGTAACTCCATAGATTTCAATATAGAATCCGTAACACGCCTCAAAAAAGGAGTAGAGTATGCCTCATAAGCTAAAAGAGTAAAAAAAACACCATAAATAGAACAAGAAAGAGGTAACAATTTCAAAGGACTCTTGATAATCTTTTCAGGTTGCTTAACAAATTCATACGCAATCCACAAAATACCATAAACCAGGACCAATACAGACAAAACAAACAATAGTGACTGCTTCACTTCATAGAAAAACTGTATAGACTGCTGAACCAACAAAAGAGTCAAAAACGAAGTAACCCATAAGATCATTTTCTTACAACGTTTTTTAAAAAACTCATCCAACGCATCAACCATCACAAAGCGATGAGCCATCAACATAAACAAAAAAGGAAACACATACGCAATATAACGAGCAAGTTTAGTATGCCCTGAAAACGAAAAAAGAACCAAAGCAGGCAAGAATCCAGCTGCTATAACCAAATAATAATGATTTTCTTTAAAAATAGAGACCACTTTTTTTCTAAAAAAAGAGCCTACAAACAAAAATGTATAGGGAATCAATCCAATTAATGTATATAAAGGTAATCCATAAAAATCAAACCGAATCGTTGCTCCAGGCCTAGTAGATTTAACATATCGTCCAGTATTATCATAAATAAATTCTTTGACAAAATCCAAAGAACTTACAGACACTTGCCCCATAAACCATGGTAAATTGATCAAAACTATCGCTAGTATCAAAAAAAGACCATCTCTAACACACAACCAAAACGATCGTCGATAAATCACAGTCATCAAACAAATAAAAATGCCCGCCAACCCCAAACAAATAGAAAAACGACTTAAGCTTCCTATAGAAATACAAAGAAATGCCAAAAACAAATGAGTCCAACGTTTTTTATCACAATACAAGGTATAAAAACCACAAAAACCAAAAAAAGAAATGGCTGCCGGCCAGTCGTACATAGGCGTTCTCGCTAAATAAACAGACCCTAAACATGACACATAAAAAAAGCATGTCAGCGATGATACCACTCGATTATTCCAAAATCTAAATGAAAAATAATACAGAAAAAAGCACCCTAAAACAGATACCAGCACATTAAAAAGATTCAATGCATACAAAGAGGGTCCAAAAAATTTAATAGCTATCGCCGCTGTCCATATCAGTAAAGGTCCATGAGATTGATCATTTTCTCCTTGAAACCAATCCCAAGTCTGTGTAAATTTAAATGCAGCGTCTGACCAATTATTAATATCCCCATCCGTAATAGGGAAATAAGCAAAAGGCCATGAAAACAACACAAATGACGTTGCAAGAAGAATCCATAAGTGTCTAGTAAAGATGCTCATAATGGTACTTTTAAAATAATAACATCAAAGACCCATTTGATCCATTCATTCACACAAAAATGAGGCCATGATACACTAACATGGAGATAGCCCGATGATAAAAAATAAAGACCTCATTGCAAACTTTAAAGACTCTACGCTAATCATTGTTGTCACATATAGACGAAAAAACATCATTCAGCTCTCCATAGAAAACATTCTCAACATAATCAACAAACGAAAAAACACCTATATGGTCATTATAAATAACCATTCCTCAGAAGAGGTTAACACCTATGTACGTAGTATCGACCATCCTCAATGTGTAAACATCCAACTTCCTTTTAATTTTGGGAAAGCTCTAGCTGCAAATTTCTTTTTCAAAGATTACATATCACACAAGAATTTGCCTAAAACTATCATATCCTTAGATCCAGACACAGTCTTTAGCAAAGAAAGTTTCGAAAAATTAGTCTCTGCATCTATTAATCTGCCTCAATGCGGTATGATAGGAATGAGATACACCAAGAATAACTGTAATCCTGAGCGAAATTTGTTTTTTAAGCCTAAAAAAATAAAAAGTAACTCTAACAACATATATTCACTAAGTTGCCCATTCATGTGCACTGTAGCGGGCCCTATATTTGCTGTAGAAGGAAAAAAGATACTGAATGAATGCAACAATGAACTATTCCCCAAAAAAGTAATCAAAGTATACGGAGGAGATGACTCGGCTCTCTACAATAAACTACGAAAAAAATATATCAACGGATATCTAGAAGGCACAGAAGCTACGCATATGCACTCTGGAAACAAAACTTGTATTCCAAAAGAACTAGATCAATGATCTATTATTAACGCTATTCATAGCCTCTTCAACACCCTTTAAACAAAACAGTTCAACAGCATTAGCCGCCTCTTTCAAAACAAGCCCCATTGAAGATTCCTCTTCATCTGTAAAGCGCTGTAAAACAAAGTCTGACACCTTCATCCTAGGATGAAGAGGGCCTATTCCAATACGATATCGCGGAAAATCAGAGGTCCCCAAAACCTGAATAACAGATTTTAATCCGTTATGAGTTCCAGGCCCGCCTTTCTTACGAAACCGAGAAAATCCATAATCAATATCAAAATCATCACACATAACCAATATATTAGAAACGTCCAATTTATAAAACTGCTTCACCAACGCCACTGCATCTCCTGACAAATTCATATAGGTCTGAGGTTTAATCAGCAAAACAGGCTTTCCATGAATGCTTCCTTTATAGATAAGCGCTTTAAATTTTTTCTTTTCCAAGATCAAGTCAAACAGATCAATAAGTATATCCCCTACTCTAAACCCCACATTATGCCTAGTTTTCTCATAATCTTTCCCTGGATTTCCAAGACAAACAATACAGATCATAATATTAGTATAAATGAGAGAAAAAAAATTTGATATAATAAAAACTTAGATATAAACTAAAATTATGGAAAAACCAAAACTTTTCGAATGCATCGAGCATCTCTATCAATACATAACCAAATATATAGAAAAAGAACTGACCAGTTATCAATTCAAATCCATCAAATACTCCCATTATGAAATTATTAGATTACTTCAAGTGAGGTCCAAAATGACCATGAAAGAAATATCAAGTGTAATCTTAAAACACAAGTCTACCGTAACCGCATTAACAAAAAAATTAGTTCAAGAAGGTTATATTGAGCAAGAAAATCACCCAAAAGATAAACGAGTTCAAGTCATTACATTAAGCCAAAAAGGAAAAGAGTTAAAAAGTCTGATCAACTCTATCGAACAAAAACTATTATTACATCTCCATCAACAACTATCCAAACAAGAGCAAGATATATTAATACATCATTTATCTAAACTACTTCCCGCATCTAAATAATAGCTAATCCTCTTCAAAAGAATGTGACTCTAGATAAGCATCAACAGAGAGTTTTCCTGATCCAAAAAATGCAAACAATATCAACAAAAAAAGAACCATAATAGATAGCTCTAACGAATCATTTGTCATTAATCCTTTTTCCAAATTAACTAAAAAGACAGCCCCAAAAAGAGCAGGGATTTGAACCAATGCCGAAATTCGAGTTAACAATCCAAATAAAAGTAAAAGTCCCCCAGCTAAATGAGCAAATGCTACATAATGAATCACAACAAAAAACAATGATTCATATGGAAAGGTGCTCATGTAAGAGTTAATTAATTCAGGTTGAACTAGAAAGATTAGTCCTCGAAAAAAAAGCCCCATCCCAAGATAAAGCCGAACTAAATCAAAGCCTAATGATTTATTTTTTGATAATACGTTCAATTTTTTTAATAACATCATATCCACACTCCGAACACATACATACTTCCCAAAAAAACATATCCTTAAACACAAAAATCAAAACTGATTTCTGTACTAAATCAAAAAAGCTAACGCATCACTTTAATTCCTATTTAAAGAGACACTAAAAGATAATATTTAGACAAATAACAAGAAAGATTATTAATGATCAAGAAATGTTTCGATAAATGAAATAGTTTTAACCACCTTGCACCCCAATTCGACATCCGAAAAATCAACTATTTGTGACGAAATAACATGTTTAAACCTAGTTAAAGCTAAGTCAAGTGCAGAAAGAGGGTCAAACTGAATGGGTGTTACCTTTCCAGCAAAATCTTTAAACACTACTTTTTGATCACACTTGTCATCGAATATCAATGTACCTGAATTTAGTGCAACAACTATTCTTCTTAAAGGTTTTTTCCTTAAATTACTCCAGTGACATGATATTGGAATATGATTTACAAGCCCCTCTAATTCAATCGACTGACCATATGTTGATTTAAATTTTCTAGACGTTGATTGAACATTCTTAATATCCAAATCAGAAGAAAACAGTGAAAAAATCATCGCAATTTCATGAGGAGCCCATTCCCATAAAACAGAAATTTCTTCAGGGTAAGGTTTCCATTTCCCTGAAAACATATCAATTTTTTCAATATCATTCACATGTTGTGTTAGAAAATCTGAAAAAGCGTTAAATGCAGGAGAAAATAAGAGTATATGATCAACCACAACTTTTGATTGATATTTTTTAGCTAACACGACCAATTCTTCAGCCTGTTGCACAGATAATGTCATGGGTTTTTCAATAAATACAGGAATTTGTTTTTTTATAAATTCTTTAGCAATCTCATAGTGAACATCACTGGGGGCCGCGATAACAACCCCTTCTAAACCAGGGACAGTCAATAATTGCTCCCAATGTCTATACAAAGTAGTGGTAGGAAATTGAGTATCTGGGAAAACTTGAGACGTGACCAGATAGTTAACATCTAAACCAGGAATATGTGCAATTGTATCCATACACTTTTTACCCCAATATCCAAACCCAATTAACGCAACACTTACCGGTTTAATAGTCATTAATAATCGTAATTTTCCTTTGCCCAATTAAAAAATTTTTTCAAGCCTTCGTCCAAAGAAACTGAAGGCTGAAATCCTAATTGGATTTCAGCTTTTTGAATATTAGGGCAACGACGATTGGGTTCATCTTTAGGATAAGTACTGGGATGATCAATAAGACTAAATTCCACTTCTTCCCCAATAACTTTGGAAAACATTTTTACAAGATCCTTCATTGAAATTTCAGGGGAAGGGTTTCCTATATTATATGCTTGCCGAAAAACCCCTTTAAATATAACTTTAATAAATCCTACCATTGCATCTGTAATGTAACAAAAAGTTCGAGTTTGGTTCCCATCTCCATAAACATTAAGAGGAATATTATTTAGAATATTTGAGGCAAAATTTGGAATAACTCTGTAATCCTTTTGTAGCATACCTGGCCCATATACATTAAAAGGTCTAATAATACTCGTATAAACTCCATATGATTCACTGAAAATATAACACAATGTTTCGCCTCCCCGTTTTCCTATATCATAACAAGAACGAGAGCTCAAAGTAGAAACATTACCATTGTAACTTTCTAAAACTGGAATATGAACTGGATCTGGATCTCCATAAATTTCACTTGAACTAAAAAAAACAAATTTTGCAGAATGTTTTTTAGCAAGTTCTAATAAATGTTTACTTCCAATTGTACAAGATTCAAAAGTTTGAAGAGGAAATTGTTGGTAATAAAAAGGACTAGCAATACTAGCAGCATGAATAATAACATCTATTTTTTCTTCTAACTCTAAAGGTTCGCAAACATTATGATGAATATATTGAATAGATTTACTTAGCTTTTTATTATTTCCTGTAATTGCATTGTCAACGATAATCAACTTACAAGGTTTTTTCAAATGATGTTCATTCAAATACATAAATATTTGTGAAAAATAATATCCCAAAAAACCGAGCCCCCCAGTCAAAAGAATATTTTTACCTTCAATTTCAGAATATAAATCTACTATTCTATTTGTAATATCAACTAAATCTTCATCAAAAAATAACTGTTTCAAGTTACAACCTCCAATTTGGGTAAAGGCACAATAAAATGTCCACCATTATCCAAAAAGTAACGATGATTTTCAATGATAGGTTTTGAAAAGTTCCAAGCTAGAATAATAACATAATCTGGAGACTGTTCTCGATCTTTTAAAACTGTTGAGCTAACAATAGGAATATGCATTCCCGGAGAAAACAATCCTTGCTTCAAAGAACTATCATCAACAATATAATCAATTACATTTTCATCTATTCCAAAATGATACAACAATGTAGTCGCTTTGGCAGGAGCTCCAAAACCAGCAATACGCTTGTTTTTAGACTTTAAATCTGAAAGTAAAGTAACAAGTTGTTGCTTTACTCCATTTATTCTATTACCAAACTGCATCAAAGTCTTATTCGATGCCAAGCCACATTGTATTTCATAATCAATACACTGCTGAACAGATAAACTCAACTTATTGGGGCCTCCAACATGTTGAACATAACAGCGGACTGAGCCTCCATGAGTATCAACCCTCTGAACATGAAAAAGTTGAAGATCTAACTGCTCTAAAAAAGGCTTTAAAGATAAAATCGTATGATAAGATGTATGTTCATGATAAATAGTATCAAAAAGATTTTTTTCAAAAACATCAACAAAATAAGAAACCTCAAAAACAAAAACCCCATTCATTGATAAAAGATCTTTAACCCCTTGGGTAAAATCATGAAAGTCATTCAAGTGAGCATACACATTATTTGCGGTTATAAGTTTAGCTTTCCCCCTACTTTCTAATAAATATTTAGCTTGTTTAGAATTAAAAAACAAAGACAATGTTTCAATGCCGTTAGAACTTGCTTTTTGAGCTATTTCTTCAGCTGGATCAATACCAAGTATACGACACCCCTTATTTTTAAAAAAAGATAATAAGGTTCCATCATTACTTCCAATATCAATAACTAAATCATCCGAACTTAATGCTATCATTTCAGATACATCATTAGCGTATTTCTCAAAATGTCTAACAAAAACTGGAGATGTCCCAGAAACATACACATATTTTTCAAACAAAAGTGCCCTGTCCACAACATCGCATAATTGAATATGAAAACAAGAATTACATTGATAAAGATCTAAAGGATAAAATTTCTGCTCTTTATGACAATTATCTTTAGAAACAAATTCATTTGCAGGGGGGGTTTCGTGTAGCTTCAATACCAAAGATAAGTCTTTAGAGTAACATAAACAACATTTTCGTCTCTTTAAAATCCCCATATATCAAATTAATTTAACACGAACCAAATCTGATTCGTAATCTTCCTGAGTACGGGACCCTCCTCCAAATGTAAGAAATACACAATCTTCTGGAAAATACATCGCATGTTCCAGTAAAGAAGGGGTATAGAACAATTGATTAGAACAAACAGTAGTCTTAATAGGCTCCTCATTAGAATTCACTTCACGAGCATAGTAATCAATTTTTCCAGATAAAACGTAACAATAGTGCCAGTCCTTTTTATGATAATGATTAGCTCTAACAGCACCCTTCTTAGACTCAATAATTACAACACTTCCAATAGAAGGATCCATTAAAGATATCAATGATGTTATGGATCCACGATCATCTTTAAATTGATCTCCTAAATTTACAATTGGGTTTGTCATCCAGTTTTGAGACGAATTGATATGTTTAATCATGAGAAAATTATAGATGAAGTCTTCTAAATTCGTCTATAAAAATTTATTTTTTATATGCAAAAATTTTCTCTTAAATCTAAATAAAACATACAACAAAACAGAGTACCATCTAAAAGGCTTGCAATCCTCACGAAAATTAAAAGGCAAATCTTTATCATACACATAGTCTTGAAGTTTAAACTGTTCATCTTTAACCCAGCTGGCTTCATTTTTAACAAAAACATCTGTTTTGTTATTAGGAGAGTTTAAGGCTTTCCCCCCCCATCCAATATCACACGTCCTACTGCAATAAGGCATAATCACATACCCCATTTTGATAGCAGTCTCTAAAACACAATCATAAAAAGATGTATTTCCCATTGGCCATCTGTTTTTAAAAAAAGAAAACCACTTCTTCCTACTAAAACCGACCCCCTTTCCAATACCAAACTGAAACTTACCATACTTAAATAAGTTATCCTTAGAATATGCTTCTCGAGAAAAACCATTTACTGCCCTAAAAAATGGATCCTTGTCATAGCGTTCAATCATTACTTCAACAAATTGAAGAGAATCATACCCTACCAATATGTCATCCTCTATTAAAAACACCATAGTCGACTTACAGTCTTCAAATGCATAGTTGATCCCTTTAAATGTATTCGCATTAACCTTTTGACAAATAGTTTCATTGTTAGAATAAGAGGTTGTTAAGTGATGAACTGGAATCCAATCAATATCATCAATAAGACATTTTACCTTACTACAATCCTCATCATCTCCTTCTTGTCGCACAACTACCAACTGATATTCGTTAATTTTATAAGACTTCCTCAAGCATTTTATAGTAGCTTCTGTTTTATCAGCACGGTTATAACAAATAAGAACAATACTTTTAAAAATATCCATAAATTAAAGTGTTTACTAAAAAAATAATTAAGTCAACTTACTTAAATATAAATTAAAAAACTATACATAAATCTAATAAATCGTGTCTCTTAATATATGAACAAGTCAGATATAAAATTCATTTACTTATAAAAAAAAATTCAGTACTATAAAATTAATACCATGAACACAAGTATTTGGACCGATATTTTTAAATACAAAAAACACATCAATATTATTGAAATTTTAAGAGACATTCCCGTTTTTGAAGGCTTATCAAAATTAGATCTTTTAAAAATCTCTAAATTACTTCACTTGCGACAATACAAAAAAGACGAATTTATCTTTAGAGAAAAAGAACCTGGTGAAAGCATGTATATCATAAAAAGCGGCTCTATTGAAATCACAAAATGCATCAAAAAAGAAACAGTAACATTATCATCCTTAGAAAAAGGTTCTTTTTTTGGAGAGATTTCACTGGTAGATAGTGACTCTAGATCCGCGACAGCAAAAGCAAAAGAAGATACCCAGTTACTTGGTTTTTTTAGAGCCGACCTCATGCATTTAATCGACAGAAACCCAAGACTTGCATCCTTTATTTTATATCAACTATCTAGGGTACTGGGAAAACGATTAAGAGTTCTAGACGCATCCATTTCAAACCATCATGTTCCAACTCATCAATAAACTTTCTTTTATTCAAAAAATACTATTTTATGCTATTTTTTCAATCATAGCAGTTTCCATAACCTACACTCTAAGAGATTTGCTTTCCCCTTTCCTTCTTGCCTTTATCATTTCTTACTTACTTAATCCAATCGTCGATAGATTTGAGTTTATCTGTCAAAAGCGCATTTTAGCAGTTATCGCATTGTACGGTCTTATATTTTCTGGCATTATCTTTTTCTTTAACTTTATAATCCCCCTACTACTCAAAGAGTTTAATGAACTTTCTTCACGACTCCCCTACTATCTAGCCAATATAAACGAATGGTTACTCGTTATTAAAAATAGAATTGAGCATGATATCCCATTAATACAACAACTCAACATCATCGACAACATTGAAACACAGACACAATCTATCTTATTCAATTTTGCTCAAAAAATTCCAACATTCTTCTTCTCAACATTTTCTGCAGTATCTTCCATCCTTTTAATTCCTATCATCCTCTTCTTTTTTCTTTTCCAAGGCCCCGATTTAAAAGTTTCCTTTTTTAAAATTATCCCAAATAAATATTTTGAATTACTCATTCACCTTTTTTACAGTATAGGAAACAAGCTAGGTAATTATTTACGAGGAATCGTTACAGAAACCCTCATTATTGGGGGACTAACCACCATTTTATTACTTGTGTTAGGCGTAGACTATGCATTTCTTTTAGGAACCATTGCAGGCATCATGAATCTCATCCCCTATGTAGGTCCCATTTTTGGTGCCATTCCTGCCATCATTATCTTTTATCTCAAAGTAAAAACCTTTAATGCCTTGTTTTATATCACAATCGGTTTCGTTATTATTCAAACCATCGATAACATCATATTAAAACCTATTATCTATTCACAAAGCGTTGATCTCCACCCGCTTGCCGTTTTATTCTTTTTATTACTTGGAGGCTCTGTGGCCGGAATTTGGGGCTTAATCTTTGCTGTCCCCATTGCAGGAATTATCAAAGTAACAATTTCTATTCTACTCAACGAAATAAAATTTAGAATCGAGTTTAATGAAAAATATTCCTTGGAATCATCTAGAACATCTTAATTATAAATGACTATTTTTTATACTGAATCGAAAAATATGTTTCGTTATCTACCACTGCGCTATCACTTTTTTCATATGCATAACTAATCGTCCATTCATTCAAGTTTAAATTCATCCCTACTGTTGACCTTACCTTTACACTATCTAAATAGTGTACCCCTCTTGCTCCAAACATAAAATCTAATCGCTTTAATGATGGATGACTTACTTTACATCCTACTGCATACAAACTTTTCTTATCTCCATAATGTTTCATCTGTGCCATTGGCTCTAATGAACCATAATCCTTACTTACTGTCGCGGCTAATACAACACCATGACTCTCTTTACCACCATTACTAAACTCTGTTTTATTCCAGACTAGTACATTCGCGGCACTCACACCTAGGTTAAATCGTTCTCCTTTATAATAAAACCCAAGATCTGCATTCATTCCATTCCCTGAAACACCATACATTTTACTTTTAAACGATTTTAAGGTTACTCCAAATGATACTTTTTCTGTTGTTTGATATTGATATCCAACATAATATCTTTCCATAGTTGAATTATAATATCCTTTTGTGGCAAACTCTCCAGATCCATTCAATTCTTTAGTTTCAGCAATCCCTGACTCACGGTTACCGATATATCCAAAACCTACTGTAGACTTTCCAAGAACCTTAGATATACTAAAATTGTTAATATTTACATCGTTCAATAAAGTTGTTTGAAATACAGAACCAGAATAATCATAACCATTTCCCATCTTCGCAGGGTTATCAAATACGGCTACTGATCCAGATACTCCTGCTAAGATTCCCCCAGACCCTATAGAGTCGGCCGATAAACCAGCATCTGCTAACTCTATACTATTTTCTAAACCTTGCACATGAAAAGTGAATGTTAATATAAATAAAAGTAGTGAGTAAAGTTTAACATTCATATTTTTCCCCCTTTTTAATTTTCCGTCTCTTATAAAGTTATCGTAGGAAGTTTGAAAATAATTTCAAAAATTTAATCATACAACTATAAAAACATCAATATCAAAAACAAAAGAAACGAACAATAAACAAAAAAACAAGGATTAAAATAAATATCATGTTAATAAATAATAAAAAAATTAAATATAATAAAAATAAATAAAACAGAATATTTAAATATATCAAGAAAAATATTGAGCAATATTTGGCCCTGATGGAACAATTTGATAGGGATTCAAGTTAGTATGACTTACGTAATAATGATGCATGCATTGCTTTAAATCTGTTGTAGAATGAAAGGCTTCGATAGAATACAAACGCTTTAAATACGAATATAAAGACGAAAACTGAGAAATCATACGTCTATTACACTTAAAATGAACAACATAGCAAAAATCAAAACGAACCAATGTTACAAATAAACGAATATCAGCTTCTGTCAGATGATCTCCAATTAAAAATGTTCGAGAACTTAATCTATCATCAATATGCTCTAACGCATTAAACAGAGATAAAACCTCTTTATCATAAACATCCTGCTTCCTAGAAAAACCTACTTTGTATACCCCATTATTAATCCGATGATAAATAAAGTCATTAAGTTCATCTATCTCGTCCCTTAAATCTTCAGGGTAATAATCATCTCCATTACCGGATAAATGATTAAACTCTGTATTAAAAAAACGGATAATTTCTGAGCTTTCATTGTTTACAATACAAGACTTATGTATATCCCACAAAACTGGAACCGTCACTCGTCCTGAATACTTAGAGTTAGACATGACATATGCCTCTTTTAAATAACGAAATCCATTAACATTATCTAGAATAGATCCTGGATAATCAGAAAAATGCCACCCGTCATCTCCCATATAAGGATGTACAACACTTATCCCTACATGAGATTCCAACCCCTTCAAAGCTCTCATAATTAATGTACGATGAGCCCACGGACAAGCCAGAGAAACATATAAGTGATAACGTTCAGTTTCAGCAGGAAAATCATCGGAGTCCGATTCAATCTTATTTCGAAATACGGAATCGAATCTATGAAAAGCTCCATCTTCAGTTTTAGGATTCACTTCCTGTGTATGCCAAACACCTTCCAAAAAATAGCCCATAGTATAATACTACAGCAACATGAACAAAAAGAAAGACTCTTATCGAGAAACTTGGCTAAACAACTTCTTATAAGAATGGCGGCTTAATTCAATTCCTTTACGAGGAAAATAGTCCAAATGAGGCTCCACAAGCTCCAGCTCACGCCTTTATTCATCAAACATCCATGTACTTTCAGTTAAAACCATACTTGAATAACTCTACCGCAAAAATAAAGGTGTCAAAACTCCTCCACTACCCCATATATAACCCTAACAACACTATACTCCACAAAAAGATCACCCAAAATAACATACTTCAATTTATAAGAATGTAGAAAAATAACACCAATTGAATATGAAAATTTAGAGCATACCTGCATCAAGAACCACTTTTTCGTCGCCCGAACCTGATTACAAAAAACAAAAAATTCTATTTTTTTTGCTCCGAAACCTTTGGTTCTTATATTATAAGAAATTTATATTTGTGCTACTCTTTAAAAGTGCTTCCAGAAAAAATAATACGACCTACTGTTGTTGTCGATTTAAAAAAAGTGAAAGAAAATATACTTTCTATCATTAACAAAGCAACTCATTCTAATACCTCCGTTAGACTTCATTGTAAGACACATCAATCCAAAGAAATTTCGAATTTGATCATGAACATAGGAATTACAAAAATAACGGTTTCTTCTGTTGAAATGGCAGAACAGTTTGCTGAGTATGGATGGAAAGATATTTGCATTGCATTTCCTGTTAATATCTTAGAAATTGATGCAATTAATGCTTTGGCAAGTCGGGTTAAACTTTATTTAATTGTAGATCACTCTGATGTTGTAACGTTTTTGGATCAGAATTTAAGTCACGATATTCAAGTGTGGATTGATATTGATGCAGGATATGGACGCACAGGCGTATTGGTTAGTGATAATAGAGAGATTGTCCATCTCGCTAAGCAAATAGATCATTCTGAAAAAATGAATTTAGCTGGCATTTTGACACACTCTGGAGAAACGTATGCTTGCCGAGGTAAAGAAGATATTTTGAAGTTGCATCAAGGTGTATTTGAGACGTTGAAATCTGTTCAATCGATATTAAAAAACGAAGGGTTGGCATATCAATTATCAGTTGGAGATACCCCTATAGCAAGTACTTTAACTCATTTTGAGGGGATTGATGAAATTAGGCCAGGAAACCTTGCTCTTTACGATATGACACAGTCTTTTATCGGATCTTGTCATCATAGCCAGATTGCAATTTCGCTTGCATGCCCGATTGTTTCTAAGTACCGGAAACGCTTGGAGCTTCTTGTTCATGCTGGTGGAGTTCATTTTTCAAAAGACGCCATTGAAACAGAAACAGGAAAGCTATACGGAAGATGCATGGCGCTTAGTGATGGACGTTGGATTACTCCTCACATGGATGTTATTAGACTATGCCAAGAACATGGTATTGTTTCTGTTCAACCAGAGCAATTTGATCGCTTTAACATTGGAGACACTTTATACATTCACCCAGTCCACGCATGTATGGTAATGAATTTATTTAAAAGTGTTTCTCAGGATAGAGTTGTTTATTTGTCTTAGATGTGGATACATTAGATACAGCAGTTTTCTATTGTTTTTAAATATTTAGTAGGAAAGGAATCATAGAAAATATAGTTTTAGAAAGAACTAAAGATAAAGATCTCTAAATTTCAAAAACTTTAGCGAGAAACCTTGCCAAGTAACTTCTTTGCAAAGTGCCGTCCAGAAACAATCACTTTCCGAGAATGATAGTCTAAATGAGGTTCTGCAAACTCCACTTCATCTCCTTTATTCATCAAGCACCCATGAGCCTTTGGTGACGATAATACTTGGGAAGGAAACACACTTCTATACCCTGTCATAAAAAAGCTAATAACACAGGCAATAGTAGCATATGGTGCAATGACTGACCCAAACAACTCCACTGCCAAAACACAGGCAGCCAATGGCGTATTCGCAGCTCCTGCAAGTAAACTTACCAAACCAAATGCTGCAAAAATAGTACTATCCTGATGAAATACCCCTGCAAAAAAAGCTCCTGATGTCGCACCAATAAAAAACAGAGGTGTCAAAACACCTCCACTTCCACCAAATCCTAAAGTTACAGAAGTGATAAAAATTTTAATAATAAAGGCATACCAAATAATAGATTGTCCCGACAACACATTATCTATCACATGAGTACCTAAGCCTAGATAATCAGTAGAGAACAACACTGCCACAATCACCACAACTACGCCGCCAACAAAACCTTTTAATACTGACGAGAATTTCAAACTATTAGAAAATCTTTCAAAATAACGCAACGACTCTACAAATAAAACACTCACTAAACCAAAGAAAAGACCCGAAATCACCGTCAACAATAAAAAATTCAAATTAAAACTATCTAAAAAAGACAAAGGCATATAATGATATGTAACGCCTAGCAATGAAGATACCTGAAAACTAACCATTCCTGAAATAAAAGAAGGAAGCAATACACTATAAAGCAAGTTCCCCATATAAAGAACTTCAACTCCAAAAATTGCTCCTGAAATAGGCGTCCCAAAAACAGAAGAAAACCCAGCACTAATACCACAAATTACAAGCTTTTTTCTATCTTCTGGAGAAAAACGACATAATTTTGCAAAACTAGAGGCCAGCCCGGCTCCAATCTGAGCACAAGGCCCCTCCTTACCTACAGATCCTCCAAAAGCAAGCGTTAAGATTGTCGTTATCAGTTTTACTGGAATAACTCTAAAACGGATATCCCCCTGATGACGATGAACTGCCTTAATAACTTTCTCTGTTCCATGCCCTTTAGCATCTGGAGATAAGACATTCGTTATATACACACAAAAAGCCATCACTACAGGCAAGGCTAAAAAATATAATGGAAATTGACCTACTGAAGTTGAAGAAAAGTCTAAAATTCTAAGAAAAAAAGCAACAAAACCCCCTACAACAGCGCCTATAACTGCAGACAAAATAATCCATTTAAAAATACTTAGAAAAATTATAGACTCTTCAGTTACCGCCGCTAATGTCTTTCTATTCATTTATTATTAGTCCCCTCTTGACTGATATTTAAAAGCTATGACTAAATTAAAGCTCTTTTAATAGTTATCGTTCAAAAATAACATAAAGTTGCATACTATTTTTCAAACAACTTAAACCAAGCTCAAATAAAAAAAGAAATTTACAAATTCCACAAAAATAGATCCATTGGAGATACTACGTTAATTTTCTATAATAGAACCATGAATTCCCTAATAAAAACCAACGATGGATCCTACTCAATCTTAAACAACTCTATAGATGAATCCTATCATTCTAAACATGGAGCTATCGCAGAGTCACTATATGTCTTTATTCAGCAAGGATTTCTTCAAAAACACCTTCTACATAAACTATCGATACTCGAAATCGGTTTTGGGACAGGTCTTAACGCCCTATTAACAATCAAAAACAGTACCAAGGAGCAATCTATCTACTACGAATCTCTGGAAAAACATCCTTTAACAGAAGAGCTTTATTACTCGTATTGCAAAACTCTAAACTCTGAAAATCAACCGATATGTCAACTTTTACATGAATACAGTTGGGAAAAAAGTCACCATATCACACCACAGTTTTCCTTCAGAAAAACACGATGTAACTTACAAACTTTTACCCCTACCAACAAATTTGACATTATATATTTCGATGCCTTTAGTCCCAGAAAGCAACCAGAACTTTGGACAAAAGACATTTTTTCAAAGCTTTATTCATGTTTAAACCAACAAGGACTGTTGGTAACATATTGTGCAAAAGGACAGGTAAAAAGAGATTTAAAAGAACTTGGGTTTCATGTTGAAACATTACCCGGTCCTCCAAATAAAAAAGAAATGATTCGAGCAATAAAATGACAGTCCCTACAGACAAAAAACAACAAGAACTAAAGAAGCTTATGACCAAATTGAATATTTTAGAAAAAGATCTAAAGATTCAAAGTATTTCTGGTTCAGGAAAAGGAGGTCAAAAAGTAAATAAAAGTAATCACTGCATTTACATCTGTCACATTCCCAGTAATACTGAAGTAAAGTGTCAAAAAACACGCTCTAAAGAAAGCAATCTCTTTTTTGCGAAACGACAACTATGTGAAAAAATAAAAGCCCTACAAGGCATTCAAACGCTTAAAGAACAACAGATAGAAAAAATAAGAAAACAAAAACAAAAACGAAAAAAGAGAACAAAAAACAAAGAATCATGAGTCAAATACACTGGTTTCCAGGCCATATGGCCAAAACAATCAAAACTCTTAAAAGCATGACATCTCGTGTAGATATCATCATTGAATGCTGTGATGCTAGAATTCCAAAGTCCAGCAGAAACCCTATTATCAACACACTCGTCACAGAAAAACATGTACATATCATAGTACTAAGCAAAATAGACCTTGCAGACCCAGACTCAACCAAAAAGTGGGTTCAGAGTTTAGAAACTGAGTGTGACGCCGTCATTGAATGTAATATTTTAAAAAACAGTGGCATCAAAGAAATTTTAAAGCGATGCAAGTCCATTTCTCAAAAAAAACGCCAAAAAAAACGATTTCATATCAGCAGAGTTATGATTTGCGGGATTCCCAATGTTGGGAAATCAGCACTCATAAACAAAATGGCTAAAAAAAAGGCCGCCGCAGTTCAAAACAAACCTGGTGTCACCAAACAAACAAAAGGTGTCATGCTCGATCATTTTCTGGAACTCATCGATTCCCCTGGAATTTTATGGCCAAAAGTAGATACTGAAGAAACCAGTATAAAATTAGCTTTAACCAAAGCAATCAAAGAAACACTGTATAACGATTTCAAACTTTGCGAATGGTTACTTACGTTTTTACTAGAAAAATACCCTCTCTCTATCTCAAAGCGTTATAAAATAGATTCCCTACCCTCAACAGTCTCCGAGCTTATGGATATAATTGCTCAAAATATGGGATGGCTTACAAAAAATAAGGAAATTCATGAAGAAAAAACATCCAGAAGGATCATTGAAGATTTTCAAAAACAACGATTAGGACCTATTTCTCTGGAATAATCATAAATAAACAGATTTAACAAAATCTCTTCTTAAAAACCCTAAGGAATTTGATAGCACCTATGTATTAGTTAAGAAGAATCCTTCTCCATAATTAAAATCATAATAAAAAACCTCTTTCACTCATTATCCCAGTTTAAGAACTCCTAATATTAGGTATATATCTATTATGAAAAAAGTCTATACACTTCTCGCCGCACTTCTTTTATTTAGCATCACCTGCCTTGCACAAAATACTATATACACACTGAGCATTAAAGGCCCTATAGGGCCTGCATATGCCGATTATTTCAACAGAGGACTCCAGACAGCCATCCAGAATGATGCTCAAGCTTTACTCCTTCAACTAGACACTCCTGGAGGATTAGATAGCTCTATGAGGTACATTATACAAAACATATTATCCTCCCCCATCCCTGTTATCACCTATATTTCACCTTCAGGCGCACGAGGAGCCAGTGCGGGTACGTATATCATGTATGCCAGCCATATTGCAGCAATGGCCCCCGGAACTAATCTGGGAGCAGCTACTCCCGTTAGCCTTGCTGACCCACAAAAAGATTACGAATCACCAGAGAACGATACACTCAAAAAATCATTAACCAAAATGGAAAAAAAAGTCATCAACGATGCTGTTGCCTATATCAAAAGTTTAGCTGAATTACGAAATAGAAATAGTGAATGGGCAGAAAAAGCAGTGATTGATGCAGAAAGTTTAAGTGCAAAAGAGGCTCTAGAAAAAAATGTAATTGATATCATTGCCCCCACAATTCCAGAATTACTCCAACAGTTAGAAGACAAAGAAATTACTATAAAACAAACAATATTTTCATTTTCCACCCCTGCAACACTCATTGACATCCCAATGGACATCAAAACAAAAATTCTAAGTATTATCACCAGCCCCAACATTGCCTATATGTTATTGATTGCAGGTATATATTGTATTATTTTTGAATTTTCAAACCCAGGTTTAGTCATCCCAGGCGTACTCGGCACACTTTCCTTAGTATTAGCGCTCTATGGACTGAATCTTTTGCCAATATCTTTTATTGGCCTTACACTTATTTTAGTGGGAATAGCCTGTCTAATTGCAGAAGCGTTTATTCCCAGCTTTGGCATACTGGGAATCAGTGGAACTGGGTTATTTTTATTTGGGTCCTTCATGCTCATTGAACCCAACTCTCTGGGTTTAGGGATTAGCACCTCATTGATTATAACCAGCACAGTCATAAATCTCTTATTTTTCGGATTGATAGTAACCATCATTGTCAAAATTCATAAAAAACCCAGCATCATCGGATTAAAATCTTTAGTAGGAATAACCGGATTAAGCCTAGAAGCATTTAAAAAAGAAGGGCAAATCAGAATTAATGGAGAGATATGGAATGCAAGATCCAAAATTCCTATTAAGAAAAATACAAAAGTTGTAGTAAGATCAATAATAGATCGAACACTTATAATTGAACCCATAAAGGAGGAAAAAAATCATGTTTAGTTCAATGACCCTTATCGCTTTTATTGCGCTCTTTTTATTATCGTCTATTAAAATTTTAAAGGAATATGAACGAGCCGTCTTATTTACTCTAGGACGATACACCAAAGTATCGGGGCCTGGACTTATTATTGTCATCCCTATCATTCAAACCATTACACGTGTAGATATGAGAGTCATTGTCATGGACATTCCTCCTCAAGACGTTATTTCGAAAGATAATATCTCTGTAAAAGTAAATGCAGTTTTATACTTCAAAGTAATCCAAGCAGAAAAAGCCATTATCAATGTTGAAGAGTTCTTTTCTGCAACCAGCCAACTCTCTCAAACTACATTACGCTCTGTTCTTGGACAGCATGAACTAGATGAAATGCTTTCTGAAAGAGACAAGCTCAATAGCCATATCCAAAGAATCATAGACGAAGCAACAGACGCATGGGGAATAAAAGTGACTAACGTCGAACTCAAAGATATTGATCTTAATGAAAGTATGGTTCGTGTCATAGCGAAACAAGCAGAAGCAGAACGTAATAGACGAGCCAAAGTGATTCACGCAGAGGGTGAATTACAAGCCTCTAAAAAATTATTAGATGCAGCAAATATACTCGCCAAAGAACCGCAGGCCTTACAACTACGTTATCTCCAGACATTAAACAGTATTGCAGACGAAAAAAACTCAACTATTATATTTCCTCTTCCAATAGATCTCATCACTCCTTTTCAAGAAGTCATGAAAAAATATCTAGATAAAAAAGATGAAAAATAAATAGTTAAAAAAACATATATTTGACAATTTTTTTTTCAGACATATAATTAATAGTATATGAGTTTCTTCAGTACTCCCCCCCTCACTCCCCGCATTACTCCATTTTCTAGCCCCGCCTTTACACCACCTCCAAGCCCAGAAGAGTCACATACTCCAAAAAAGCCTCCTGCTAATCATCCCCCCCATCACATTCCTGTAAAAGAAGGCTTTAAAACACCAGATAAAACACTGAAATGGGTATTACATATTCAGAATATCCGATTTCATTCATTTACAGACCTTGAAAGAAATGAAGACATTGTAAAAGAATGGGTATTTGATAAAAACCCGATTTCAGCTCATAACCTAGAAGAAAAGCTCTTTGTAATAGGCTTAAAATTTGATTTATGTACTGCTGATTTTAAGAGTTTAGCTATGGCAGCTAATAAACAAAAATCCCTATTACTATTAGACTATAAAAAACTATACAACAGTAGAATGAGATTTGGCATTCAAGGTATTAGATTAAGAGATATGGGTAAACATAAAGAAATTCTGGAAACATGGATACATGATAAAGACCCAATTTCACCTGAAACCCTCCAGGAAAATCTTAGAATAGTAGGAATCGATATAAATTTAGATTTTGTTGATCTAGAAACATTATCACAAGACGCTAATAAACAAAAATCACTATTACAATCAGAATTTGAACAGGCTTCATCTACACTGGCTTTAGATGAGATTGATACCCTTCTATACTATTTAAGCATCAAAACATATAAAGATACAGAAGAAAACAACTTAGAAAAAAAATTAAAAAGACACTTACTCTTATATTCTCAAAGAACATCTGTCGAAGCCTATCAAGGATATCGAGAAGAGAATAAAACAGTCAGTGACAGTCTAGGAGGAATACAATTCTTTACAGTCAGAGAAGACCTCGAAATGATAGAACAAAAATTAGACCATTTAGATGAAGAGTTGAATAGATCTTTAGGGCAAGAAAAATTTCTAGCTGTAGAAATTTTATCACGAAATTTCTCCATACAAAGTCATCTATTTCATAAGAAATTATTATCCCTAAAAGAAAAACTTAAAAGAGAAAAAAGTTCATTCTTTAAAACAATCAAAAAAAAGATATCTCACTTACCCAATAATAAAGGAATGTTTTTTAAAATGCGTTGTAGAGACTATCTTAGAACACATTGTAACCATTTCAAACAAAACTCCATTTGCAAAACTCGTCTAGATTTTGATTTGTTAGAAAGGGATATAATACGTACCATTAAATCATTAGAAGAAAAAGGTAAAAAAATAGCCGATTACGTATCCCCAGTACATCCAGAAGCCACTCACTACAGTATAGAGGATTTTATATTATTGCAACTAGATTAAGATTCACTTTCTTTACGATGCGATTTAAAAAATATCCTCAAGGTATGACCAAAAAAGCCTCCTAAATATGCTCTCATACGTTTTTCTAAGAAACGTTGATAGTCATTTGAAACATATTTTTTATTATTCACAAAGCATATAAAAGTTGGGGGCATTTCTTCTACTTGAGTAATATAATAAATTTTCACTTGTTTTCCAAACTTGGAAGGAGCCGGATAACGCTGAATGACATCTCGATTAAAATCGTTTAACATTTTTGTAGGAATACGTTCAAAAGAATCTTTCATCAAATCAGCTACTTGATTTAAAAGAGATGAAAGACCTGTTTTTTCGAGCGCTGAGCCAAAAATAATCGGATAATTTTCTAAAACAGATTGTCCATTAGTAAGAATACGAGAAAAATCTTTTCTGATCGCCTTGGTATCTTCTAAAACATCAAATTTATTAACAAAAAGAAGCATACTTTTTCCTTCATCTAAAATCATTGAAACCACTTTCTTATCTTGATTACTAAATCCACGTTCTGCATCTATCACCACAATAATGACATCTGCATCCACAACAGTCTGTCTGGTTCGAACTACGGAATAGAATTCAATATCGCCTTTAACTTTCGACTGTTTTCGAATACCTGCCGTATCAATAAATTCATAGGTAATCTTTCCGTGCTGATAAAACATATGAACAGAATCACGAGTTGTCCCTGAAACATCAGACACAATAACACGTTCAGTGTTCATCAAAGCATTAATCAAAGAGGATTTCCCTACATTAGGTCTTCCAATAATCCCAACTTTAACCCTATTCTTAACACGTTCAGACTGTTTTTCTGAATAAGTAAAGGACTCGGTTACATGATCTAACACAAGATCAATTCCTCGACGATGTAATGAAGATACAGGTATAACGTCTGAAAACCCCAATGATGAAAATGCATGACTACATTGTTTTAACACTTCATTATCAGCTTTATTTGCGACTACCAAAACTTTTTCTGGAGAATTTTTTCGTAATAAACTGGCAATAGTTTTATCTGCAGGTAAAAGGCCTTCTTTTGCATCTACCATAAAGATAATAATAGACATATCTTCAACAATATCTCTTACTTTTTCTTCTACAATAGATTGAAATTCAAACAAGTCATTATCATCACCTAAAATACCTCCGCTATCAACAACTAGAAAGGTTTTTTCTGCATGAGTCATAACAAACTCATTAAAATCACGAGTAACCCCTGGTTCATCAAAGGTAATCGCTGAGCGTTTCTTTAAAAGCGTATTCACAAACGTTGATTTTCCTACATTGGGACGTCCAATAATAAGAACTCGTGGCATATCCATAAAAAAACTGTAGTCTTATTCCCAGCATTTGACAAGTAAAAAGAGCTCAAAATAGACATAAACGTAGAAGAGTTCAGCATTTACCCCTTAATTATTACTTGGAATGCCTGCTAAAGTTGACTAAAATAAGCGTATGAACTTAAACATTGTCTTTTGTGGTAGCCCAGACTTTCCTTGTGAAACATTAATACGATTAATTCAGGACTCTGCTCACTCTATCTCCGTCATTTCCCAGCCAGACAAAATCCGATCCAGAGGGAGGAAATCATCACCTACTCCTGTAAAAGCACTGGCAATAGCTCAAAATCTTCCTGTACATACACCCGAAACAAAACAAGATTTTGAGGAGATTATCAAGAAAATAAACCCAGATCTCATTATTGTGATTGCCTATGGCATGATATTATCTAAAAACATCACCTCACGCTATTATTGTGTTAATGCTCATGCGTCTTTACTGCCTCAATTCAGAGGGGCATCCCCTATACAAGCATCTCTTTTAAATACCGATACAAAAACCGGGATTACGCTGATCAAGATGAACGAAAAAATGGACGAGGGTTCAATATTATTACAAGAAACGCTCGCTATAGCATCTACCGATAACTTTCAATCGTTGCATGATAAACTTGCTACATTAAGCGCTGAAACAATCATCACTTTCGTCACCTCTTTCCAAAAGAACTCTATAAATGAAGGTGTTCCACAAGATCATTCACAGGCAACCTATTGTCATAAGATCAAGAAAGAAGATCTTTTTTTAAACTCCAGTGATTCGACAAACGTAAATCTATCGAAAATCAAAGCCTTTTCACCTATTCCTGGAGCCTATAGTATAGTGAATGAAAAGCGTATCAAAATTTTAGATGCAACTATTAAAGACGGAGAAATTGTCCCTTTGATGGTAAAGCCTGAAGGAAAGAAACAGATGACTTACACGGATTATCTTATTGGAAACAACCCAGAAATAACGCTATGTTAGCAAAACGTATTATTCCTTGTCTTGATATTAAAGATGGCAGAGTCGTTAAAGGAACAAGTTTTGTTAATTTAAGGGATGCAGGAGATCCTATAGAGCTTGCGAAAGAATATGATAGGCAAGGTGCTGATGAAGTTGTTTTTTTAGATATTACAGCAAGTTCAGACAAGCGAGGTATTCTTCTTGATCTTATTAAACGCTGTGCAAAGGAGTTATTTATTCCATTTACCGTGGGAGGAGGAATTAATGACATTCAGATGATCCATGATTGCCTTAATGCAGGGGCAGATAAAGTTTCCATTAATACGGCGGCTGTTAAAAACCCAACTTTAATCAAAGAAGCCAGTTCCACATTTGGTTCGCAGTGCATTGTTACTGCAATAGACATCAAAAAAATCGATCATCCTACTACATTCCCCTCTTATCCCATAAAAGAGGTTCAATGCACAGCAGATAGCACATGGGAGGTTTTCACACATGGAGGACGAAACTCTACAGGTATTGATGCGATAAAGTGGATAAAGATGTTAGAGCGATATGGTGCTGGAGAGATTTTATTAACATCAATGGATACTGATGGACAAAAAGAGGGGTATGATACAGCTATCACAAGTTTAGCTGCAAAGCTAACACAGATTCCGATCATTGCATCGGGAGGCGCAGGGACATTGAAACATATTTCTGATATTTTAAGCGTTGCAGATGCGGCATTATTAGCATCTATGTTGCATTATAAAGAAACTACTGTAGAAGAGATTAAAAAGCATTGTTTATCAAAAAATATTACGATACGACTATAAAAAAAGCACATCCGACACTTAACATAACAGCAAACTCTTCTAAGAGATCCTTCCAAGGAATCAATCCATACCAAGCGGTGATCCTTCCCCTTCTCAAGAGATCAATTCTTCCTAAAGTGTGCTCATAACCCAAGGGATGTTAGTAAATGCGCGCTCTGGGTAATTTATCGATCAATGCAGCATAGCAGCGCTATGTAAATTGAAGGGATCAATTATAAACCCAAGGGATGTTAGTAAATGCGTGCTCTGGGTAATTTATCGATCAATGCAGCATAGCAGCGCTATGTAAATTGAAGGGATCAATTATAAACCCAAGGGATGTTAGTAAATGCGCGCTCTGGGTAATTTATCGATCAATGCAGCATAGCAGCGCTATGTAAATTGAGCGAAAATTGCTCAGAGCGCGCATTTACTAACATCCCTAAAAAGGGTGGATGATTTTTGAGCCTTTCGACGCTCGTTTAAAATGGAGTCCTTCAGCGTCTTCATCACCATGTCTCCCCGAAGGTCTATTCAGCACCATTTGTTCTTCAATTTGGCTTAAAACAGAATCAGCTCTAATAATAGATTTAATTTTTGGAACAGGTTCAGCTGAAGGCTTCTTCTTCCCTGTGGCAGGCTTCTTATCCTCTGCTTCAGATTCCAAGAGTTCTAAATCATCTGAAGATAACCCCTCATCTGTTTCATCCATTTCATCCATCATAAAAGGGTCATCCAGTTCTTCCACATTCTCAGATTGAAAAAGGTCATCATCCATCGTTTCATTTTCTATACTAAGCTTTTCAGGCACTTCTTTTTCATTTTCATTTTCATTTTCTTCTTTCTTACTTTCTTCTTTTTTACTATCTTTAATAACAATTCTCTCATCAGAAGCAGATTCAATTTTAGTCATAGTCGGAGCTTTTTCAATAGTTTCAGGAATTGCGGGTTCTGAACTTAAAAACTCTTCAGTCAAATCTTTTTGTTTAACTTCTTGCTCTTTTTTATCTTTTTGGATAACTTCATCAAACAATTTCACTTCTTCTTCGGGAAGGTGCTCATCCGTTTGTATTTTATTCTTAATAAGCTTCTCTACTTTATCGTCACTTTTTTTAGGGGATTCTTCGGAAACCGGCTCCTGTTGTTTGGGTTTCTTTTCTTCAGATGTTGCAGAGCTCTCGTCTTTAGCTGCCTCTTTCTTTTTAAATAATGAAACATCCTGATTCAAAAAAGATTTAACACGAGAAAAGAAAGACCCTTCTTGTTTTGAAGATTCTTTTTCTTTCTGATTGTCTTTATTTGTTTTTAAAACCATAAAAATACCGTAATAATCCCTTTATAGATTTAAATTACCTAATATTTAGAAAGAATAAACATTATTATACTACTTTACACTCATATATAGAATTATAGATTATCCTATGATACAGTCAGAAGCCTATGAAACGAAAAAAACGAGTTCTAGTTGGAATGAGTGGTGGGATAGATTCCTCTGTGTGCGCAGCTATACTCAAAAAAAGAGGTTATGATGTTATTGGTATCACCATGCAATTGTTACCAAAAGAAATGGAAAAAGAGTCCAAATGCTGCAATTCCAATGCCATTACTGATGCCAAACGTGTTGCCCAACAATTAAACATTCCTCATTACACTATCAATATTAGAGATGATTTCAAGCATCATGTCATTGATTATTTTGTAAACGAATATCTCCTTGGACATACACCAAACCCATGTGTAGAATGCAATCGTTACATCAAATTCGATGCCTTAGACCAAAAAGCTAAAGAATTAGACGCAGACTATGTTGCGACAGGACATTATTGCAAAATTACTCACAGCCCTAAAAAAGATCGATTTTTTCTAAAAAAAGCCAAGGACATCAAAAAAGATCAAACCTATTTTATGTATATGCTAACGCAATACCAACTGAGCCGAACCTTATTTCCTCTTAGTGATTATACAAAACCGGAGATCAGAGCCATTGCAGAATCTCTACAGTTAATTAATGCGAAAAAAAAGGAAAGTCAAGATATCTGTTTTGTGACGATGGGAAATTACAAAGAATTCATTGAAGAACAGCTTACAAGTCCTCAAAAAGAAGGTAATATAGTTACAAATTCAGGAGAAATTCTTGGAAAACATCACGGGTTATACAACTATACTGTTGGTCAACGAAAAGGCTTAAACATTTCCTATGAACACCCTCTATATGTTCTCAAGATCAATGCTCAAAAAAACGAAATCGTGGTTGGGAAAGAGTCTGATCTTCAACAACATTCATTTGAAGTCAACGAGTATCATCTCATCAACAAAAGCATTTTCAATGAAAAAAAAGAATATTCAATTAAAGTAAGATATCGAATGATCCCATTTAAGGCCACTATAAAGTTAGAATCCGAAACCAAAATGACTATTCATTCCCATTCTCCATTAAAATTTATCACAACAGGCCAATCTTGTGTCATATATGATAATGAGAATGTAATTGGTGGTGGAATAATCGTTTAAATATTTCTATAATATAAGCATGCAAGACCTCATCAACACTCTATTTTTATCTATTTTTTCCTTTGCATACCACTATATACACACGCATTTTATAAGCTATATCATTATATTACTCATCGGACTGTTTCTAATGAAACGCGTGTACGTTTACAGTAAGAAAATTAAAAAACCCAAAAGCTTTATCGAGTTATTTTCCTTTGTTTTAGTATATTGTATCGTATTATTTGTTGGTGCATTTAACGTATGGTTTGTGCTGATTCATTTTCATACATTTCGGATATTAAGTTAAACCGTCCACCTTTTTTACACAAAAAAACGTTTAAAGATCTTTCAGTACAGAAATAATATCCTGGATTTTATTATAGTCCTTCACTCCAGGCTCACTTTCCACTCCAGAATTAATATCCACAGCATAAGGATTAACAAGCTGAACAGCTTTTTTAATATTATCCACATCTAAGCCCCCTGATAAAATAATAGGCACATCAAAATCTTTTGCTGATAAAGCCAAACCCCAATCAAAAACTTTCCCCGTTCCCCCATACGAACCTTCTGATTTTGTATCTAATAAAATAGAAGTCACACTGCCTTGGAATTGAGGAATTTTCTGAATATCATCTAACCCCCCTACACGGATCGCTTTAATCACTTTTGCATCCATCTTCATACAATATTCTGGTGATTCATCACCATGAAGTTGAACAAAGTCCAATTTACACGATTTAGTAATGTCATTCACGCGATCTGCATCTTCATTCACAAACACACCCACTGAAGAAATAAAGGGAGGCAGAAAGTAGTTAATCTCTTGAACCGTTTCAGGACTTACATACCGAGAACTTTCCGAATAAAAAATAAAACCTAGAGCATGCACACCAAAAAATATGGCATTTTCTGCATCTTCTCTCTTTGTAATCCCGCAAATTTTAATTTTCATTTAAAATAATCCAATAGAGACGGTTCTTTTATTAAACCTTCTCCTATCAAAACCGCATCAAACTGATACTCACTAAGACCATCTAGTTGCTGAACTGAGTGATACCCACTCTCTGCAACAAACAAACATCCAGGAAATTCCTCATAAATAGTTTCTTTAATATGAAGACTTCTATTGATATCAACATCAAAAGAATGTAAATCTCTATTGTTAACTCCTATAATCCGAACATCCGAAAGTTTCCGCAAGCACGCAACATCTTCTTCACTATGAATCTCTATTAACACATCCATCCCCAGTTCGTAAGCCTTATCAATAAGCTCTTGAGCTTGATCAACATCTAAAATAGCTAAAATAATCAAAATAGCATCCGCCCCAATGTGATAGGACTCCTCTACTTGAATAGGATCCAAAATAAAATCTTTTCTTAAGATGGGCATAGAACTTACCTTATTAACAGACATTAAATAATCATTTTTACCTTGAAAGAAGGGTTCATCCGTCAAAATAGAAAAAGCTGATGATCCTCCTTTTTCAAAATGATGAGCTAAATCAAGGGGATTAAAATCCGGATTAATAAGACCTTTTGAAGGAGACGCTTTTTTTATCTCAGAAATCAACGACAAACCAGGTTGACTCAAAGCCTCAAAGAAACGACTCTTTTTATGAGATCGTTCCATAGAAAGATCTCTAACAAAAGACGACTTCAACTGTTTAACATAGTCTTTCTTATATTTTAAAATATCTTCAAGAATTGAATGCATAGGCTTAATCTTTTTTAGAACGAACCAATTTATAGGTTGTATCAAAGTCTTCAGACAAATAAATTTTACTATAAGATGAAAGAGATCGCGTCAACCACACATTACCACCAACAACTGAATGTGATCCAACCACTGTATTCCCGCCTAAAATAGTACTCATCGCATAAATAGTTACATGATCTTCCAATGTAGGATGCCGCTTTACAGAATTATCTCCATCAGAAACACTAAAGGCTCCTAAGGTAACCCCTTGATACAATTTAACATGATCCCCAATAATAGTCGTTTCACCTATCACAATCCCTGTTCCATGATCTATACAAAAATGACGTCCAATTTGTGCTCCAGGGTGAATATCAATACCTGTTTGAAAGTGAACAATTTCAGTAATCATTCTAGGAATAATGGGTACGTTATGAGAATGAAAGAAATGAGCGATTCTATAGGCCATAACAGCTTGAAATCCCGGATACGATAACAACACCTCAATCATACTTGATGCTGCAGGGTCTCCCTTATACATCGCCACCGCATCATCAATTAAGGCCTCTCGTAAAAAAGGGATATGTGTTAAAAAAGAAATGACTACATCCTCAGAAATAGTCTTTGCTTCAGACTCAGAATATTTAGGACTTTCCTCCTGAGGATTCCACAACACACATTTCAGAATTTCCTTAAGAAGATCTGTATGTAATCGAGTCACTCTATCTTTTGTAAGCTTCTTCAACTCTTTATGTTCCAAAGCCTCTATTCCAAAAAATCCTGGGAACAAGACCTCTTTGATCTGCTCCAAAATAAGTTCTAGATGTTGCATCGGAGGGTAATGAATCCCATCAACTGGATTAATAATACCTACCTGACTATATGAATCTATAATTTTTTTTATTAGTGAATCAATCATCTATCCAAAATATCCATAGAAAACGTTTTTTAACTTTTTTAACATATTGCGATGTTTCCCTATAAGAAAGCCCAGACCCATAAAAATAGTGTACACCAGCAGAAACAATTAATGAAGAAGATCGAGAAGACAGTTCTGCTGGAAGCGTTCCTTTCATAACAAAAGACCATCTAGAAGAAAGCCTATACATATACCCTCCTGTTACAAACAAAGAGGCCCTATACTGGGATTCAAAAGTATTATTAAACCCTACTGAATAAAAGCATTTAGACGAAGTCGTTAACGGCACATACTTTCCATAATCAAACATAATATGAGGGAACATATGACGAGACTCAAAGCGACTCCCTATATAAAGAGACTTAAACAAATTCTGTTCATAAAGACGTTGATACCCAATCGAATACGTAAATTCCGAATTAGACTTCACACTAAAAAATGGTTGAAACAAAAAAGCAGTAGCATACGCCTGTAAAACAACAGGAATCACACACATCATTAAAACGGCAATAACCATTCGCTTAAACAAATATCTCAAAAAAATCATATACGTAACACCTTTAGATCCACAGACAACCATCCAATTATATGGCATAATATATCATGATACAGGCTCATTATAAATCAAATAGGAAAAATAATTGAAATTTTTTCTCATTTTATAACGATAATTTAATAGAGGGAAAATATTTCAACAAAAGAAATATACATACTTACTATGAAAAACATAAAAAAAACAGCCATTATTATTACAATATCCCTGATCTTACATTTCAGTGTCAGAGTTTACGCAAGTGTAACATTTCCTGCGTCTGTCTATCTAAACACGGGATATGAAGGGTTCACTGGTCATGTAACCATTATCTCTTCAAAATATCTAGAAGCATCAGATAAAATGAGAGAACGTCTAATTCCTCAATCAAATCCACTTATACGAATAAATTCTTCCATCGTTACATCTCAACCCATTAATACACCCACCCCTCGTTCATCAAACCCCAGCTTTACAGATGTAAACTCCAATATTCAATACACCCAGTCTATTCAAAATCAGCCTAGAAAGAACTACAGAATACAAACATTAAATTTAAATAACTAACTCTTCAAAACTCTATTACAATAAAACGGGTTACAAAAAAAGAAATAAACGCTATCCTAGATATGAACTATGAAACCGATAAAAAACATTATTTTTGATATAGGAAATGTATTATTCAAATACGACCCCCATTTTATTACAGAATCACTTCTCCCTAAATCGCCCCATAAAGAATTTTATGTAAACGAACTATTTGATTCCCCCATTTGGCAATCCCTTGATAGAGGAGATATACGCCCCATTCAAGCCATTGAAAAAATTAAATCTCTACATTCCATTAGTCCAGAACAAGAAAAAGATTTACAGTTCTTAATCAGCAATTTTTCATTACATCTTATTCTAAATGAAGATATGAAAAACATCTTCGAAAAAAATAGTACCGATTACAACCTGTATATTCTATCCAATTTTCAAGAAGAAAGTTTCCAGCTTCTCGTCCAAAAATATCCTTTCTTAAAAAAAGCAAAAGGGACTGTTATTTCAAGCAAAATAAACATGAAAAAACCCGAATTAGGTATCTTTCATTATTTACTGACTCAGTACAGTATTATCCCACAAGAATCTATTTTTATTGATGATTTAAAAGAGAATATCACATCAGCTGAACAACTTCTCATTAAAGGTATCCATTTTATTTCAGCCGAACAAACAAAGAAACATCTCTCTAAATTTAACATTAACGTATAACAAAAAATCATCATGAAAACATTAGAAGAACATATTGAGTCTAGACGTACATTCGGAATAATATCACATCCAGACGCGGGGAAAACAACATTAACTGAAAAGTTACTATTATTTGGAGGGGCTATCCATATAGCAGGTGCCATCAAAGCTAAAAAAGCCTCTCGCCACACAACATCAGATTTTATGGAAATTGAAAAGCAGCGTGGGATATCCGTCGCAACATCTGTCATGGGATTTAACTATAAAGATATCAAAATTAATCTTCTAGATACACCCGGTCATAAAGATTTTTCTGAAGATACCTACAGAACTCTTACTGCCGTTGACAGCAGTATTATGGTCATCGATTCTACCAAAGGCGTAGAAACTCAAACTTACAAACTAATGGAAGTCTGTCGAATGAGGAATACACCTATCATTACATTTATTAATAAATGCGATCGTGAAGGGAAATCTCCCATTGAATTACTTGATGAGATTGAAGAAAAACTTCAGCTACAAGTATGCCCCTTTTCATGGCCCATAGGCACCGGAAGCCAATTTAAAGGAGTTTATAATTTTCAAGAAAAATCTATTCTCCTGTTTAATCCTCACAAAACAGAAAAAGATAGCTCCGCCTCACTCATTAAAAACCCTTCAAAAGAAAAACTAATATCCCTATTGGGAGAATCTGATACAGAACAATTACTTGAAGACATTGAACTCATTACTGAAATGTATCCCCCTCTAAATAAAGAAGATTACTTAAATGCCACCACAACTCCCTTATTTTTTGGTAGTGCTTTAAATAATTTTGGAGTAAAAGAACTCCTTGAAGGCTTTCTTGCCCTTTCCCCCACTCCAAAAGAAAGGGAAACAAAAAGCAGGAACATAAAACCTTCTGAAAAAACATTTTCAGGTTTCATTTTTAAAATTCATGCCAATATGGATCCCAAACACCGAGATAGAATCGCATTTTTAAGAATTTGTTCTGGCACCTTTGAAAGAGGAAAAAAGTATCATCATGTCCGTCTAAACAAAGGATTGAAATTTAGTAACCCAACAGCTTTTATGGCACAAGAAAAGTCCATTGTGGATACAGCTTACCCAGGAGACATCATAGGGCTTCATGATACAGGAAATCTTCGAATTGGAGATACTTTAACAGAAGGAGAATGTATATCCTTTATAGGCATCCCTCATTTTTCCCCAGAAATATTCAATTTCATCATAAACTTAGACCCTCTTAAATCAAAACAATTAAACAAAGGCCTAGAACATCTGTGTGAAGAAGGCGTTGCTCAATTATTTACACGATCCAGCGATTCTAAAAAAATCATTGGTGTCGTAGGGAGTCTACAATTTGAAGTCATCGAATATCGATTAAAAAATGAATACAACGCTAGTTGTCGTTTTGAAAACTTAAACTTTTCAAAAGCTGTATGGGTTCAATCAAAATCACCCACTGACCTTGACACTTTTATTAAAAAAAATCCAAACAATATCGCCTATGACCAAAAAGAAAACCCGGTCTATTTAGCTGAAACACAATGGGGATTAGACAGAGAAATAAAAGAAAATCCAGACATCAACTTTAAATTTTCGAATCATATATGATATAATTTAGATACTGTAAACGATTAAATATATAAACTAATTACGATGAAAACTAAAACAATCCACAACGAACTTCCTGATATTGCACAAGCGTCTTCTTCATCTATTCAAAAAGACATTGATTATGTAGGAATGACACAGATCAACGTCCCTATTACCTATGGTGATAATCACAAAACCCAATCTGCCGTAGCAAGCTGCAACATCTTTCTTAATTTAAAAGATCCTACTATTAAAGGGATTCACATGTCTCGATTATACACTACTCTAAACTCATTTTGTGAACAGGAAACTCTTTCTTTTCAGTCGTTATCCACCTTATTAGACCGTTGCATAGAATCACATAAAGGCATATCTGACAGTGCAAAAATACAGATATCCTTCGACCATATTAAAAAAAATAGTTCTTTAAAATCAGAATTAAGTGGATATAAAATATATCCCATTACATTAAGTTATGAAAAAACCCCTTATTCAACACATGCTACTCTAGCTTATACCCTTACATACTCTAGCACCTGCCCATGCTCCGCAGCCTTATCACGTCAAGCTATTCAAGAAAAATTCCAAGAAGATTTCACTGCCAGCTCAGAATTTTCCAAAGATGACATCGTCAGCTGGCTTGGAAAAGAAGAAAGCATATGTGCAACGCCCCATAGTCAGCGCAGTAACGCGACACTAACCTTCAGTGTCAATCCGTCTTCACAACTCACTATCACAGATTTTATTACAGGAGCCGAAGAGACTCTACAAACATCCGTTCAAACAACTGTAAAACGCATCGACGAAAAAGAATTTGCCATAAAAAATGCTGCAAACCTAATGTTCTGTGAAGATGCCGTCAGAAGACTAGACAAATGGGCCGAAAGCATCAACAACATCTCTGAATATAGTATAGAAGTCAATCATTACGAAAGCCTTCACCCTCATAATGCAACAGCAAAAGTATCTCGGAAAAAATTATAAATCTGCTTTTTCTAAAAGAACTTCAGCAATTTTTGTATGTACACCTAAATGAGATGATACCCGAATAGAAATATTCAGATACTGTTCAGATATCTCCTTAACCATACGAGGTATATCAGAAGTAGAATGTCTTCCAGGAGACAACATATAAGGCTGAACTACAATCTCTGTTGCTCCACGCTGAACACATGCATGTATTCCCTCTTCAATAGTAGGTTCCGCTAGCTCCATATGTGACGCTTCTATAATAAGTTCCGGAGACAAGCCTTCTAAAAGACTGACCACATCAAAAATCATATCATTGGCTTCTTGCCGCTTTGATCCATGATCAACAATCAGTAATGCTTTCGTCATCCTTATAATGTACACGAGAATTTCTTATTAATAAACATCCAAACTCTACTAATCAATAAAAACACGTTTAGAAAAAGTTCCGTCTGTGTATTACACTAAGAGTAATAATGTTCCTAAAAAATATAAGTTCAAAACGATTATCTATCTTTGTGATTTTTGTGTTCACATTAATACTATCCTTTTGGATAGGAAACACCGTTACCCCAGAATACAGAATCGAGGAAATATCCTTAGATGTGCACCAAAAAAATGGGTCATTGTATTATCTTTATAAAGACAAAGAAACACTCGTAGTATCTCCTGTATCCTATTCGGAATCCACTCTTATTAACGCCAAAAAATCTAATTTCAGCTCTATTCCTGAAACTGATGAGGAAGTCATCATCACCTCTATAAATAATATACCCTACTATTCATTAATAAAATTAAAAAAACATTGGTCCATTTGGTCTTTAATCCCCCCCTTAATCACCTTATTATTATGTTGGATTACCAGAGAACCCTTAACCTCACTATTAGCCGGCATCCTTTCTGGGGCTCTTATCATGAGACATTATGACATTATCAATGATATTTTAATTCCTAATTTAATGTCCAAAAATGCAGCAAACATGCTCTTAATTTATCTAGTATTTTTAGGAGGTTTGCTGGGAATATGGTCCAAAACTGGGGCTGCACAAGCCTTTGCAGAATGGATGACCAGACATTGTGTAAAAGGTCCACGCTCTGCAAAATGTGTCGCATGGTTTTTAGGGATACTGTTTTTTCAAGGAGGAACAATGAGTGTCGTGCTAGTGGGAACTACTGTAAGGCCCATTGCAGATAAAGAAAATATAAGCCACGAGGAATTATCCTATATTGTAGATTCAACAGCCTCTCCAATAGCCTCTCAACTGGCCTTTAACGCATGGCCAGGTTATGTGCAGGCCTTTATATATGTATCTGGAATATCCTGGCTTGCAACAGAAGCGGATCGAATCACCTTCTTTTTCAAAAGTGTTCCGTTTTGTTTTTATGCTATTTTTGCCGTATTGGGAACCTTTTTAGTAGCAATAGAAAAACCATTATTTTTTGGAAAACGTTTGAAAAAGGCCATGCAGCGTGCCAGAAAAACCGGAGCATTGGATGCTCCAGGGGCAATACCTCTAAGTGCTGTAGAATTATCATCAACACAGGTCCCTAAAGGGTATTCTGCACATATTATTGAGTTTTTAATGCCAGTAATACTCATTATTGTCATCGCGATAGGCACCTTTATTACCCAAGGAAGTCCAGATATCACACTAGCCTTTGGGATTGCATTGTTAAGTTCATTTGTAATGGCCTTAAGCAAAGGAATGAGTTTGGCAGAAATTATGGATGGCAGTATCAATGGCATGAAAAGTTTGATATTAGGCTTAATGATATTGTTAATGGCGATGACCATTGGGAGTATTACCATGCAAACCGGTGCTGGGATATATTTAACCGAACTTCTAGGTAACCATATACCCTATTGGATTTTACCTGTACTCCTTCAAATTCTTACTATGATGATGGCCTTTTCAACGGGTACTAGTTGGGGAACCTACGCCATTGTATTTCCAATCGCCATGCCTCTAGCGTGGTCTATCGCTCAATTTAGTGGTGTTGCTCATCCAGAATTATTCATGACCTTATGTTTTGCAGCAGTCATGGATGGATCAGTATATGGAGATCAGTGTTCTCCAATATCAGACACCACCGTATTGAGTGCCATGTGTACAGGGTGCGACCTTATGGATCATGTCAAAACACAGATTCCACAAGCGACAGTAGCCGCTATCCTTGCAGGAATTTGTTGGACAATAGTCACTTTATTATTTGTATAATGAACAATGCTTAAATTATGACTTTGTATAGAATCTAACTGTAGAATATCCTAAATCTATGGACTCTTGGGATTCAATTATAGTCAGCAATCCTTCCCAAAGTTCATGATCAAAAGCTCTTCGTTTCTTTGGAGAACATAAAAAGCGTAAAGAAAGCTGAACGCCACTTTCTTTAACTGCAACATAAATAGTAGGGTCAATATTTTTAAAATAAACCATATGATGCTTTCTTGCATGAGTCATACACTGTTTTATATAGGATTCATTAGGATTTGTTTTTTCTAAGAGAAGGTCATAAAATAGTTTTTTTGCCAATCTCCAATCACTTTCAAATGTAAGAAGCACATTAATCTCATTCCATATGAAAGGAAAAACAGCATGATAATTCACTAAATTTCCTGTCAAAAAAGTAGCCGTTGGAATATGTAAAATTCTACCTGTACTTTGATCGGCATCTACCCATTCACCTATTTCAAGTAAAGAAATTTTAAATAAGCCAATATCGATAACATCCCCTTTACTCCCCCCAATTTCAATACGATCCCCTACTACAAAAGGGCGTTTCACCATAATATAGCACCAAGAACCAATATCCATAATATAATCTTTTAAGGCTATGGCTAAACCAGCCGAAGCCAAGCCTAAAAATGTAGCCAAAGATTGAACGCCTTGAAACCAAATGCGAGATATAGAAAAAAAACCTAAAAAGAAAATAATATAATTACTTGTTTTCCTAACCAAATAAGACATTTTGATATCATCAAGATTACGCTCTGCAAAATAAGAAATTATTCTATTAATAGAAAACAACCCAATTAATATAAGCAAAGAGAATATCACTTTTCGATCCAAAGACGGTTCAAAAAGAACAAAGTTCTCTAAAACATTTCTCATCTATTACCCCTTTTTATGCATAGCCTCATCAGAGATAATCTGCCGCATACACTCAACCCATAACGGATTATCATTTAAACATGGAATAAGCGTAAAAGACTTTCCTCCATTTTCCAGAAAGATTTCTTTCCCTTCCTCACCCATCTCCTCTAACGTTTCTAAACAATCCGAAACAAAGGCCGGGCAAATAACCGCTAAGTTTTTAACACCTTTTTTCGCCAATTCTCCGATAGTTTTATCGGTAAAGGGCTGTAACCAGGGATCTTTTCCTAAGCGAGATTGAAACGAAATAGAATAAAAAGAGTTTTCAAACTGACAGTCTTTAGCTACTGCATAAGCTGTTTGTTTTACATGGTGAGAATAGCATAAGGCATTTGCAGAACACGCTCTTTCACAACAGTCTTTACTCTGAAGACAATGAGAAGACGTAGGGTCTGTTTTTATCACATGACGCTCTGGAACCCCATGAAAACTAAACAGCACATGATCAATCTCCGTTTTAGATAATGCATCTTGCAGTGTTTGAGACAAAGATTTTATATACGGCTCATATGTATAAAAAGATTCTATATACGAAAGTCTCAAATGAGAAAAGTGTGTCTTCACAACTTGTTTTGTTTTTTCAATCACCGTTTTGGTACTTGCCATTGCATAATGAGGATAAAGTGGAAACAACAGAACTTCTTCAAGGTCAGGGTTACTGTCAACTAGTTCTTGAATACCAGATAAAATAGATGGATTTCCATATCTCATACCCAATGCCACAGGCATGTCTAATACTTTTTTTAATGCTTCAAGCAATCGATAGCTGAGTACTATTAAAGGAGAACCTTCTTTCCACCATATAGTCTGATACGCTTCCGCAGATCGCTTAGGTCTAAAAGGTAAAATAAAACACTTCACAATCACCCATCGAAGCAAGTACGGAACATCTATCACATACTTATCCATTAAAAACTCATCTAAATATGGTTTAACATCTTTAACAGAACAAGAATCAGGAGACCCTAAATTTACTAGTAACACCGCTTTTTTCATATGTTTATTCTATCATTTTTAAAGTCAAAACGATATATGATGAAAATAGAGATTAGATAACATACTTTAGTTTGATATAAAACTAAACGCTATTCTAAGCTCACTTTCAAACTATCTAGGTAATAAAATGCAAATAATTCTGTTATAATAAATACAACAGATCTACATATTACACAGAATAAATATAAAAAAATGCTTACATCATCTATAAGATGAAGATATACTAAAAATTAAATCACTATGAATAAAAATATACTTTTTCTTGGAATAATACTGATACTATTCCTTTACCCAGTTTATAAAATACTAGGACTAGGAGATAAAAAAGGTACCCCCATAAATAAACCCCATTCTAAAACCGAGTCTATTTATTCACTTAGCATTAACTCTATTGATAATAAAACACTGAATCTTTCACAGTTTAAAAACAAAGTGATGATTATCGTTAATGTTGCTAGCAAATGTGGATTTACAAATCAATATGAAGAGCTTCAAACTCTTCATGAAACATACAAAGATAAAGGGTTGGTTATTCTGGGCATCCCTTCAAACGATTTTGGAAATCAAGAACCCGGAACACTAAAAGAAATCCAATCATTCTGCTCACTAAACTACGGCATTACATTTCAAATGACCGAAAAAGTTCATACAAAAGGCCCAAATCAACATCCTATCTACACTTTTCTTACAAAAAAAGAATCATCACCCTACCCTGGAAATATTAAATGGAATTTCACTAAATTTATAGTCAATAAAAAAGGAAATATTAGTCATCGTTTTGGGTCTATGGTTAAGCCTACTTCATCCAAATTTATAAAAGCAATTGAATCTGAAATTTCTAAATAGTTCCACTCTTTTTGCAACTTTCATCTATATCATTAAGAATAGCCTCTATATGCCCTTTTGAGCCATCTTTTTTACATGCCCTTAATAAAGTCCCTAAAAGATTAAGTTCTGCAACTTCATTTAATTCTAATGTGTTTAAAGTTGTATTTTGGAAGTCTGGATGAAAAATCTTTTTTAAGAACCTCCTAAGTTTTCCTTGAGATTTATCCTCTAAATGTCCATATGGACCACATATTTTACTATCATAATAAGCAGGAAAACGTTGTCCACAAAAAGACATACCATCTTGGGAGAAGCGTTCTGGCATTTTTGGCTGAGGAAGATCCACCAATCTTGAAACTCCAAGCAACCCAAGTGAAGAACTAACTCCAACACCTAGAGCTGTAGAAGGAAGAGAATTAGCAAATTCCCACAACTCTTCTCCTTTTAAAGGTCCAGATGGAGTAACCGTTCTATATTGAAGCGTTGTTCCTCCAAATTCATACAAAAATTTAGTTACTTTAGATGAGACTTCTTGATTCTCTTTAGATAACAAACTATCTCCTAAACCAGTCCAGTTATTGAGAAGCATAAGTCCCATTACAAAAGTAGCTAATGGAAAACTCATTACTCCAGTTGCAAATAGAAGAATTGGAATAGTCTCTGATCTGTATTCTAGTATTGATAAAAAAGCTGATAAAACTACTGAAGTCTGAAACATATCTGACATCATATCCATAACAACGTCTTCAGTATCATAAGGGTCTGTAGTAATGTTTGAAGCCTGATATAAAGTTGTATTAGTGTTTTCTCCAACTGGGTGAGAAAATACATCATCAACATTACCTGTAGTGCTTAATAACAAATAAAACGCTGCCATATGATTCAAGGAGTCGAATATTTTTTCTGAAATTAAATAAGACCATTCTATAAATAGTTGATAAGCAAGTTTAGTATTACTAGCATCTTCAGACAGACTCGCTTCAGAAGACTTCGCAATATTGTCTAAAATATAATTCTCTGATTCTTTCATACAGCTCAACCCTACTAACCCCATAAATCCATTTAAAGAGCACAATGAATTATTCCAAAACACAGACATCACTTTTCGTAAAACATCCATCTCCAAACTTGTGTCACCTATCAAATCTTTAGATCTAAAATACAAACTCTCTAAATCTTCCTCTGTATTTGTCAAAGAAAAATAAAGAGCACCTACGCCAAAAGACAATCGAAATAAAGCAGCTCTTTCTGCACTACATGAACTTTTTAACACATTATAAAACACAAAAGAAGCATCTCTAACTGGAAATAAACTCTCTACTAATGATAAAAGAATTTCACCTCTTCCTGCACCGCGAAAGTTAATTTTATCCATTCTCTGCTGATTTCGATGTAAAACGGAAGGCATATCATTATTTATTGCTGCTCTCTCTTTATTAAGCATTAGATCTTCAGTAGCTTTTAAAGTTGCTGCTATAAGAGGCTTTTCTTTACTATGCAACACAATTCTTTTTAGCCATTCATTGACGCCTTTGTTAACCTTACGAGAAGCTCTTTGGGGGGGATTATTTAATCTAAACGACACTATATTCTCTCCATAAAAAATTTACATCTTTACTATAGTGACTAAATTTATTAAAAAGTAAGTATGTTAAAATTTCGTTATATCTTTAACACATACTTAGCCACTTCTATTATTACAATTAAGTTATCGTATTTATTTCAAAAAAATTTCAAAAAATATTTTTTACATAAAAAAATACACAAATAAAAAATTCAAAACAAGACAAAAATCTTAATATTTTCCAAAAAAAACACTTAAAAAACTTAAAAAGAAATTAAAAAAGAATTCCCAGCCTAATATGCTGGGTATTAACACTACTAGCTCCAATGGTTTCCGACAGTTCTTGCGCAAAAAAAGCATAATCGATTTTAACTAAATACAAATTAAGACCAACACCACCCACAATATATCCTTGGTTTATTCCCCCACGCAAATCTAATATCTTCCAAATCTTTTTCTCTACCCCCAAATGAATACGTTTGAAAAAACTTTTTGTCGGGGCCACTAGATTATAGTCTCCTGCAAAATACAGTTTTCCTAAATAAGGAAAATCATAATTCATCCCCACTCCCACTGTACACACAAAGGGAAGAAATTGCCCTACATCTTTAGACACCCCATTAATCTCTTTTTTACCTGAAAGTGAAGATACAAAATTGCGAACAGTTAATCCATAAAAACCTTCAGAAAACGTATATTTAAAGGGGTACAAAACCCCCAAATCCACACTCATCCCTGATGATTCATAGTAATCAATAGATTGTTCCGTTATCCCATTCACATGTTTAATAATATCAGACTGAGATAACGTTAAAGTTTCACTCCCTGTACTCTTATCATAAATGGTCACTCTATGAACAAACTTAGGCGCAATCCCTACATAAAAAGGAGTGGAAGAGGTATGAAAGGTTCGAGATAACCCCATCACTACCGACGTATCCGCATGACCTTCCACACGTAATGTAGGGGAACTTTTCCGACGAAGAAAGCCAGAAACTTGACCTTCTGAAAACATCGATATTCCAAATGATTTTTTTGAAAATGTTAATAATGGAGACAACGAAACACTAGCTCCAATATCCAGAGGGATTAATGTTTTAAGATACTTAATTTGCTCGGATTCATCTTCACTATCCATATTATCTTGAATGCCAGACAATTTATTCAAATAAGTGGGATTAATACCAAGCCCTACTCGTGGAATAGCAATTTTAAACTTTTTTTCAAGCTCTAATACAGCCGGATTTTGATAAAAAGCAGTGGAATCCTTGATCGCAACTACATGCGTTCCTCCCATAGCCATTTGTCGTATATTATAAGAATCAAATACCCCTACATAAGCACTTAGATATGAACTAAAAATAAAAACAAACAAGCAAATATATTTCATCATAGTTTAAAAATCCTTAAAAATTGAACTAAGCTGATCTTCAATCATAGCCACCTCCGCAGACGTTGGGGCAGCATCCCCTACAATGCCCGCATATGTCTTACCGTTGTATACGCCGCCCTCTTTAACAGCCTTATACAAGGCAGAACTTTCTGTAATAGCAGTATTAACCGATTTCACTTCTTCTAATTGTTCTGACGTCATAGAACCTGAATTATTAAAACCACTGAAAGCATCATCTGAAAAATCTTTTAATGTTTGGTCCGAAGAAGATCCTGCAGGATTCATTAACGAATCTAAACTATCCCAATACGATTCATTGTTTTTCTGAACTAAGGTTCCATCTTCTTGCACATCAAATGTTTCTTGAACTGTATTCACAACAACCATCGTATTTACAACTCCTTTTAACAAATTCTGATCCGGACTTCCTGTCCCTCCAAGAGAATTAGCCGAAGCAATAGACTCCGAAGCTTTGATCAAGTCAACATTGCTCGTATCAATATCTAATACACTTAAAGGATTAGAAGACGCTGCATCAGCAGCCGTTGAAAGCTCTCCAAATAAATCTAAAGAAGAAACCTCATTCACACCCAAAAGGGCTTCAGCTTGAACAAAAAAAGCGTCTGATTTTTCAGCATCAGATGAAGACGACGATTCAATAATAGACGATGTTTTTTCCAATATATCTCGATAATCCTCTACAGAAGAAGCATCATCCAGAAGATTACCAAGACTCTCTTCTTGATCAACAAACCCTTCAAAAATGTTAGTCCCACAGCCCACTAACAAAAAGGAGCTACATAAAAACAACATTAAAAAAGAAATCACACAAAATCTAGAAAAAAATCCCTCTTTTAAAGTTCCCATAAATTTAATGTACCCAAAAATGTACTCTAAGTAAACAATTTATTTAAATACCCATAAAAAGATTTATAAATGAGGCAACCTGTAACAAATAAACTCTTTATAAAACATTATTGATAAAAGAGTTGAAAAAAAATAATATTATAGAAGGTAATAATGATAAAAAAACACTCGCTAAAACTCATTTCAATCAAATAATATATAAGGGTATACAAGCCCATCAACTACTAAAAAAACAGAAGATTCTTTCGAGAAATGTTAGCTTCTAAATCATTATTAGTGTCTAGAGTATGAGTGTCGTATTCATTCTTACACGGAACCCTCTTCATCTAAGAGCAACGTCACCGTTTCCTTCAGTTTTAATCGAGCATTACACAACACATCAAGATCACGCTGAGAGATATCATCTCTCCTCAGAACACTATCTACTTGAGAATCATATTGCTGTCTAAATGATTCCGAGTATTCCAATAAATTTAACTGATCTGTTAAAGTCTGCATATGATCCATCAGATCTCTTCTTTGTTGATTAATTTTTTCCTTTGCATTCAATACTAACGACTGATGCTCTGATGATAAAGCAATACAGTCTACATAAGCCTCCTTGACTGTTAACTGAAAATTATTATAACTCATTTTTTTCTCCTTTTTTTGAATAGATCATCATTGATCTGACTGTAATCGACTTTATAAAGAATATAAAAACATTGAAATTTCTCGATACATAATTACCCCCATTTTTTTCGTATCTAACAGTATATTAAAAAGATTAATTGCAAAAAAAGAAATCTGAATTACATTTCATATGAAAAGAAACAAGATGATCAGATAAAAATTGGCAAAAAAAATTTAGTATATAAAAACATAAAAAAGGATTAAGCCAATGAAATATATTAAACAAGACCAACAGCTTTTTTTAGAACAACTCTATGACAGAAACACTGAATCCCATACTAAAGCATCCTCAGGCGGACATGCCCCTAAAGATTTTATAGAATCTAAGAATAGAGAATATCTATTTTTCATGGTAAACGAACTAGAATTATTCACACAAAACATCCACATAAATCAAAACATTCAATAAATGAAAAAACCTGCATAAGTAATGTGTAATAACACCTAAAAACGGGTACTTCCCTTTAACAGGGGATGAAAAATAAAGAAAAATATATATCGCTCATCGTTTCACTACTGTGTCTAGTCTCCATAGCCCTTCATGGATGTCAATCATCCAAAACAAAAACAATCACCATTCAAAGCACCTATAATATGAATAAAGACATGATTTACGATACCCCATCATTCACCGTAAATCCCAAGCAAGTTATATCTCTAACATTCAAAAATAGTGATCCAAATCCAACTATGAGACATAATATTATCATCCTCAAACCCAGCACCAACATTGTAGAGTTTAGTACAAAAGCCATCGCCTATTCATCAGACTTCATCCCTAAAGATAAGGCCATCATTGCCTACACTCCATTACTTTCCTCTGGAGACTCTATAACTATTAGATTTACTGCACCCGAAAAAAAAGGAGAGTACCCCTATCTATGCACCTTTCCAGGGCATTTCACAACAATGAACGGAATGATGATTGTTAAATAAAAAAACACCCAAAGCAACACTCATAAAACTGTGAGAAATAGAAAATATCGATATTATACTATCTAAAAACTGCCAACATGGGCAATTTCTTGCTCAACAAACCATAGAAGAGCTATATAAATTGATCAAAAACTGTTCATATTAGAAATTTTGAGACAGTCTCATCTACTAAATAAAAGTAAAGTTCAGTACACTACAGTTATGGATCACTACGATATCGTAATTATTGGTGGAGGGCTAGCAGGATTAACGGCTGCAAAAACATTAGAAGAACATAATATAAACTATATTTTACTAGAAAAAAACAGCACTATAGGAGGCAAACAACGCACAGACACCCTCGATGGATTCCAATGTGACCACGGATTCCAAGTTCTTTCTACAGCCTATCCAGAAGCAAAAAAAACTCTAGATCTAGACACCCTACGTCTAAAACCCTTTTCAAGAGATGCCTATTGCTACAATGGATCTGGTTTTACCAGGATTGCTCATCCTTTTGAAAATATTATCACCAACATCACAGCCATTCACCGCAAACTATTAACCCCAAAAGATCTGTTCATTTTTAGCAAACTAGCCTTCTCTCTTTTAAAAAAAAGCACATCTGAAATATTAGAAAGCACAGAAAAATCGACACTAGACTATTGGAAAACGTTAGGATTTTCATCATCATGTATCTATTATTTTTTAAGTCCTTTCTTTAAAGGAATATTCCTAGATAACACGCTCACTACATCCTCCCGATTATGGTTATATTATTTCAAACAGTTTTTAATAGGAAAAGCATGTATTCCAGAACAAGGTATCCAAGCCATCCCAGAACAAATAGCCTCTCATTGCTCTCCCAATTCTATTAAAACAGGGCATGAAGTACTATCAATAGAAAAAAACACCCTTCATATAAAAAATGCTGATTCTATCAAAAGCAAGCTCATCATTTGCGCAACAAGCAATCCTGCCGCATCAACACTCTTTCATTTCAAAAAAATACCCTATCAGAGTGTCAGCTGCTTTTACTTCGAGACATCTGAACCTCTCATTAAACATAAAGGATTACATCTTGATGGGAGTAAAGGTCTTATCAATAATTTTCACAGCGTCACTCATGTAAACCCAATCGCTTCTCCCAAAAACAAATATTTACTCAGTTTTTCAGCCATCCCCGAGTATCCAGAACGCATAATACATGAAAACGAAATTAAGAAAGACGCACAACGTTATTTTGGAAATCAAACAGAAACATGGAACTTTGTAAATAAATATTTAATAAAAGAAGCAGTTCCTGTACAACAACATGTCTATTCCTCCATTAGAACTAACCTCAACACGGACCACATCTTAATGAGCGGAGACT
>QFBQ01000010.1 GCA_003265885.1 Candidatus Marinamargulisbacteria bacterium SCGC AG-343-D04
TTTGTTGGAGGATCGATAACTAATAGAGTTGTTGATATTACACTATGATTAAATTGAAATAAGCTAGAGATTGAATATTTATTATTAAGGAGATAAAAAAATGTTATGTTGTAGAACACCTAATACAGTAAATCCAGTGGTAAGTATTAAGGATCGATTAATTAAAATAATAGACGAAACTAAAGTTAAAGTTAAAGTTAAAGGAGAAATTACACCTAAAACATTAGCAAGAGAACTTAATGTACGTTCAGAAGACATGAAGGATGCATATCCACACTTTAAGAGAGTAAGTCATGATCAATTAAAAGACGATTTATTTATAAAGATACGGGATAATACAAGTAGTTCTTCTTCTGGCTCTTCTTGCTGTGATAGTGAGGTAGATAATTGTTGTGTTTGTAATTGTAACAATAATACTTTAATAAGATCTTTTGAAGAAGAGGTTGATCTTGGGAATAAGTATTTTGATAAGTTTGATAAGGTAATCTTCAGTGATCAAACAGAAGTAAATATAAAGGCTCAAAGACATACAAAAGTTTTTTTTGAACATAAGATGGCGTTTATAAGACAACTAAATGATGAAGAGTTTCGTTTAGATAATGTATTACTTAATGTTTTTCATGATGACCCTCAAGAAGCTCAAACTCAAAAAGATAAACTGAACAGTCTTTTTTCTATTGAGGGCTTTGTTTCCGGTAGGTTTGAAAAAATGAAACAGATTAGAGAATCTGTATCCTATGATTTTTCATCTTTAAATGCACCTGAAGATTTCTCTTCATATTTTAGAAAAGAAGTTAGTAGTGATAGATTGACTCCTGCATCATCGGATGTACCTAGAGGAAGAGTGGTAAATCTACAACCTAGAGCATCTTCAATACAAGTAAGACCGACCTTGGGACGGACAGAACAACATCCTATAAGTATTAGCTGTTTAAGTATGTTCAATTGTTGTAATTATGACGATACCAATCATGAGTAGAAATTTTAAGAAAATATGAATGGTATCGCTAAGAAAAATATTTTGCATAAGGTTCAGAAATTCTGAATGCTTTTTTATGTACGGACCGTAATTCATGTTGAGTATATCGAGATTTTAAAATAAAGCTATGAAAGATCGGCTTTTGATAACGAATAGATCTATTTTTAAGCCCTAACAAACACTTAGGATATGAGGTGAAATGACCTTGTCCCTTTGAAATAATACAATCTGAGCGATGGTACCACGTTTTATAATCATCAGATAAAAAAGGTAAGTGCTTAATAACGTCATTGGATCCACTATTGATGATATGAAAGCTTTTGTTATGTAGATAATCTTGAAAATGTTGAAGTGCAGGGGATTTTAATAAGGTAGAAAAGTCTTGAAACGTAACATCGTTTAATACGGGAGATGATTTAAGACTTAAGACAACCGTATGTCCCTTTCGAAGAAGATACTCGATAAGCAAGCAATCAAAAAATATTTCTCCATGATTGTCACATTCATATAAAAAGCATTTTTGTTCTCCACAACAATCATAATACAGTGCTTTATCCTCAAAATAATTACAGGAGTCTAGAATCTCCTTATAATCTGTATTCCCGTCCAAATAATTCCCGACATCATTTAAAAAGACTTGGATTTGCTGTTGATGAATCTCATCACTTGAATCTATACAGTTTGCTTTAGTGACCAGATATATTAATAGGTCAAAAGGCAAAGAGTCATTGAGTAGACGTTCTCTTAATTCGGGATAGAGTTGGATACAATAGTTGTTTTGAATCTTCTTTTCTTCTTGATACAAATCTTTTGGGAGTTTATGAAGAGAGAGCATGGTGTAGATGCAGTGGTTTAAAAAAGAGGATATGTCAGCCAAGGTCCAGAGTTTAATGAGGTGACTATGTTGAGAAAGTATAGTTTCTAATGAGTCTAAGATAGGAGTAAATGGAATAGAGTCTGGAAGTCTTTTTTTATAGTGATGTTTAAAAGGATTTAAAATTTTTTGACAAAATCTTTGTTGTATTTTGGGTATATAACTCATAGTGTAATAACACATTGCTTTTTCTATTAAAGAAGGAGAATATTCAAACAGTTTTAGGTATCCTGGAATAAAGCCATCTATATGATCTTTCAGATACCAGTGATCTTTTATGGAAAAATGTGAATATTTGAGGTGTCGTTGTTGATGCTGCTGTAATATTTTAGAAAACACCTCATTCATCTTAGAGTGTTTCATATGCAGTTATTAGTGTGATGTCAAATGAAGCAGTAGCCCTTGAATAGCGGCAAGGTAGCTATTGATACCCAGACCAGACACTTGTCCTAAGCATACAGGAGCGCAATAGGAGTGATGACGAAATTCTTCCCGAGAATAGATGTTCGACAAATGAACTTCGATAGTCGGCGTATCCGTAGAAGCAATAGCATCTCGTATAGCGACAGAAGTATGGGTGAATGCTGCTGGGTTAATAATGATTCCATCTACGGTTGATCCAATGTTATGAATGGTATCGACAATCTCTCCTTCATGATTGGATTGGAAAAACGTAAGCTCAAGGTTGTTTTTTGATGCAAAGGTGGAAATAGTCTCATTAATATCATCTAATGTATTATTTCCATAAACATCAGTTTCTCGTTTTCCAAGTGCATTTAAATTGGGTCCATGAATGACTAAAAAAGTAGTTGTCATGCTTTCGCTCCTTTAAATAGTGACTGTATAAATAATAGACTACCCTCAATTTCCTGTTGAGAAACAGTATCTGTAATCATAACATCTCCAACAGATTTGGGAAGTATAAAATGGATGACATTTCCTTTTACTTTTTTATCTCGAGAGATAATGGGCAGAAGTTTTTCGTAGTCAATAGGCTCTAGTTTTAAAGAAAAGTAGCCAAATGCTTCTATTAACGAATAAATTCTCTGAGACTCTTCCTTAGAAATGAGAGATTTTTGCTCTGCTATATGAGTAGCGGCACACATACCAAAAATGACACATTCTCCATGTTTATAGGTATGATAGTCAAAAAGGGCTTCTATGCCATGTCCAATGGTATGTCCAAAATTTAGGATAGCTCTAAGATTGGATTCTTTTTCATCGTTTTTGACAACATCTACTTTGTTTTTACAAGAAGTATATACAATATCTTCCCAAAGAGACGGGTGTTTTGATGCAGAAAATTTTTTAATATCGTTACGATGTGTGAGTAGCATTTCAAATAGTTCAGGGTCTCGAATAACGCCATATTTGATAACTTCGGCAAAACCGGAGTAGAATTCACGAAGAGGTAAAGTTGAAAGAAATGAAACATCTAGGATGACATGACTTGGTTGATAAAAGGATCCAATAAGGTTTTTTCCTGAAAAATGATTGATCCCAGTTTTACCTCCAATAGCTGCATCAACTTGTGCAAGCAAAGTAGTTGGAATATTAATTAATTCAAGACCTCTTAAACAAATACTTGCAACAAAACCGGCACAATCTGTAATAACCCCACCTCCTATTGCGACAACTAGATCATGTCGTTCAACGCCAATTTCAAACATTTTATTCAAAATGAATTGTAAAACTTGAAATGATTTTGCAGATTCTCCATCTGGTATTTTTATAAGATGACAATCGTCGTTAATTTCTTTTTTAATGGTATCTTCAATATGTTTTCCATGCTTTTCATAAACGAAGTCTTGAGTGATGATAAAGAGACGACGTTTAGAGGGAATAACTGACTTTAAAAAATCGATATCGGTAATAAATGAGTTCCCAACATGAATATCAACAGCATTGGCGTTAGGGAGAGGTAATGTGAGGTGTTTGATCTGATTAGTCATAATGATTAAGCTTTTCTATTATCATATCAGAAATATCATGAATTGTACGAGTGTCTGTCTCAATAGTAAGAGACGCTGTCTCTTCATAGAGTGCTCTACGTTCGTCCAAAAGGGATTGAATAACCTTCTCTCGATTCGAAACGCGTAGTAAGGGACGAGATTCGTCATCCTGTAAGCGAGATAAAACAGTATTAAGCGAAACATCTAGAAAGACAACCAACCCGAGAGACTTAAGAATCTCTCTGTTTTTTGAGTTTAATACAATGCCTCCCCCCGTTGAAATGACACTGTTTTTTATATCTTTCAATTGAAAACAAATAGAAGATTCGATAGATCTAAAGTGAGATTCAGAGACCTTGAATAATTCAGAAATAGTGCTTTTTTGAGTCTCTTCAATAATAACATCGGTATCGATCCAGGGTATAGATAGTGTTGAAGATAACGTTTGAGCGAGGGTTGTTTTTCCAGAACCCATAAACCCTATAAGAATAATATTGGAAAACTTATTCGACAGTAACACTTTTGGCTAAATTTCTTGGTTGATCCACATCACAATCAAGATTTAGAGCGACATAGTATGAAAATAATTGTAAGGGGATACTCACAAGTAGAGGAGTAAGGTCCTCGGTTGTCTTGGGGATATAAATGATATCATCAGCATATTGTTTAATCTCTTTATTCCCTTCAGTGGCAATAATAATTGTTTTTCCTTTACGAGATTTAACTTCTTGAATATTGCTGAGCATTTTGTCATAAGTAGAGGTGTCAGGAGCGATGCATACCACTGGTAATTTTGAATCAATTAAGGCAATGGGCCCATGTTTTAATTCTCCAGCGGCATAGCCTGTAGCGTGAATATATGAGATTTCTTTTAATTTTAAAGCGCCTTCTAAAGAACTAGGGTAATTCATGCCTCTGCCAATAAATAATATTTGATTACTTAGATAATATTTATCAGCTAATTTTTTAAATTTTTCTGCTTGGTTTAAGATGTTTTCGATATATTCAGGAATTTTTTTAAGTTCATTTAAATGCTTATCGGCTTCTTCTGGTGTCATGACATTTTTTACTCGTGCCAGAAAAATACTGAAGAGATAAATAGATGTTAGTTGAGCCGTAAAATTTTTGGTTGAAGCAACACCAATTTCTTGACCTGAGTGGCTATACACGACGCCGTCAGATTCTCTATCAATGGTACTATTTTTAACATTAACAAATGAAAGAACAGGAAAGAAATGACTTTTTGCTTCATGAATTCCTGCTAAAGTATCTGCGGTTTCTCCTGATTGAGAAATAGCTAAAACCACATCGTTTCCATGAGAAATCATGCGTCGATATCTAAACTCGGATGAAATATCAACTTCGGCAACAACATTGGCATATTGTTCGATGAGATATTTTCCAATGAGTCCTGCATGCCAAGATGTTCCACAAGCTTGAATAATAAAGCGAGAAATATTGCTTAAATCAAGGCCATTTAAGTGTGTGAAGTTAATTTTGTTATCATTTGAGACATATTTCGAAATAATTTTTCTAACGACATGAGGTTGCTCGTGAATTTCCTTAAGCATATAGTGGTCGTAAGGCTGTTTTTCGCTATCTTCAGGATTCCAATTAATTGAAGATATTTTCGGTGTAACTTTTTTTCCTTTTTCAGAGAAAACAGTAAGAGATGTCTGAGAAAGAGATCCGTAATGCCCATCTTCAAGATAGATAACTTCTTTTGTATGATTTAAAATTGCATTTATGTCAGAAGAAATAAAATTTTCATTTTTTCCTAAACCAACAATGAGAGGGCTTCCTTTTCGTACAAAAAGAATCTGATCTGGTAGATATTCAGAAATCAACGATAAGGCAAAAGAACCTTTTAGTCTTTGGATAGTTTTCTGAAAAGCCTCTTCAACAGAGTCTGTATAATATTTAGAAATTAAATGTGAAATAACTTCAGTATCGGTTTGAGAACGAAAGAGAACTCCGTCGTTGATCAATTCATTTTTTAATTCGAGATAATTTTCGATAATACCATTATGAACAATACAAAACTTTTTGCTGCTATCCAGATGAGGGTGTGAGTTGATGTCGTTGGGAACCCCATGCGTTGCCCAACGTGTATGTCCAATACCAATGTTGGAATGAATAGTCATGCCACTGAGTATTCTGGAGAGTTCTTGGATTTTTCCAGCTTTCTTCCAAATACTGAGTTCGTTTGATGAAATTACGGCGATACCAGATGAGTCATACCCTCGGTAGCTGAGACGCTCTAGGCCTACTAATAGAACAGAGCTTATATCTCTATCACCAATATATCCAATGATACCGCACATAACTTTAGAATTATAACATGGTTGTCAATAAGATCGTTTAAGAATTTTTTTAAGTTAAAAACAAACTAATACGTGCCTATGAGCTCCGAAAGAGAACTCAATTCAGAATAGATTCCACAACTTTCGACCCTCCAATCATTCGAGACATTTCTTCTTGTCTTGAGTTTGAGTCTAAAATGGAAGGAGAGGAAAATGTTTCATTTTCTTTAATAGTTTTTTCTATACGAATATGTGTGTTAGAAAACTGAGCAATTTGAGCTAAGTGAGTAATGACAAACAACTGTTGTTTTTTGGAAAGCTTATGGATAAGAGATCCAATAGCATTAGCTGTTAATCCGCCTACTCCTGTGTCGATTTCGTCAAAGAGAAGTAATTTATGAGAGTTAAAGCTTCCAAAAATAGTATAAAATGCTAACAAAATTCGAGATAATTCTCCTCCAGAAGAGACCTTTGCAATGGGTTTTTCAGTTTCACCGGCATTCACACTAATTAAAAAATTAATAGAGTCCATTCCAGATGTGAGAAGTTCTTTGCTTTCCTCAAACTTGACCTTAAATTGAACAAAATCGAATCCTAATTGATGCAAAATAGCCATTAACTCTTTCGACAGAGTCATCGCATGTTCCTGACGTTTTTTTGAAATAGATTGTGCAAGAACTGTACATTTTTGTTGAGACTTGGATAGATCTTCGAGAAGGTCATTTTTTTTATCTTCGGCGGAATCCAATTGATATAATTGCGTTTTTAACGATTCCAACTTCTCAAGTAATTCATGGATAGAGTGTACCTTGTATTTATGAGAGTATCGAAAAATAAGGTCGAGGCGAGATTCAATATCGTTCATATTTTGATCAGAGATAGTTGAGTAGTTATTCCATTCTTTGGATGCCGTAAAGGAAAGATCTTCAAGTTGAGAGGATAATGATTCAACAGAATCTAATGTAGGCAGAGTGTTTGTAGGAGTGAGTTGAATTAACGAGTCTTTAGCTTGTTGTAGATGTTGTAAAGAAGACGATAGTGCAGAGTGAAATTGTTGTAGATGCTGTTTTTGTTTGGTGGCTTTAGCATTATCTTTTTTTTGTTGGGTTAAAGTATCTTCTTCATGAGAATCAAAGTTGTGTTGGGAAATATCTTTTATTTGAAATGAAAGAAATTCTTGTAGTTGAGGGTCTATATTTAATTCAGATATAGATTTTAGTTCATTTGAAATCTGTGTATAGTGATTAAACTCATTAATATATTGATTTTTTAAGTCATGAAGATCAGGGATGTAGTGATCTAGAAGGTCGAGTTGATGAGAAGGTTTCATTAACGAAAGTTGTTCATGTTGCCCGATACAGATAGCTAAAAGGGCTCCTATTTTTTTTAACATTTTTAATGGAGATGCTTTTGCGTTAATTGTAATGAGTCCAGGTTTGTTGCGATGAACTTTTCTGTAAAGGTGCAAGTAGTTTTCTTCATCTACATAATTTTTTAAGATGGGATCAGTAGTATCTTTTAAATAAAAAGACGCTTGTAATTCACAAAAGTCTGCATCTTCTCTAATCATTGAAGCGTTCATCGAGCACCCCAATAACCCATAGATTGCCTGGAAGACGAGAGATTTTCCAGCCCCACTTTCTCCGGTAAACACTGTGAACCCAGAGTCAAATGAGCATTCAAAAGACTTAATAGTTGCAAAGTTTGAAATAGTTAATCTATATAACATGGTTCTAATAGTATCAATGAAAAAGAGGATTAAACATACTTTTTATGATAAATATAAATCCAAGAGAAGCCCCAAGAGCAGGGGAGTTTATATGATACAACAGAGAAATGATCAAGCGAAGGAAGAGGAGCTCCTAGACTGACGAAGGTGCTGACATGATCATGATAATGGTGGATGAGTGTTCTTAACGCGTGTTCAGTATGATCTAATGCCGATACAAAGGCGATATCACACGTTGAAGATGGGGTATATGAAAAAAAATCTTGATTAAGCCACGTTATACGAGAGTGTTGAAAGAGTAGTCGAGATAACATATTTGAAAGACGATAAAAATAAGAAAAAGATTCGATACCGATACAACGGCATTTATAGCAAAGAGAATAATACAGAAGGATTTTTCCTTTCCCAGATCCAAGATCTAATAGAGTTGAATCTTTAGAAATATCTAAGAGGGGGCTTATTTTATTCATTGAAAAGAAGGGAAGTGTCCCGTAAGTCGGGAGAGAGATTTTTTTAGAGCGAAGAGGGTTAAAAATAAAAAAAGATAAAAGTTCTTCACAAAAATAGGCAAGTTCAAGAAAAAGAAGAGTAGGATGAAAGAGATATGAGCGAATATTTAAAATAGTTAAAAATATACGGTATAGACTATGCCAGAAAGTATAAAAAAGAGAGGAGAGTGTCATGAAAACTGTTAAATGACTTCTTCGAATATATTACTTTTATTGTTTTGTAAGTCTTTAATAATGTGAGAGAGACGTTGTTTAAATGCTTTTTTATAAAAGTTGCTCATTTTTTTTGAGTTCAAATATATATCTTGTGACAAAAAGTCATAGATAATAGAGTTTTCGATATGTTCTGAAAGTTCGACAAGCTCTGCTTTTTCTCGGTTAATACGAAGGACATAAAGGACTTTAACAGACTTTCTAAACTCAAAGTTAGAAATAAAAATACTGGCAATATCAAGAGGAAGAGTTTCTTTGACATGAGATATAAAAGAAAATCCAAGCTGATCGGGTGGAAGTGTATCGATATCCTGAATGAAGGCCTGTGTTTTGTTTAAATGATCGAAAGAAAGATTGTCAATCATGTATAGAGTTTAGCATATTCTGGAATGATGTGGAATTCAGTAGAAAAAATGTCTTAGAAAATCAGTGGAAATGGTCACGAAAATCTTCTAGAAGAGGCAGGTATTTACTACGTTCTTTAACGGGAAGCACCTTTCCGAATAGGGAATCTTTAAATAATAAAGGAAGCAAATCATTAAAGGACATGCTGGAGTCATGTTGTAAGCTATTAAAGGAAAAGTTGTTTAAATGCATTTCTAAAGATACCCACTTTAGAGATTTTTAAACCAAGAGAGGAGTAAGAGGCTCTTTTGAAATGGTAAGAATTCAATTAAACTTATAGTAGATACATCATAAATAGAGGAGAAAATGAATGAGAAAAACAAAGATAATATCTTTATGTTTGAGTTTAATAGTAGTTCTAACAGGATGTTTGCCAGAAAGTTCAGATAAAATAGGTCAAAAAGCGATAGCTACCTTACAGTCTCTCAATATGTCACAGGTCTCAGGAATTGTGGTGTTTGAGCAGTTAGAAGGAAAAGTGAAGGTGACGGCTAAAGTAAAGGGGTTAAATCCAAATGCAAAGCATGGATTTCATGTTCATCACTTTGGAGATTTAAGTAAGGATGACGGAACAAAAGCGGGAGGGCATTATAATCCGGAAGGGCATGATCATGGATTACCTCCAAGTCAAGAACGCCATGCCGGATCATTTGGAAATATTCAAACAGATAGTGCAGGAAATGCAATATTTTCTATGGAAGATGAAACCATATCTATATCAGGAGATAAAAATCCTATTTTAGGAAGATCTGTTATTATTCATGCAAAGGAAGATGATGGGGGACAACCCTCAGGAAATGCTGGGAAACGTATTGCAGGCGGTGTTATTGGCTTAAAATATATAGATCAGTAATGAAAGAGATTTTGGCATTTATCGAAGATAACAAAGATCATTCTTTAGTTGAATTATTTGATTTTTTACGTATAAAAAGTATTTCAACAGCAGAAGAAAATAAACAAGATGTTAGAGATTGTGCAGAGTTTTTAAAAAAACATTTAATAGATATAGGCTTGTCTAATACTGAAATATTAGAAACAAAGGGACATCCTATTGTGTACAGTGAATATATTCAGTCAAAAGAGCTTCCAACAGTATTAATTTACGGCCATTACGATGTTCAGCCTCCGGACCCCTATGAGTTATGGGTATCAGATCCCTTTCAACCTGAAATTCGAGGAGAGCATATTTTTGCGAGAGGTATTTCGGATGATAAAGGGCAATTGTTTTGTCATGTAAAGGCGATAGAAAGCATGTTGAAGTGCAAGGGGGCGTTACCTGTAAACATAAAATTATTATTTGAAGGGGAAGAAGAAATAGGGAGTGAACATTTACCAGAGTTTATAGAAGAAAATAAAGAGAAATTATCCGCAGATGTTGCGGTTATTTCCGATACGCCGATGGTGAATAGAGATCAACCGGCATTATGTTTTTCTGTAAGAGGGATGATCTATTGCGAGTTGGAATTAACTGGCCCTAATAAAGATTTGCATTCGGGCCAATATGGAGGTTTTGTACAAAATCCTATTCAGGCATTAGCGCAGATGATCACACGATTAAAAGACGAGAATGACGTGGTTCAGATTCCAGGGTTTTATGATGATGTTGAAGGGCCATCTTCATTAGAAAAAGAAAGTTTAAATAAGTTGATTTCAGAGGAAAATAAAATTTTAGAGCAGTTAGACTGCGAAGTTTTTGTTGGCGATGAGACAAAGTCGGTTGCTGAGAAAAAGTGTGTTTATCCTACATTTGATTGTAATGGGATTTATGGAGGGTATACAGATCCAGGGGCCAAAACCATTATTCCGTCAAAAGCCACGGCAAAAATGAGTATGCGTTTAACGGCAAAGCAAGATCCATATAAGATTTTAGAGTCCTTTAAGGCTTATTTGAAAGAGATTACACCTCCTGGTATCAAAAGTAAGTTAACTGTCATGAATATAGCTAATCCGGCGAAGATGGATACTGAAAGCCTCTTTATGAAAGCGGCTTATGATGCATTTTCTTCTGTACATAAAAATCCACCTTTATTTATTGGAGAAGGGGGGACTATCCCGGTAGTTGCAGATTTTCAGCATATATTGGGTATAGATACGGTGATGATGGGCTTTAATTGCCCAGATGATGATATTCATTCGCCTAACGAAAGAATGTTGGTGGATGGGTTTATGAATGGCATAAAAACGTCGGCTTATTTTTTAAACGCCCTTGGTAAGCGTTAATGACTGTCCCATTTTATAGTAATCAAGATATTGTGGACAACATCTCGATGAAAGAGGCTGTTGAGCTTGTAGAAAAGGCTTTTTGTGATTATGCGCAGAACAAAAGCAAGATGCCAGAAAAGATATATTTAAATTTGCCAGAATTTCATGGCGATTTTAGGGCGATGCCGGCCTATGATAGCCGTTATAATATAGCGGGCGTTAAGTGGGTTAATTCACACGCTCAAAATGTTAAAAAGAATATGGCAAGTGTGTCTGCAATGTTGTTGGTGAATAGTCCAGAGACAGGACTGCCCTTAGCTATAGTTGAGGCCTCGGAATTAACTGCTATCCGGACAGGGGCAGCAGGCGCGGTAGCGGTCAAATATTGCACGCCTAAAACGGCAAAATCGATAGCCTTTGTTGGGGCAGGGGTTCAAGCCAGGTATCAATATGAGTGTATTAGAGAAATTAGGTCGATAGAGTCTGTCACAATTATGGATGTTCATGAGGCTACAGCTCAAAAACTGTATACGTTTATTAAAGAGAAAGATAGTTGTGATGTGCAGATATGTACCGACATTGAAGAAGCAACAAAAGATAGAGATATTATTGTGACGAGCACACCAGTAAAAAGCCCTATTTTGGATAAAGGTCATGTAGGGGCTCATACGCATATCAATGCCATTGGGGCAGATGCACCGGGAAAGCAAGAATGTTCGATAGACTTAATCAAATCATCACAAATCATAGTGGATGATACAGATCAAGCGATGCATTCAGGAGACATCAATACAGCTGTTCAAGATAAAGTGTTTTTAAAACAAGAGATACTCTCAACATTGGGAGAATTGCTCCTAGATTCTTCTTTAATTGATGTAAATCAACGCAGTCTATTTGATTCTACAGGGCTAGCTGTACAAGATATGGCAATGGCAGGATATTTTTTAGAAAAAATTAGAGGATAGCTTTTTTCATTTAGAGAGACCGTTCTATTTCTGTATTCAATATCATTCAAAAGGGGCAGTAGGCCCAAATATATAGGTCACAGAGGATGATTAGTAGGTGTCTAAGACCCTCCTCCATGACCATATATAAACTTTATTTATAAACTTTAATTTCTCCAGCGTTTAACTTTTTAAAGTAGTCCTTAGTCCAATGAGACACTTTTCCAGATAAGAGAAAGAGTGCAATCATATTAGGAACAACCAGAAGTCCAATCATGAGATCAGAAAAGTTGATTACGTTAGTGAGTGGTTGAACAGACCCCACAATAATAAGTACAACAAATAAGAACTTATAGTACAGAATAGATTTCTTTCCAAATAAGAAATGAGACGCTGTTTCTCCGTAGTAGCTCCAGGTGATGATAGTCGAAAAGGCAAAGAATAGAACGGAGAACGTTATGAAAACAGACCCAAAGCCCTTGAAAAAGTGATCAAATGAGGCTGTTGTTAAGGCAATTCCAGATAATTTTCGTACCGGTTCTATAGTGTCTATATACCACTGCGTGTCATGGCTATTAGCACTAAATTGAAGTGTTATGTCTTCTTTGGGTAAGTCTCCATGGATATGAATGATAGCACTTTGCCACAAGCCACTTTTGTTAAAGTGTTCAATCGTGATATTTTTGTTGCTAAAGACAGAATCTGAATCAACTTCTCCTAATAGGCCATGAGTTTTAGAGAGAATTTTTAAGGACATATCACCTTTCTTTTTAAAATATGAAAAGCGTAACACATTATCCGTATTTTTGATGTTAAAGACAGAAAACGGAGGGACTTCAGATGGTGTGCCAGAAATAAGAAGAGCCTTATCTCCAGAAATATGAGATCTGAACGGATCAGAATCTAGTGGTAAATCATCTTTTTGTACAACCGATACATGACGGGTTAATTGTTGTTCATAGAGTGGGTGTTCAAAGGATTTGGTATAGGAGTTACTACTCTGATACATATGTGTTCCATAATTCCCACTCAGAATAATAACAAGAGCTGTAGCGGTACATACAATAATAGTATCGATAAGTGGCCCTAATGAGGCAACTATTCCTTCGCGAACAGGATAGTCTGTTTTAACGGCAGCATGAGCAATAGCTGCAGATCCAAGACCTGCTTCATTAGAAAAGATAGCGCGTCTAATTCCTGCAAGTATGACAGGAATCAAACCTCCCGCAGCAGCTTGTCCAGAAAAAGCATCAGACAATATGATTTGAATAGCAGAAGGAATAAGATGTAGATTTAAAATGCAAATAAGAAGAGCACATCCAATATAGACGACACACATTCCTGGAACAATTTTAGAGGCAACATTCCCGATACGTTTAATACCTCCGATGATAACAGTGCATGCAAGGATAAAGAGGATAACTCCCGTTAATAGTTTAGGGACATGATAGTACTCATGTAGGGCGGCGGCGGCTTGGTTGGACTGAAAGAGAGCTGCTGCACCAAAAGAGGCGAGGCAAATAGCAATCGCATAAAACAAGGCTAAAGGCTTAAACTTTAGACCGAGACCTTTTGTAATATAATACATAGGCCCTCCGTGTACGACATCACTATCTTTCTCAATTTCTCTATAATGTGTTCCTAAGGTACACTCTGTATATTTGGTAGCCATTCCAAAAAGACCAATAATCCACATCCAAAAAATGGCTCCTGGACCACCTAATCCAATTGCTATAGCAACTCCAGCGATATTTCCAAGACCTATAGTTGCAGATAAAGCAGCTGACAAGGCCTGGAAATGAGTGATTTGCCCTTTTTCTTCAGGGTTATCATATTTTCCAGAAACTAAAGAAAGAGCATGAGGGAAACACTTAAACTGAATAAATCCCAATCGAAATGTAAAGTAGATGCATCCTAATAAGCAAAGTAAGGCAACGGGCCAGTTCCAAACCATACCTACGGATATTTCAAGAAAATGACCAAAATTCTGAAAAAGATACGATGGAAAAGTAAAAATACTATTTAAAAATTTCATATATTCCCCTTTATGATATTTTGTTTATTTTAAGATAAATTTAATATTTATCAATTAAGTAATTGTATAGTAAAATTACTAAAATATGAATAGAGATAAATCTAAAATAATTATAATTTCTGGACCATCTGGTGTGGGAAAAGGAACTATTATTTCGAAAATTTTAAAAGAAGTAGATTTTTTAGAGCTTGCCACTTCGGCAACAACTCGACAAAAAAGAAAAGGGGAGAGAGATAACAAAGAGTATTATTTTTTAAGTGAAAAAGAGTTTTCTCTACATATAGACAGTGATGGTTTTCTTGAGTGGTGTCATGTGCATCAGGCTAAATATGGAACATTAAAAAGTGAAGTAGATCGGATTAACAGTAATAATAAAATTGTTCTTTTAGAAATAGATACACAAGGAGCAAAAAAAATAAAAAAGGCAGTGCCAAATGCCCTGTTTATTTTTATTGCCCCCCCTTCATTAGATGCTCTTAATGAGCGTCTCGTGAATCGTAACACAGAGTCTTCGGAAGACTTAACTAAACGTTTGAAAACGGCTGAAGAGGAAATTAAGCAAACAGAACTCTATGACTTTGTAGTGATTAATGATATAGTTAGCGACGCTACAGATCAGATAGTAGCAGTAGTAAGAAAAAGATTTGAATAATTTAGGAGTAATCATGAGCTCAGAAAATAATAATCAAAAAATAAGTATAAACGCTCTTTTAGAGAAGTTTCCAAATCGTTTTTTCCTTTCATCCGCGTTATCCAAAAGAGCGCGTCAAATTGCTGAAGGCGAAAAAGTATTGATTGATATTGAGGATGATGGGTATGTAGATCCTATTTTTATAGCAATAAAAGAATTTGAGGCCGGTTTCATTTCTGCATCTCTAATGGAAGCTGTAGATGACGAAGTTGAATTACTTGAAAAATTAGATAAAAGCTTAGACGAAAAACTAGAGGATAAAGAAGAGAAAGAGTCTGGTAGTAAAACAAAAGAAAAAGAATCCAAAAGATCAAAAAGTAAATCATTATAAAATGTCTTGTCATGTTTTATATGGCATAGCTGGAAGCATTGCCGCATATAAAGCTCCTGAAATAGTTCGTCAATTAAAGAAATCAGGCTACTCTGTTACATGTATTTTAACAAAGTCTGCTGAAAAGTTTGTGTCACGTTTTACCTTAGAAAATGTTTCAGAAGAAAAATGTTATACAGATAAAGAGTTTTGGCGCGAACAAAATATTCATATCCATTTAACTAGAAAAAGCGATATTTTATTAATGGCGCCAGTGACGGCGAATACAGTCTCAAAGTGTGCCCATGGTATTGCCGATAATCTATTATTAAATTGTTTCCTTTCCTTCAAAGGTCCCGTCATAATGGCGCCTGCTATGCATGCAGAAATGTTCGAGAATGTTGCAATACAAGACAATATAAGTCTGTTGAAAGATAGAGGGGTATATATTGCAGGTCCAATAGAAGGGGAATTATTATCTCAGGATTTAGGGGTGGGTAGAATGATAGAGCCAGAAACGCTTGTAGAGTGTCTATCGGTAGCACGTTTTCCAGCATTATCTCTGAAAAATAAAAAAATACTCATCAGTTCAGGGGGAACGACAGAGTCTTTGGATCCAGTAAGAGTGATTACGAATAAATCTACTGGGCAATTAGGAAAAGCATTGAGTAATATGGCACATTTATATTCTGCAGATGTAACGATGATATCTGCAGGTGATGTGTCGTCTATTGGATTTAAGTACCAGATAGAAAAAACAGCATCAGGTATGCATGACGCACTTCATCATTCCATAAAGAGTCATGATGTATTGGTGATGACAGCGGCGATTTCAGATTTTATTCCAGAATATTCTGAGAAAAAAATTCGTAGGAAAGACAACGCACTGTCTGTATCATTTAAAGCATCTTCAGATATTTTGAAATCGCTGAGTGAACAAAAAAAAGAGAGAGTGTTTATTGGGTGCTGCTTAGCAGATGAAGATACCCTTATTGAAACAGCTATTCAAAAATGTAAGGAAAAAAATTGTGATTACATTATTGCCAATACAGCCTCTAATTTTGGGAATTCCAAACGTGATTTTACGGTTGTCTCTAAAGAAAAAGAGCTTGATTCATACTCAGGGGTGAGTGTACAAGAAATGGCTTATAGAATATTAAGTCTAGTGTAAGAGTGTTTATGTTGATTTTTTAGAATCTGTATCTTTTTCAGATCCTTCTTCTTCCGCTTCTTTAAGACCTTTTTCAAATTCTTTTTTTGCAAGACCTAGAGACTTCGCAAATTTAGGAATAGCAGCAGAACCAAATAATACTAAAATAATAACAGCAATAACAATTATTTCTTTTGACCCAAACATTGTTAAACATCTCCTTTTTTATTTATCATAAATATCAATTTCATTACTAATCTTTTTCCACATTGTTTCAATTTTTTTAACAAACCGAACACATTTCTTAATGACAATTGGATAATCTTCCGGTTTAATACATACAATTGCAATAGCAATTATAACAATCCATTCTAAAAATCCAAAATTAAACATGATTCCCTATTCGAAAACATTTCGCAAAAAGGATAGCGCTGAAAAATAAGATAATCAATGGTAAAGATAATAAAACCTGAGAAATAACATCAGGAGGAGTAAGAATAGCAGATAAAATCATAATACAAACAATCATATAGCGGCTAGATTTGAGTAAGCTTTTTCTAGAAAAGATGTTCAAATGAAGCAAGGTCACGATGATAATAGGAAGTTGAAATACGACGATTAAATAAGCGAGAAGATTGAATACAAAGAAAATGTTTTCTGAATATGTGAGTAAGATTCCAACATCGGAAGGGATGAAGTGATTACTCATTAAAAATTTTAGCGATAGGGGTAATAAGATAAAATATCCATAAAAAAAGCTAACGGCAGATAGGATAAAACTAGTGATAATAGAGACTATAAGGAATTTGTTTTCGTTCTTTTTTAAGCCAGGCATGACAAAACGTAAGAGATGAAAAATAAAAAGAGGCAAAGATAAAATAACCCCAAATAAGGTAGCAAACTTTAGCTTAGTAATAACCCCTTCTAGCACAGATTTTACATAAAAATGCTGTGCATCAACAGAGGCAATAGATTTGAATGGCTGAGAAAATAAGGTGTAAAAATAATGATAATAAGTATAAGAAAAAATACCTAGAACCAGTATAGAGAGAACACAGATGACAAGTCTTTGACGTAATTCTTTTAAGTGCTCGAGTAAACTAGCGTTCATTAATTAAAGTTTAAACTGCTAAAAGGAAACTCTACTTTAGAATTAGGTGTCGACTGTTGAGTATGATTATAAGTGTTGATAATAGGTTTTGATTTTGACTTAAGTATCTTAAGGGCATGACCTCTTTTTTTGAAAAAGGATTTTAAATTCGAAATGCTTATTTGAGAGCGTTCAGAGTCCTGTTCTAAATCAATGATGTATGAGAGGTTGTTTGATGGAGAAGGAATGATAGACATATTAGGGAACTTATTGAGATCAAAGAATGCTTGTTGATGGTTTTGGCCAAAAGATCCGGTATTTAATGTCTTATGAAGAGAGCGAATGTTTTTATCGATTTTTGATAAAGACGATTTTAAGTGAAGCTCTTCTGTGCGTTTAGATCGTTGAGTAATCGTTAACGCGCGTTCTTTAACCTTGTTTAGATTGTAATTAAATATAATGCTTGCAAGAAAAAAGCCGAAAAGGCCACTTAGAAGAGCGTCATTAAACTTTAGATCTATTGATATAAAAAAACGAATGCCGAGATACACAAACACACTAACACAAAAAAAGAGAATAGCTTTATTTTTTTTATTGAAGTTGTTTTTAGATGATGACTGCGTCATGAGATATATTATTAGAGTTAATAAGAAATAATTCAACTAGAAAGATTTGTATAAGGGGATTTCTAGATCAGACTGACAGTTCCAGGCTGAAGATAAGGAGGTTGAAAGGGTCTCTTTTGGAAGAGGGCAGTTTTTTAAAAAAGATAAATGCTGTCGTGCTTTTCTATATGAAGGTTCTTTGGATGGATGTTTTAAATAACGATCGATAATAGATAAGTCATAGTTGTATAGAAAGGTGCCGTGAAATAAAATCCAATGTTTTTTACGTCGTTGAGAGTTGCCAGAAAACTTGACATTATCAATGCATAAGTCAGTATGGCCTTGAACAGAAATGTTTGGAAGACATAGACTAAGACTGTCTTTATGTGTATTCATGACATAGTGGTTAGTTTTTTGAATAGTGTTGCAGGTTTCAAGGTGTGTAGGAATAAAGAGTGTATAACACAAACAGCCCGGTCCTAGCAGCACAGTACCCCCACCACTACAACGTTTTATAATTGGGATGTTATCCTTCAGAGATTTTTCTTCAAAGGTTTCTACTTTTGGAGAGTTACTGCGACCTAAAACAATAGCATGCTGTTCAGATTCCCAAAGTCTTAAAAAAACACAGCGAGATTGAGTGTGGTTTTTTTCGATTTCATCATGAAACCATTCATCATAGTTTAGGTGATCAAAAACAGAAGAAAGCTTATCTATTTTTAATAAATGATTTATACTTGTATCAATACGATTTAATATGTCCATATAAAATAAAAAATTATTGTTTAGCTTAATGCTTTTATGTTAATAATATAATGAACGAGCGGGGATGTGAATGACTACAGCAGGTTTTAATAATAAAGACTATATATGCAAATCCATTGTTGATCAATTTGAGCACCTATTGGTTGAAGGCCTAGAAATTGATGCGGCTCATGTTGTAAATGAGTGTATCTCAAAAATAAAACAGTATGGAGCAACGATAAACGGAGCAACAAATACACCGTATGTGAACAGCATACCTAAGGAAGAGGATAAATCCTATCCAGGAAATTTAGAATTAGAAAGTAAAATTCAAGACATTATCAGATGGAATGCGATGTCTATGGTTGTTAAAGCCAATAGAGTTCATGATGGTTTAGGCGGACATATTTCATCTTATGCATCATCATCAACCTTGTATGAGGTTGGGTTTAATCATATTTTTAGAGGAAATAATGGGAAGCATGAGGCTGATCAGGTATTTTTTCAAGGGCATGTGTCTCCAGGAAATTATGCAAGAGCGTATTTGGAAGGCCGTATAACAACGAAACATTTGCATCATTTTCGGCAAGAGTTAGCCAAAGGTGGAGGCTTGTCTTCGTATCCACACCCTTTTTTAATGCCAAATTTCTGGCAATTTCCGACTGTTTCCATGGGGTTAGGTCCTATATTATCCATTTATCAAGCACGGTTTAATCGATATTTAGTAGCCAGAGGCATTATTAAACCTGAAAGCGAGCCTAGAGTATTTTGTTATATTGGAGATGGAGAGTGTGATGAACCTGAAACTTTAGGTGCTATAAACTTTGCGGCTAGAGAAAAACTAGATAATTTGAATTTTATTATTAATTGTAATTTGCAGAGGTTAGATGGTCCTGTTCGAGGAAATTCTAAAATTATTCAAGAACTAGAGGCGTCTTTTAGAGGCGCAGGGTGGAATGTTATAAAGGTTATATGGGGCTCAGATTGGGATGAGTTGCTTCAATCAGAATATAGAGATTTGTTGATGAAAAGAATGGGTGAAGCTGTAGATGGGGATTATCAAAAATATGTTGTAGAGCCAGGAAGTTATTTTCGAAAACATTTTTTTGGAAAATACCCTGATTTATTAAAGTGTGTGAATCATTTAACAGATGATGATTTAAAAGGTCTTTTAAGGGGCGGGCATGACCCTGTTAAAGTATATACGGCCTATCAAAACGCTATTAATCATAAAGGGCAGCCAACGGTGATATTGGCTAAAACCGTAAAAGGGTATGGATTAGGAGAGGCTGGAGAAGGAAAAAATATTAGTCATCAACAAAAGAAGTTAAATGAAAAAGAACTTCGGGAGTTTCGAGAAAAATTATCTATTCCTATTTCAGATGAAAAAGTCGTTGATGCACCTTTTTACAGGCCTCCTCAAAAATCAAAAGAGATTCAATATCTGTTAAAACAAAGAAAAGAGTTGGGAGGCTTTTTGCCGGAAAGGAAAGTAACAAAAGAGTGTTTAGATATCCCTGATATTAGCCAATACAAAGAGTTTTTAACGGCATCCAAGTCAGAGATGTCTACAACGATGTCTTTTGTAAGGGTGTTAAGTAAGTTGTTGAGAGATCCAAAAATAGGAAAGCGTATTGTTCCTATTATTCCTGATGAAGCAAGGACTTTTGGAATGGAGTCGTTTTTCATGCAATATGGAATTTATTCTCATTTAGGACAATTGTATGAACCTGTAGATTTTGAGACGATTATTTATTATAGAGAAGCGAAAGATGGTCAGATATTAGAAGAAGGTATTAATGAAAGTGGAGCAATGTGTTCCTTTATTGCGTCAGGGACATCCTATGCAACACACGGAGAGTATACAGTTCCTTTTTATATTTATTATTCGATGTTTGGCTTTCAACGTATTGGAGATTTAGTCTGGTTGGCTGCGGATATGAAAACAAAGGGATTTTTGTTAGGGGCAACAGCGGGACGAACGGCTCTAAATGGGGAAGGTTTGCAACATCAAGATGGGCATAGCCAAATTTTAGCGAGTACAGTCCCTACATTAATGACATATGACCCTGCATTTATGTATGAAATTGCAGTGATTGTGTTGCATGGTATGAAAGAAATGTATGAGCGAAACAGAGAGGTTTTTTATTATTTAACATTGGCCAATGAGAATTATATGCATCATGAGATGCCAAAAGGTGTTGAAGACGGCATTATCAAGGGGTTATATAAATTTAAAAAAAGCAGTAAGAAATCCACCGAAAAGGCGCACATTATTGCAAGTGGAAGTATTATGATGCAGGCATTACTAGCCAAAGATATTCTAGAAGAAGACTATGGGATATCCGTAGATATATGGTCTGCAACCAATTATAAGCAATTGCGAACAGAGGCCATTAATTGTGATCGTTGGAATTTATTGAATCCTACCAAAAAGAAAAAAGTATCGTATGTTGAATCACTCTTGAAAAAAGAAAAAGGAGCATTTGTTGCGGTTTCAGATAGCATGCGCATGGTTCCGGATCAAATAAGTAAGTGGGTTCCAGAAGGATTGTATACATTGGGAACAGATGGGTTTGGAAGAAGCGATACAAGAGAGAACTTAAGAAGGTTTTTTGAAATAGACAAAGAGTGTATAGTGTTAGCCGTGCTCACTCAATGTTCTAAAAAAAGTAAAAAAATTACGACAAAAACGATAGAAAAAGCACGAAAAAAATTAGGGATTAAGGCGGATAAAGAATTTCCGTTATTTGTATAAAGTATGATGAAACTGATAAAAGGAGATAAGGAATGGATATAAGGGTACCAAACTTAGGCGATGGCGTAGATAGTGCTGTGGTGATTTCTATTTTGGTGAAATCTGGAGAGTCTGTCAGCAAAGATCAGACTTTGCTTGAATTAGAGACAGACAAGGCTGTAGCTCCTTTGCCCTGTCCTCAAGAAGGAACGATAGAGGCGATTACAGTTTCAGAGGGAGATACCTTATCTACCGGAATGGTCATTGGCCGTTTAAGTGGTGGCGACTCTTCTGAAAATGTTCCAGAAGTTCAAGAGAGTGTACCGAATACACCGGTGGCTCCAGTTCAAGCTGCGCCAATAGTCAGTCCTCAAACTATTCAAGTAGCAGCTGTACAGCCAGGCCAAGTAGTGAATCCCAACCCGGTTACATCTCCTTCCTTAACAAAACTAGCCTATAGAATAGGTTTAGATCTAACACGTATTCAGGGAACAGGGTCTGGAGGACGTATTACAGAGCAGGATGTCATCAATCATGTAGCCTATTTGCAATCCTTAACTCAGCAACCAGCAGTATCTTCTGTGACGGGAGCCGACACTGTAAAGAAAGCACAGGTATTGCCAGATTTTTCTAAATGGGGCGATATTTCAGTTGAAAAGTGTAGTTCTTTGAGAAAGAAAATTGCAGATAAGATGCAAGAGACTTGGCAAACAGTGCCTCATGTGACACAAAATTTAGATATCGATATTACAGATTTGATGGCTTTACGTAAAAAATATAATCCTAAATATCAGAAAAAAGGTGTGAAATTAACCTTAACAGTCTTTGCTATTAGAGCTGTTCAAAAGGCTTTAGAGCAATTTCCTCAATTTAATTCCTCTTATGATGCGGAGAAAAATGAAGTGATTTTAAAGCATTATTTTCATATGGGAATAGCCGTAGATACAGAAAACGGTCTGATTGTACCTGTAATTAAGAATGTAAATACGAAGTCCTTGTTAGAACTGTGTCAGGATTTAAATACTGTGGCAGAAAAGGCAAGAGAGAGAACATTGGGGATGGATGATTTGCAAGGGTCTACCTTTACGATATCCAATTTAGGGGGCTTAGGAGTAGGAGCTTTTACACCTATTGTAAATAGTCCTGAAGTGGCTATTTTGGGAGTTAGCAGTGGAGAGTTAAAACCTGTAGTAAGTAAAGATGAGAAAGTAACCTATAGATTAAAAATGCCGGTATGCCTATCTTATGACCATCGCGTAATAGATGGGGCAGATGGGGCTCGCTTTATTATGGAAGTAAAAAAGCAGTTTGAAACGTTTAGCGAATCAGAGTTGAAGGAGATATAGTCATGGATAAAAAGCACTATGATTTAGTAGTTATTGGTGGAGGCCCTGGCGGATATGCGGCGGCTTTTTATGCAGCATCACATGGCAAGAAAGTATGTTTAGTAGACAAGAGAGAGGTTTTAGGTGGAGTGTGTTTGAATGAAGGGTGTATTCCATCAAAAGCCTTGATTCATGCAACAGAGGTTTTATCATCTGTAAAAGAAGCCAAAGAATTTGGGATTACCTTTGATAAGCCTAAAATAGATATAAAGCAATTAAAAAAATGGAAAGAAGGGATTATTTCTAAGTTGAACAAAGGCATAGAAATGCTTTGTGAGAAAAAGAAAGTGACATTCCTGCATGGACGAGGATATTTTGAAGACAGTAAAACGCTTAGAGTTGAAACAAAAAAAGGGCAACAGTTTTTAAGCTTTGATGATGCGATTATTGCAGTTGGGTCACACCCCGCATTGCCTGCAGCTTTTGATTTGGGGAATAAGCGTATTATGACGTCAAAAACGGCATTAGACATTGAAGATGTTCCAAAATCTCTACTCGTTGTTGGGGGCGGTTACATTGGTATGGAGTTAGGGTCTGTTTATGCAGCATTAGGGTCTAAAGTGACGGTAATTGAAGCCATGGACAGTATATTAATGGGAGCGGATGCAGATTTAGTTAGACCCGTAATGAAGCATGCTAAAGAAAATTTTGATGAGCTTTTATTTTCCACAAAAGTGTCTAGCATGGCAACGAAGGGGAAAACAATCAGTGTAAAATATAAAACAAGTGATAATAAAGCGCATGAAAAATGTTTTGATAAAGTATTAGTATCTGTAGGAAGAAAGCCTAATTCAGATAATTTAGGATTGAAAAACACAGAGATAAAAGTAGATGATAAAGGGTTTATTCAGACAAAAACGAATCAACAGACAGATGATGCCCATATTTATGCTATTGGAGACATTGCGGGCGGGATATTATTGGCCCATAAGGCGTCTAAAGAGGCCGTAGTAGCGGTTGAGGCTATTTTAGGAAGACGTGTAACAAATGAGAATATGGTTATTCCGTGTGTGGTATTTACAGACCCTGAAGTAGCATGGTGTGGGGTAACAGAAGAAGAAGCTCGTCAGCAAAAGTTAGATGTTGAGGTATCAAAATTCAGTTGGGCAGCATCGGGTAGGGCTTTAAGTATTAACAGAACAGATGGGATGACGAAGTTGATTATTGATAAGCAGACAGAACGCATATTAGGTGTTGGAATAGTGGGTGCTGGGGCAGGGGAGTTAATTGCAGAAGGGTGTTTAGCAGTGAGTTCAGGGCTTACTGCTGAAGATTTGGCGGAAACAGTGCATGCACATCCAACCTTATCTGAAACGCTTATGGAGTCTGCGGAATTGTTTTTTGGACATTCTGCTCATGCGTATAATCCTAAAAAAGAAAAGTAATCTAAAAAAAGATTAAGTTGTAGATTTATTTAGTAAATCTATCACGTCTTGGTCACTGACTTGCGAAAAGTCATCATAAAACTGTCCAACAGCTGAAAACGAAGAGGGGGTATGTAGGCAGATTATCTTATCTACTTTGGGAAGAATTTTTTGGATACTATCGGGAGCTCCCACAGGAACGGCACAGACGATGCTGCGGGGACTTTCTTGTCTAACGAGATCAATAGCAGATAACAACGTATGACCTGTGGCGACGCCATCATCTGTGATAATCACGAGCTTATCTTTAAGAGATGTGGGTTTTCTATTCCCCAAATAGAGGGCATAATGTTGCCGCAATTTCTGTCTTATGGAGATAATTTCATCTTGAATATAATTATGAAATTGACGTGAATAGTCTTCATTAAGGCATACAGAACTTAAACTAACAGATCCAATGGCAAATTCTTTATGGCCAGGGTATCCAATTTTTTTAGTTAGGATGATATCCAAGGGGCAGTGCAGATATTCGGAAAGAACATGGCCGATCTGAAGACCCCCTCGGGGAATGGCTAAGATAATACAATCTTTCTGCTGCGTATAGGGGGTTAATTCTGTGCATAATTCGTGAGCTGCATCAAAACGGTTTTTAAAAAGCATAGTGCATCATAAGAAGCGTTCCCAGATATAGACACATCATAAACATGAGTGAGGATTATTAATAGATAAGATATGTATTAGTGAATATAAGTAGGATCAAAGGTGTTCACAAGTGTTGAAAGAATAGAGTAAAGTCCTTCGTGAGAAGAGTCTGTATGTCGTCTTATCCAAAATAAAGTAGCGGTCTTTGAAGTTATAGAGTGTGAAGAAGATGCAATAGTAGATTCTATCGTATATGGAGGGACAAATCTATGAGAACGATTCCCTTCAACCAGAGAGGTATATTCAGAAACTAGTGATGATAAATCACTATGGTTTTGAAGCATTTTATATGCATCAACATATTCTCTCAAATAGGTTTTATAATAGCTATTATAATAATTTTGAGTAAGAGAAATTAAGGTAGAGTGAGATAATACGGATTGAGTCATAGAAAGAACCCATTCAATAAAACTAGGGTTATAACGAGCATAATCACCATAATTAGTTAAATTAAAACTCTCTAAAGATTGTCCGGAGATAAATAGTGTTTCAATAGACATATCTTCAAGAAGATTCACTGGAATAAAATCGTTAAGCAAAGAATAAAAGTGATGGGGCCCACCAATGGAATATTTACTAGAATTTGGAATAGGGGATTCATTCTGTAAATTAGAATCGACATATTGAGACGATTCAAACCAACTAGATCGCAAAATTGAGACATCATCGTAACTTTGTTCTTTTTCTATTACACTGTCAGAGCTTTCACACCCCAACGTTACTATTAACATCAATAATATCAGACTAATCATTAAACCTTTGATTATTATGTTTTTATTAACATAAAGCGCGAAGTTTTTTTTCATAATTTAGTATTCTCCATTTCTGTTCAATAGTTTTATAATAACCTTAGATCATTATATATTCCTAATATCTAAGAACGTAGTAAATCTATAAGTTATAAGTTAAATACAAAATATGTCGATAATTTATCCATATATATAGTTGTCGTATCATGAGCCTATAATATTTTACTTAAATTTAATTTTTTATAGAAACAATTAACAATACTGCTATACTTCGTGGTCCAAAAGACTCATTTGATCAGAACTTGGTTGTGATGTTCTTATAAAAGTATTAAATTCATTAATTTTACTTAAATATTGAGTTCGTAGAATGTCAATACCTTTTTGTGGATCACCTCCCTTTCCTGGAAAACTTTGTCGTTGTTTGCTCGCAGATAGTTGTTTATGTATTTTTAAAACTTTATCTTTTAGAGTGTTGGCTTTCTTTTTATGTTTCTCTTCTAGACTTTCAATATCATAACACAAAATGGCTTCTAGCTGTTTATACTCACCATCAAATTCAGCTAACGTAATACTGATCCTACGGTTAATAGTGCCTCGACCCAAGCCCCCCCTGGTTTTAACGCCTACTAGAGGGTTACTCTCTGACTCGGAATTAGGATTGTGTGGAGTTGTAAACGTTTGAGTTGTAACTGCTGTATGATAGTCAATGAATGCATCGAAAAGTTTATGATTTTGAGATGTTGTCACCACTTTAGTTATCTTATCTTTAAGATTTTTAAGGGTTGCAGTTGTAGTGCCAGACTTTAAACCTGATAGACTTTGTCTTAAATCGTCTAATGATGGAGTTGCAGAATCTAATGATTCTAATTGAGTTAATAGAACTTTTCCTTCCTGAGAAGATTCTAAATGAGCTCTAACAGCAGGCGCCAGATCCTGAAGGCCTTTAGCTCCTTGAGTAACAGCCTTAGCAGCATGTCTTATAGCACTCTGAGTGGAGCCATTTGTAAGATTGTCTTTAGCGGCGTTTGCACTAGATTTTGCTCTTTTAAGTTTTAATGCACCGCTTAACGCTCGAAGCAATGGTATTCCCCCTCCCATTTTTTCTAGGTTCTTATTTAATTTATTCCGTAAAAAAAGAGAAAATAAACATTTGAAAGTAGTTTTTTAATAAAAATGTCTTAGCTGGCCCACACACGTGTTGCTAATAATTCGTATTATTTTATGGATAAAGTCAGGTTTTTAGTTTAAAGCACTACGAATTGTCTCCAATAAAAAACTCTTTTTTAAGATACCGAAATAGTCCCGAAGTAATCTTGTTGTAAAAACAACACGCTTGTAGGCCACTTAGGTATATTTAGGACTATTTGCCATAAAAGAGATCCGTAATAAGACTAGAGAAGAGGGAGGAATAAATTCTTTATAAATAATCAAAATAAAGGTATGATATAAGTCTTAAAAAACGAGTTTAAAATGAGTTTAAAAGAATTTGAAGCTATTGCGAATAAAGAATATGAATATGGGTTTAAGACCGATATTAAGACTGAGCTCATTGAAAAAGGGCTTAATGAAGATGTTATTCGTCTGATTTCTGAGAAAAATAAAGAACCTGAATTTGTTTTAGAGTTTAGATTGAAGGCGTATAGACATTGGTTGAAAATGGAAGAGCCTGAATGGCCATTAGTAGATTATCCTAAAATTGATTATCAAGATATTCATTATTATGCAGCCCCCGAAAAAAAAGAAAAGCTAAAAAGCATGGATGACGTAGATCCAGAATTAAAAAGAACCTTTGAAAAACTTGGTATTCCCTTACAAGAGCAGAAAAAATTAGCAAATGTTGCTGTAGATGCTATTTTTGATAGTGTTTCTGTTGCAACGACCTATAAAGATAAGTTGCTAAAACATGGTGTTGTGTTCTGTCCTTTATCGGAAGCCGTAGAAAAGTACCCTGATTTAGTCAAAAAGTATATGGGGTCTGTAGTTCCTCATACAGATAACTTTTTTGCAGCTCTAAATGCGGCAGTATTTACAGAAGGATCTTTTGTGTATGTGCCTAAAGATACAGTGTGTCCTATGGAGTTATCGACATATTTTAGAATTAATGCAGAAGATACAGGCCAATTTGAACGTACATTAATTATTTGTGAAGAAAATGCATCCGTGAGTTATTTGGAAGGCTGTACAGCTCCAATGTTTGATAAAAATCAACTGCATGCAGCGGTTGTGGAACTTGTGGCTTTAGATAACGCAGATATTAAGTACTCTACTGTTCAAAACTGGTATGCCGGAGATCCAAAAACAGGTAAAGGTGGAATCTATAACTTTGTTACCAAAAGAGGGAAGTGCTTAGGTAAAAAGTCTAAAATATCATGGACTCAAATTGAAACCGGGTCAGCCATTACATGGAAATATCCTAGTTGCATTTTAATGGGAGATGACTCCATCGGAGAGTTTTATTCTGTAGCACTAACGAATCATCACCAGCAGGCAGATACGGGGACAAAAATGATTCATATAGGAAAACGTACAAAAAGTACGATTATTTCTAAGGGGATATCTGCAGGAAAATCTAAAAATACTTACAGGGGCCTAGTTCAAATTAATAAATCAGCTAAAGGATCAGAGAATTTCACACAATGTGATTCGATGTTAATTGGACCTAACTGTACAGCAAACACATTCCCATATATTGATGTCAGAAATGCCTCATCAACGTTGGGTCATGAAGCCGCTACAGTCAAAGTGTCAGAAGAACAAATATTATATTGCCAACAACGCGGTATTTCACTTGATGATGCATTAACAACGATTGTAAATGGGTTTTGTTCAGATGTGTTTAAGGAATTGCCAACAGAGTTTGCAGTTGAAGCAACACAGCTTTTAAGTTTGAAATTAGAAAATACCGTCGGATAGGAGAAAAAGATGTTTACAATAAAAGATGTAAAAGCGTCGATTGATGAAAAAGAAATTTTAAAAGGAATTTCACTAGAATTAAAACCAGGTGAGGTTCATGCCATAATGGGGCCTAACGGTTCTGGAAAAAGCACCTTGGCAAAAGTTATTGTGGGGCACCCAGATGTTGAGGATCCTGAGGGTGAAATATGTATAGATGATAAAAACATATTAGATTTAGAGCCTGATGAAAGAGCCAACGAAGGTGTATTCTTGGCTTTTCAGTACCCTGTAGATATTCCTGGAGTAAATAACGCAGAATTTTTAAGAATGGCCTATAATGCCAAGCAAAAATATCATGGCAAAGAAGAAATAGATCCTTTTGACTTCAATGAACTTGTGAAAGATAAGTTAAAGGTTTTGAAAATGAAAGAACGTTTTTTAGAACGCCCTGTCAATCATGGGTTTTCAGGTGGAGAAAAAAAGAGAAATGAAATTCTTCAGTTATTGGTATTAGATCCTAAAGTTGTGATATTAGATGAGACAGATTCGGGTTTAGACATTGATTCGTTAAAACAAGTGTCAGAAGCGGTAAATTATTTTAAATCACAAGATAAAATTATTTTATTAATTACGCATTACCAGCGTCTACTAAATTATATAGTTCCAGATTATGTTCATATTATGAATGATGGAAAAGTGTCTAAAACTGGTGATAAGTCATTAGCCTTAACTCTAGAAGAGAAGGGCTATGAAGGGATAGAATCATAAATTATTATGACAACCATCATGAAAGAAGAATCACAATTAAATCCTACCTTATCATCTACTGATAAACGGTATAACTTTCAAAGAAGATCTGCAGATTTATTTGAAAAAGAAGGTTTTCCTACTAATAAACATGAAAACTGGTTATATTGGACCCCGGATACATTTCAAGATGCCTTTATAACACCTCAAATAGGCGCAGAGACAAATACTGAGTCAAATGAAGGTATAGAGATTGATAATGGGCGAATTAAATCAGAAGGGACGTATAAAGAGATTATCGTTTCTACAGATATGGCGGCATATTCTGATGTGCATCATATTACAAATAGAGTAGAAACAAGCTCATTGTCCCTATTACCCAATAGTTTTTTTGAAGAGTTTATTATTCTAGATATACAGCAAGATCACAAAGATCCTATTCATGTCACGATTAAAGCTGAAAGTCATGAAAAAGGCAGTGTTAATACACGTATATTGTGTCTTGTCAGAGAAGGTGTGACGGCTAATGTTGTGGTGAACCATGACTGTATTCAGGGTTCAGATACGGTAACGAATACCTATTTTGAAACAGTATGTTTTAAAGAGTCTCATTTAGAGTTGAACCAAGTATTTAAAGCAAAGCAAAACGTGAATGTATTTAATTCATCCATTCATATGCATGAAAAAGCAAGTTGTACGCATGTTAGCTATACTGACAATGCTGCTATTATGAGACATGATACAGAAGTTAATTTTCATGGTGAAGAAGCAGATCTGAAATTGAAAGGACTCAATATATTGTCTGGAAAAGAGCAGTTTTATAACCATTTAAAGGTGAATCATCACGTAGGAAATTGCAATTGTTTTCAGCATTTTAAGACGATACTAACAGATAGCTCAACATCCGAATTTTCGGGGTTAGTCTTTGTTGAAAAAGGGGCTCATGGGACGGATTCTACTCAGTTGAATCAAAATTTATTGTTTTCAGATTCTGCAAGAGCTTTATCAAGACCACAATTAAGAATTGATGCAGATGATGTACTGTGTAACCATGGCAGTACAGTAGGTCAGTTAAATCCAGAAGAAATTCATTATATTAAAAGCAGAGGGCTCAACGAAGAGGCCGCTAAACAGCTGTTAATCTATGGATTTGCAGAAGAGATTATTGAAAACATTCATGATACATTGACAAGAGAGACTCTTGAAAAACAAGTAAAACAAAAGATTGAATGCATGAAGAATGACTAGATTCACACCTGAAAACCCAAGATCTGATTTTTCTATTTTTACCCATCATGCTGATTTAGTATATCTAGATAGTACAGCGACCACCCATAAACCTGACGGAGTTTTAGATGCGATGGCGGCTTTTTTAAAAGAAAAAAACGCGACGGTACATCGTGGAATTTATGGATTAAGTGTAGAGGCTACGGATCGTTGCGAACACGTTAGACAACAGGTGAAAGGCTTTATTAACGCAGAAAAAGAGGAAGAAATAATTTTTGTAAAAGGAGCAACAGAAGCCATTAATCTTGTGGCTCATAGCTATGGAAAAGCACATGTTGGTAAAGGCGATAATATTGTTATTTCTCATATGGAGCATCACGCTAATATTGTGCCATGGCAGCAGATTATTGAATCTGAAGATCAATTAAGAGTATGTCAAATCACGGATGAAGGGGAACTCGATTTAGAACATTTAAAAACTCTTATTGATAATCAAACTAAAATAGTAGCATTAACACATGTATCTAATGTCTTAGGAACAGTAAACCCTATAAAAGAGTGTATATCCTATATTAGAGAACACTCATCAGCCAAAATACTGATAGATGGAGCTCAAGCTATTGCACACATGCCTGTAGACGTTCAAGATTTAGACTGCGATTTTTATTGTTTTTCTGGGCACAAGATGTATGGCCCTACAGGAATTGGAATTTTATATGGGAAACACGATCTTTTATTAAAGATGCCTCCGTATCAAACAGGAGGCGATATGATTGAATTTGTATCCTTTGAAAAAACAACATTTGCAAAACCCCCGGCACGGTTTGAAGCAGGAACACCGGCTATTGTTGAAATTATTGGACTAGGTGCGGCAATAGACTATATCCAGGGCATTACGTTAGAAAGATTACAGGAAATTGATATGGAGTTATTTGAGCTTGCTAATACTGAATTACAATCAATCCCAGAGTTGAACTTGATAGGAACAGCCGCTCATAAGTCTCCTGTTTTTTCATTTACGATTAAGGGGATTCACTCTCATGATGTGGGAACCTGTATGGATCAAGAACATGTTGCAATTCGAGTTGGGCATCATTGCGCCCAGCCTTTGATGAAGCGTTTTGGCGTTCCTGCGACGGCAAGGATGTCCTTTGCTTGTTATAATACTTCTGATGATATTGAAAGAGCGATCAAGGCCTTGAAAAAAACAATAGGATTTTTTATATGAGTAATTTAGAACATTTGTATCAAGAGATGATATTGGAACATAATAAAAATCCTCGTCATTTTCAAGAAGTTAATCCTCATACTCACTATTCTCATGGTCATAACCCCTTATGTGGAGATGATTATGTTGTTACTTTAAGAGTGTCTTCTAATCACGTAATAGAAGAAATAGGGTTTAAAGGAGATGGATGTGCTATTTCTAAAGCAAGTGGTTCTTTGATGACTCAAAAGTTAAAAGGGCTAACAGTGGAAGAGGCGCTTGAGTTGAAAGATAACTTTATTTCTCTCATCACCACTGATGAAGAGGATGTAGATGTCGGGAAACTTATTGTATTAAAAGGTGTAAAAAAGTTTCCTGTTAGAGTAAAGTGTGCATTACTAGTATGGAGAGCTCTTGAAGATGCATTGACTGAAACAAGCGACTCTCATGAGATTACAACAGAATAATAAAGGAGAAAAAATGACAGAAACACTTAAAATAACGGCAATGCCAACCCCAAATCCGAATACAATAAAATTTTTATTAGATATTCGGTTTTTAGAGAAAGGGAGCATAGATTTTAATATAGAAGAAAAAGCAAAAGGGTCTGCGTTGCCAGAAGCATTGTTTAATGTAGATGGAATTGAAGGCGTGATGATAGGGATTAATTTTGTATCTATTACAAAAGCTGATAGTGCTGGATGGGAAAAAGTTCTAGAACCTGCGAGCGATATTATCAAAGATTTATGTAGTTCAGATAAGGAGTTGTTTGATCCTGCATTAAAAGAAAAAGCAGAGACAACATCCTCTGAAGATAATGATGTAATACGAAAAATAAAAGATGTATTAGACAATGAAATTAGACCGGCCATTGCCATGGATGGTGGCGACTGCGAGTTTATTTCGTATGAAGATGCTATTTTAACTTTAAGAATGCAAGGTGCTTGTAGTAATTGTCCTTCGTCTGTAATGACCTTGAAAATGGGAATAGAGAATCGTTTGAGAGAAGAAGTTCCGGATTTAAAAGAAGTCGTACAAGTTTAAATTAACTCAAGCTAAAAAAACTGACAAAAAAATTGACTTAAATTTGCCGAAATAAATACAATAAGAAAGGTCTGTAGATGACCTTTTTTTATATTATTTTAATTTAATTTTTAATTAGATTCTATTATTTTTATTTAATATTGAGATTTTTTGAGAATTATTTCTACAAACTATTGCGAATAATTTGCATTAGAGATATATTTATACTTATGATTAGATCAGGTCCACCAGTAGTAGAGCGTGATATGCTAATAAATGCAAATTCACATTCTAGAGAAAAGGAAGCAGAACAAAGGATTCATTTTATAAATAAAAGGTTTGAAAAACCAAAAATTAAAATTTTTGAATCACTAAAATCTGTTGAGCAAGATAGTGATTTTAAAGATAGTTTAGATAAAGCTATAGATTTTAATACGTCTAGAATAAGCAAAAGGAAGAGTAGAAAATCCTTAACAAGATTAACAAAAAGAAGTCAAGATTTAAATGATTTAAGAAGATTTGTAAATGAAAATAAAGGAATTAAATTTATTGGGCTGATTGGGTGGGGAAAAGGCTGTATTAGTACAACCTTAGAGTCTGGTAAAGATATTAGCGCTGTTGATGGTTTTCTGTATGAGGATGAGAACGGAGGGAGACATTATCAACGACTTGGGTCTTGTTTAGAGTGTTCAATAAAATTTGAAGGCAAGTCATTGAAAAATAAGTCTTTAGCTACGTTGAATGGTGTGGATTTAGATTTTTCTAAAAAAACAGTGACATTGCCAGATAACACCACAAAAAATATTGGAGATTTGTTTTCTAAAAAGATTTTGGGCTCTCTTTCTTTCATTGGGGACATTAAGCAGCCAGAATTAAACGCACAGGAAATCAATTCGATTCCAGAGAAAGAAACTGAAAATACCACCTTCTCTATTCAGGAGCAAAGACATGGTGATCACGCCCATTATGTGTTAGGAGAAGGTTTGGAAGATACTTCAAAGACATCTGATAATAGTTGCAATTTTTGTAACCTAGATTCAGATTTTAATCAAAGAACAGATGCTGAGACAAAAGATTTTATTACAGGTTTATTACAAAGATATGCAAGTACTGTAATGGGGAGTGATGAAGAAGGCTGTCCATGTTGTACCGCCGGTTTGGATTTTGATGAGTTTGCAGCTGCTATTAAATCTATCGTTGCAAACTCAAATAATGAAGAAGAATCTTTAGTTGGAATGGCACATTTTGATGACCCTGCTCACTGGGGAATATTTTTTGGTGTTGCTGTGCCATTTGCGGCTATTGGTTTAACGGCAGCTTACCGAAACATTAAAGGGTCTATATCGACTAGAAAAAAACTTAAAATTATGATTAAAGGGGTTACTAAAGATATTGAAGATGTAAAAAAACTATCTGTAACAAAAACGGGGTCTGAGAAAAAAGAGTATGAAACGTTGCTAAGTAATCTTATAGCATTTAAAGAGACACTTAAGTATTCTAAGATGGATGCTGAATTTAATTTAATAGTTCCAGGTTTTATTAATGGCGCGGCCTCAAGTTTAGTGTTAAGTACAGGAGTTTTTCATCACCCTTTTGCTTTACCTGTTATTGCATTGTATGCGACGGGGCAGTTAGGAAGAAATGTTTATGATTTAGCAAGAGTCTGGAATAGACATATTCCTGGTGTTGAAAAAACACAAGAGTCAAAAGAAATAAAAGTATTTAGTTACGAGGATTTAGTCCATAGTGGTAAGAGATGCCTAAATAAAATTGCAAAGCAGCAGAGAATGTTTTATACAGCAAATTCAACTGGATTTGCAGTATTTGCGGCGGGAGCAATCCTTACATTTTTATCTATTCCAGCGATGGCTGTGCCTGGTTTAGGTATAGCCACATTAATAGCGGGGCTCTGTATGTTAACAACGGGAGCTGCAGTAACAGGTGTGCTTAATAATTATGGGCCAGCTGAATACAAGCCTAGGAATGGCGATTTAGGAGTGTCTAGGTTGGCCTTAGACCGAGAAAAGTGTCAAAATCATATAGGTTTGAGAACTGAATTAATTAATAAAATTAAAGAATCCAGAAATAAGAATATGCAAAAAAGATCATGGGGAAGATTTTGGGCTAAATTTCAGACAGCTTTGCCTTGGGGGCTAAAAGCAGGAGAGAAACGTCTTCATAAAATTAATAAAAGTCGTTTTAAAAAAGGTAAAGTAGGTTTGAAAAATGATAGAGGTAGTATTCTCTCACGGTTTTTAGAGATTAATGGTTTTAAGAGTAGAAAAATACCGAATACATTGAATGATCACTGGCAAGTATGCAAAGAACTAGGGTTGGAACAACCTATTATAAACGCAATTATAAAAGATGAAGAAGATCGTAGAAGTGAACAGCGTCAGTTAGATAGAAAGAAAAGAAAGGGGGGCCACACATGTACCCATCACCATCATAAAGGAGAGCATGAAGAAAAGGGTCATAAATGTACCCATCACCATCATAAAGGAGAGCATGAAGAAAAGGGTCATAAATGTACCCATCACCATCATAAAGGAGAGCATAAGGAAAAGGGACATGCATGTAACCATAAACATCATAAAGGAAAAAAGGTATCTCATTCATGTGGAGGATATCATTCTTCTAAAGAGTTTACTGCAATGGTGAAAGAAACTGGTTTTTTTACTGTGGAAGATGAAAATCATATAAGTATGAAAAAGATTCAAGACTTAAGTAAGGATAATAAGAAAAAGTTTGGAGAAATAATAGATGAATATATACATTTTAGACTTTATGAAGATCTTCTTTATCAACAGAAAGGTTTAGCAGAGTATCATTGGCATTTACCTCAGAAAAAACCTAATACTACGTAGAGAAAAAGTCTTTTTTTCCTTGACGAACATCTATTACCTGCAATCTAGTTGAAAAAAGAAGGGAATTGAGAAAATTTAGCACAATCACATTTTTTGACTTAAAAAAAGAAAATAGTTTTAAAATTTTTATTAGTATTTAATACTGGGATATAAAAAAGAACCGAAAAGAATCAAGAGCAAAGGGGGGAACTCAAATAATTCTTCTCGGTCATTAAAGTTATCGTATAAATAAAAACAACATTGCATCGAAATTTCTTGATATATATATATTGAGCATAAAAAATAACATGAAAACGGACAGGAATATACAATACCTTATGAAAAGACCAATTCTTGTATAGCCTTGAGATCGATGCTTTTTTCTTGAGATCCATCGATATCGACAATTTCGTTAAGCAATTGTCTCTTCTCCTCTTGAAGTTGTTGAATCGTTTCTTCGATCGTTCCTTCACAGATTAATTTATACACAAAAACTTTGTTTTTTTGGCCCATTCGATGTACTCGATCGGTCGCTTGTGATTCGATAGCGGGGTTCCACCATGGGTCTACATGAATAACATAGTCAGCAGCGGTTAAATTAAGCCCCACACCACCAGCCTTTAAAGAAATCAGAAAGAGACAGGGTTTATCCGAGTTTTGAAAACGGTTAACAGCCTCCATTCGCTTTTTTCCCGTGATAGATCCATCAATACGTTCAATGGCAATATCGTTTTTCTTTGTCCATGTTTCGATAATATCTAGCATAGATGTGAATTGGCTAAACAGCACTACTTTATGATTTTCTTTATAAAGTTCAGAACATTTTTCTGTTAAAATGTCAAATTTTGCAGAAGGAATATTCATATCTTTTAAATCTGTAATAAGAGAAGGGTGAGTACAGACTTGTCTAAGCTTAAGAAGCGCTGTAAGCATGTGTAGTTTATTATTTGTTTTCTTTGATTGCTGAACCCCTTTTTTAACAGCATCAAGAACGGTTTTGTAGATGCTCATTTGTGCAGACGAAAGAGGGCATTTGACGATGATTTCTGTTTTATCTGGGAGAGTGTCTAAGACTTCTCGTTTTTCACGTCTAAGTACAAAAGGTTTTATTTTAGCTTTAATATCATCGAGATTATTATCTTTAACTCTAGTGTCAAAAGCCCCTTTAGACCCTAAATAATCGGGCATGGCAAAGTCGAATAAGTTCCAGATATCTTGTAAATGGTTTTCAATAGGAGTTCCAGTCATAGCTAATTTAAAATCACCCTGAAGCTTTTTGATGGCTTTTGATACCTGGGCATTAGGATTTTTAATATATTGAGCTTCATCTACAATGATAGAGGCATAATGAATAGATTTGAGCCATTCAATATCATTTTTAAGAATACCATACGATACAATAATATAATCATAGTCTAAAAGAGACTCTAAGTGAGCATTTCGATTAGCCCCAGAGTAAACAAAAGATGTCTTTGAAGGAAGGAAGGTAGAGATTTCATGTTGCCAGTTATAGGTTACAGAGGTGGGACAAACGACGAGGGTAGGGCTTTTAGAGTCTTTCATAGAGGTGAAGGCTAGAGTTTGGACTGTTTTTCCTAATCCCATATCATCTGCTAAAACTCCACCTTGGCCACAATGAGAAATCATGTTCATCCAATGTACCCCATATGTTTGATAAGACCGTAAGGTTCCTTTGAAATCAGGTGATAAGGCTAAGGTTTGTGGGGTGAGGCCTTTTAATGTTTCTATAGAGTGTTTGAGTTCTTTGGATTCAGTTCTGACATTTGTTCCATGAAGAAGTGGCAAAATATCTCGTTTGGAGAATGTTTTGCCTACTTTGAAAGCTTGGTTAGAGCTCAAATAGTTTAGCTGATCTTGAGATTCTTTGGTTAATTTTACAAAGCCTTTTTTTGTTTTTACATAACCATGATTGTCTAAGGCACATTTTGCGATTTCTTGTAACGATACATGTTGATCTAAAACAGAACAATTGGGTTCAAAAACAAACCAATCTTTGCCCGTATCTTGAACAGAAAACTCTAAGTTAACAGGGTCTTTGATAACATTAAAGTCTTTGATATCAGAGTTAATTTTCCAATCTCGCTTTTTTAAAATATCAGTAATTTTGTCTAAAAAGATAGCGATGTCACCTGGATTATTGAGTAAAAAGGGTAAATTATATTCTTGGAATAAAGACATTAAGTCTTCTTGATAGATAGACTCCATTTCTGGCATGCGCGTAATTCGTTGGCCTGATTGTCTATCGATAATCTCTGTATCTTGGCACTGAGAATCGATAATCTCAGACCCATATTCAAAGGATAGCATGGGAGTGAGTACGCTGTTTTCGAATAATAAAGTAAGAAGTGGGTTTGGCGTAACTTCTTCAGGGATTAAATGATCGATAGATGTGTTTAAGTTCCAATTGATGAGAGATTTGGAAGGCGTATACACATGTTTGACGAATGCCGCGATATCTGTGGAACTATGTAGGGATACAACCGTATTATCGAGACATTCTCCAATAAATGCATCAAGTTTGGAACTAATTTCTACAAAAAGTCCTGCAGAGTAAATATAGGTTCCATTACTGTCATGAAGTAATAAAAAATGAGTAGGGGATTGTAATAAGTAATCTTTATTGGTTAATTGGCAAGAAAGAGAATAGCCTGTTTTATTGATTTGAATGTTAATCGGAAGAGGCCCAGTACTTTGCAAGGGACGTTCAGTGCCCTCATGCTTCATAATAAGAGAAATATTCTTTTGTCGAGAGAGTAGTAAAAAGTCAAGAATATCGGAGTCATTTTTGATGCCGTAAATGAGTTGATTGTTCAAGGTAAACTTTTTTGTAGAACGAGTAATAAAATATAAAAAAGAAGATAGTTCTGGAGACAAAGATGATTCATGGTTATAAATGAATTGCATCAACTCTGTCAGTTGTAAGGATAAGGGGCGTCCATTATAGAAAATAGAGTAGCTTAAAATAAGCTGCTGGCTAGAATCTATAATAAATTCAGATTTAACGTCTAAATGACTCATGTTAAAAGTATAAAAGTTATTGAGGATTTAGTATAGGTTACTATAGATCATAAAGAGGGTAAGATTAAAGAAGGTGATGAAAAACAGAGCGTTTTGCATGACGAATATGATCTAGTCGATTTTCTAAAAAAAGATTAAATGTTGGGTCTTGAGATTGTTTTAATTCTAAAGATTTAAACAGTAATTGAAGCTGTTTTAAATTAGAAATGACAATCAATTGATGAATACCTGCTTGCATAGCAAGAAGGCTTGAGTCTGTCAGAGAATAAGAGTTTTTAACAGCCCCCATAGACAAATCATCACTAAAGATAAGTCCTTCAAATCCCATGTCTTGGATGAGAATGTTAGATACAATTTCTTTAGATAGACTTGCAGGGTACAGTGGGTCTAAGGAAGGGTATAAAACATGCCCCACCATAACAGCGGGGGCCTCCTTCTTGATTAAGGAGTAAAATGGTTTGATATCAAACAATTCGAGCTCGTCAGGCCGAGAATGAACTGGAAGTTTGGAATGAGAATCATGTTGCGTTTGGCCATGTCCAGGGAAATGCTTGAGTACAGGAAGGACTTTGTTTTTGAGATGCTCTTCAACAACAATAGAAGACTGAGTGATCACATCAAACGGGTTTGCACTAAAGCTACGAGAGCCTATGACTTTGTTTTTAGAGTTACGATTAACATCAACAACCGGTGAGAAATTAACATTAATGCCGCATTCATTCAGCTGAGAAGCGTTAATGAAACTCCAGTTTCGAGCTGAAAGCAAGTCTTTTGAGTCATGTATGGATTTTGGCGAAGGTAAGGTGATGATTTCCTCTTTGATGCGATTAACCCTACCTCCTTCTTGGTCGATAGAAAAGAAGAAATAGGGGTTGTGTATCACTTTTTTGATATCAGAGACGGCTTTTTTGACAGTAGATGCTTTAGAAAATGTAGAGGAAATAAAGATGACGCCACTCACGTCATAATCATGAATCAACTCTAGCCACTCTTTTTCTATAGGGTAATGGTCGATTCCTATAATAAAGTGTTGGCCCAAAGAAGAGTGTGATGAGTCAGGAAAAAGCGTGCTATTAAATAGAAAAACGATAGTTGAGAAT
>QFBQ01000011.1 GCA_003265885.1 Candidatus Marinamargulisbacteria bacterium SCGC AG-343-D04
GATATTGTGTTCTTTTTTTGTGTCTGAAATCAATGATTTGATAAGTGGTAGTTTTGATAATAGTGGGATGGGAGTTTTCTTTTTGGTTTTATTTCGATTCAGAAATTTTTCAAATTAACATTTTTTTGTTTTTTAATCATTGTAGAGATTGGATTTTATTTGAGGATAGAAGGACCTTTCATTGGTGTTAATGATTTTTGAATTTTTTTATTGAAATATTATGCTAAAAGCTTATTGCGAAATTTAGTTGTTAATCACAGGTAATGGTTATGTTTTGGCCGGATTCTAGACAAATTGAACAACCTAATAGATCCCCTTGTTTAAATATTTGGACACAGCCAATCTCAATCTGAATACTATCACTTGTAAAAAGTGATGCTACGGATCCTTCTATAGTTTTAGTTATTGACCCTGTGACGACAAGCTCTTGTAGAATTTTTTGAGCATTTCCACGGTCATAGTTATACCATGGGACTCCAAACTCTATATCAGATGAAATTGTTAACGCATAGTTCCCCTGATCGGAGCTAAGGGCATTAAAGTTTATATCAAGATCCATATCAAAGTTTTCAAGTGTAAGGTCCATCCATGCGACACCATCATCATACCCAGTATACTGATAATCATCGCTTAATATTTCGATATCTGAAATCCAATAGCCTCTTCCATTTGGTACGCCATTAAGATCTGTTGTTTTTATATTTAGGGTAGCTTGTGTGAGGGATATTTTGCTTGTGGTTAAATGTATTTCTTGCATGAAAAAAGTGTAAAACCAATTAATATTTGCATTAAGTGTAGTTCCATCTGAGGCCGGTATTTGAAAGTTTTGATTAATATTGAAATTATCAATAGAGGCCACGGCTTTATAGTTCCCCGCTGCGTTATTGGAATCATCAAAATATGATCTAAGATTTCCAAATCCAGTATCTGAATTCTTATAAAGACAATCATAAGTCCCATCAAAGTATGGGGCTCTTGACCATTGATAGATTTCCTCTGAAAAGGTAAAGCTATAATTGTTATCAAAAGAACTTCCACATTCATTACCGGGTAAATCATTAGGCTCAAGATCTGCTATATTTGTAGGAAGTGTCTGTATTTGAAGAGATAGCTTTGTATTTGGTATTATTTTTTTACTTATATTATGGTTGACTCTAGACCCTATTCTTCCAGAAAGTGTAGTTGTTACTATGTCCTCAATACTAGGTACGCTAACCACTATTTCAGGAGATGGGGCATTTGACAAAGATGATAATGCAATTTTTTGACTCGCTAATAACTCTTCTGCTGTAGTTTCAGCGATAGTTGTAGTTGTAGAAGCTTCCTCTAAGTCTGATGATGATCCACAAGCAACAAGAGTTCCTATACATATTACGCATAAAATAATCTTTATATATTTTATTTCCATTTTCCACCTTAATTTTATGGTGTTTATTTCTTTCCCTATTATAGTATAAGTATAAACATTTTATTGAATTTATGAGGTTTTTCTTTTTTTATTCTATGATTTCAGGCTCTAAGTATATGTGTATGGCGGAGTAAGTGCTTTCTTTTTTTGTGTGCGAAATTAATGATTTTATTAAAGGTAGCCTTGATAATAGTGGGATGGATGCTTGATTTTTTGTTTTATTTTGATTTATGAATCCTCCAATTAAAATGCTTTTTTTATTTTCAACGGTTAACAGGGAGTTGATTTCTCTAGAGGATAATAATGGATATTCGTTGTCTTTAATGATTTTCCAGAGTTTTATGGTTGAAATAGTGAGCTGCAAATCCATGTTGATTCTGTTATCTTTTAAAATAATGGGTTTGATTGCAAGATTTACTCCTGTATGTAGTTGCTTTAATGTAGTTGCTGTGCTTTTTTCATGATAAGTAAATGATAAATAGGGGATTTTATCTCCAATTATTAAGTGACCTTGTTCATTGTTTGCAATGGTTATGGTGGGTTGGGAAATTATTCTGGATTGTCCGCTTTTTTCAGTAGTTCGGATTATGTCTGATGGATTGATGAAATGTGTTCTAGAATAAGGGAATTGGGTTTCGATTCCTTTTTCAAGAGGGAAGGCCAATAGGTTTAAATCTTTTTCTTTTATATTTGAAACTTCATACACACTACATTTGATTTTGATCATCTTTTCAGGTTTATTATAGTGTTGGATTATTTTTTTTATTTTCTTTTTTTTGTTTTTGGGGTGACTCATAATTAAAATATTTGGTTTTTGATTATCTATGATAGTGGATTCGGGAATACTTGTTTGGATGATATTTTCTAATGTTGATTTTTCCGTGTGATTAAGAGATGTAATGGTGATTTCTGTATTCATTTTAGTTTGATTTGCTATTTTTTGAATTCTGATGAGTTCATTGTATTCGATTTCATTTGGATATTGCATAATGGGGTTTGCATCAACAGGGAGAGATAATAATGACAATAATAGCAAAAAAAACATATATCAGTACTTTGGGAGGTAGAGTTCTATTTGTTGAGATATAAAATTTATGTTGAGTTCTTTTATTTGGTGGCTATGGAGCAACAGTATATCCAATAACTCATTGAATATATGGGGATGATTATTGACGTTTATTTGTATGAGTTTATTACGTTGTTGCTCAATAATAGTTAACGAATCTAGTTTAAGTTTTTTGATTTTTTTTATTAAATTGTTTTCTGAATATTTTTTTTTAATATGGTTGGAAAGTGATAGTTGAGAGGTGTTTAGTTGAGTAACGTTTTCTTTTAGTGTTTGATCAATGTTTAAAACATGCTTAGTCTTAACTAGTATTGAACTGAAACTCGTAATTAATATAATGTAAATAAGAACCTTAGTATATTTCTTTGATTTCATATCGTCCTCCATAAGGTGTTTCAAAAATGTTAGTAATACTTAAAGATGGAAATTTCTTTTTAAATGTTGAGAGGTTTGATTTTTTTAAAATGCATATGCTTTGTATGTGATTATTTGAGACAGAGAAGGTCTCTAATAGAATAGGGGTGTTTAACAGCTCTTTGAGGGTATGAAGGTTCTTGTTGAGTGTGTTTTTTTTGTTGTTATTTTCGTTTAGTTTTAGTTTTATGTTTTTTTTGGTTTGAGAGTTCACTTTTTGTAGTATTATTTTTTTTGAATATTCTATTTTGTTTAGAGTTAATAAATAGAGTAAAGAGACTGTTAAAAAGATGCTGATGTTAATGTTTTGAATGTCTTTTTTTTGTTTGAAAATAATGTCGTTTTGACATGTTTTTAATATATAAATGTTGATCTTATGGTTTTTGAAATACGTTAAGATTAATGTTGATTCGTATTTTAGAGAAGATTCAATGGTAATGATTGTTTTCTGTTTAGTGGTGTTTTCTAGAATGGTGGAATTTAAATTTTTATCATTGATATATGTGAATAGATTCATTTCAAAAGTCTTTTTGTTGATCATAATGTTTTCTTTTGTTACTTTTATTTCTTGGTAATGGAACATGGTTGTATGTTATCTATTTATGGATATAATGTAAACATATTATTTAATTATGAAAAATTTTAGAAAAGAATTTATTTTTAATGTCCCATCACGGCGAGCTTTCATGAATATTACTCCTGATGTGCAAGCTGCACTGGATGAAAGTGGTATAGTTGAAGGGATGCTTTTATGTAATGCAATGCATATTTCTGCTAGTGTATTTATTAATGATGATGAATCGGGGCTTCACCAAGATTTTGAGACGTGGTTAGAGCGACTTGCTCCTGAAAAGCCATATTCTCAATATATGCATAATTCATATGAAGATAATGCTGATGCACATTTAAAGAGAACGATTATGGGGAGAGAAGTGGTGGTTGCTGTAACAAAAGGGAAGTTAGATTTTGGCCCTTGGGAGCAAATTTTCTATGGAGAATTTGATGGCTTACGGCCTAAAAGAGTTTTGGTTAAAATTATTGGGGAATAAATGTTTCATTCTCAAGAGTCTATTTTTTTATCGGCTCAATGTGATTCTCAATGTTTTGGATGCTTTTTAGATTCTGATAAAATCTTTTCATTAGATAAATGGAAGACGATTTTTTCTAATGGTTCTTTTTTTTCTTATTTTAAATCTTCACGATTTTTTAATGTGTTTGGAGGAGATCCTTGTCTTAATTTGTTTTTTTTACCTTTAGTTAGATTTTTGAATAAAGAGGGGTGTTTTGTCAGGGTCTGGGTTTCTCCTTCGGTCTCTGTTGAATCAATAGTAGAGGCTCAGTCTTATGTGAATGAATGGTGTATATACGTGCCTGCATTTGAGTCTGAATACTATCAACTTCAAGTAGGGGATCATAGTTTTTCTGATTTCTTGAAAAAAGTGGACGATTTGCGTAGTGACCATGTTGACTTTAAGTTGCATACTGGTGTAACTATGAATAATGCTGCATATTTACCTGAATTAGTGGAGTTTGCTCTTCAAAAAAACATTAAGCTTGTTTTGCATTATAATAAAAAGGCTATTTCAAAAGAACTTAGAAAGGATATTCATTATTTTGAACACCATTCTTTTGTACGTGTTTTGAAAATGTGTTCGGATTACACGTTGTGTAGCTGTAAAGTTCCGGCTTCAGATTCATACTTTTCTAAGGCACTTTTTTTTAGCGAATGGAGATCTTTCTTTCGTAGAATACAAACTTATTTTCGGGTATAATATGTTCTATGTCTAAGGCTAAGCTTTCTTTTCAAGACATTATTTGTCGGTTACATCAATTTTGGGCAGAACAGGGCTGTGTTATTTTACATCCTTTTGATACAGAAAAGGGTGCAGGTACCATGAGTCCCCATACTTTTTTGAGAGCTTTAGGTCCTGATGATTGGAATGTGGCTTATGTCGAACCTTCTAGAAGACCTACGGATGGCCGCTATGCTGAAAATCCAAATAGATTACAACACTATTTTCAATATCAAGTCATTTTAAAACCATCTCCTAGTAATATCCAAGATTTATATATTCAGAGTTTGGAAGCTATTGGAGTGTTTAGCAATGAACATGATATTCGCTTTGTGGAGGATAATTGGGAGTCTCCTACATTGGGAGCTTGGGGCTTAGGCTGGGAAGTTTGGTTAGATGGAATGGAGGTTACTCAATTTACCTATTTTCAACAATGTGGAGGCTATGAATGCAAGCCTACTTCTGTTGAAATCACCTATGGTTTGGAACGTTTGGCGATGTTTATACAAGATAAGTCTTCTGTGTTTGATATTGTCTGGCAGTCTAATAAAAACAAGGATGTTGTGTATGCAGATATTTATAAAACGTTTGAAATTGAACAGTGTCATTATAATTTTGAGGAGGCCAATATTCCTGATTTATTAGTATTATTTGAAATGTATGAACGAGAGTCTAAACGTCTTTCCAAAAAAGAATTGGTATATCCTGCTTATGAATATTGTTTGAAATGCTCGCATACCTTTAATCTGTTAGATGCACGAGGTGCTATTTCTGTTACGGAACGAATGGCCTATATCCTTAAAATTAGAAATTTGGCCAAATCTTGTGCTACTGCATATTTGAAAAAGAGTGGTCATATAAAGGATAAGTTTCATGCCTAATTATTTGTTAGAAATTGGATGTGAAGAAATTCCAGCTCGTTTTATTGAAGATTTTTCTAATCTTTTAAAAGACAAGCTTATGCATGCCTTTAGTAGAGAAAGACTTTTAGAAGAAAAGCATAAGGGGTATGTTTTTTCTACCTATCGACGACTTACTATTCGTATTGAAGGTGTTAAGAAAAAACAAGGAGATAAACATGAAACTCTACTTGGGCCACCTCTTTCTATAGCTAGAGCAGAAGATGGAACATGGCTTCCTCCTGGAATTGGCTTTGCCAAGCGTTCGGGGAGGTCTCCTGATGATCTTAAGGTTGGGAAGGATGCAAAAGGGCGAGAAGTTGTGATGGTAGAGCTTAAGGAAAAAGGGCGAGCCTCCTTAGATGTTATTTCAGATTGTGTAGAAGATATTGTGACTCATTTGCCTTTGCCAATTGCAATGAATTGGGGTGATGGGCAAGGGCCTTTTATTCGTCCTGTTCATTGGGTTGTAAGTTTATTGGATTCTAAAGTAGTGCCACTCATTCTTTTTGGCGTTAAATCGGGGAGAGTTTCTTTTGGTCATCGTTTTTTAAGCAAAAATAAGCAGAATGTAAGTAGTGGGGAAGCTATTTCTATTTCAGATTCCGATGCCTATGAGTCTCTTTTAAAGTCTGTTTGTGTGGATGTTTCTTCATCTAAACGAGCGGAAATGATTAGGCAAGTGTTATATGAAAAAGGACAAGATGACTTTGATAGTCATCTTTTACATGAGGTTTCTTTTTTAACAGAGCGGCCCACAGTTTTAGAGGGGACTTTTGATCAGCGATATTTAGACCTTCCTAGTTCAGTGCTTGTGGCTTGTATGAAAAAACATCAGAAATATTTTCCTATTTATAAAAAGGGTAAACTTGTAAATAAGTTTATTGTGGTGGCAGAATCGGTTACTAAAAAAAATAAAGATGTTATTTTAAAAGGGAATGAACGTGTTTTAGTTGCACGATTAGAAGATACCTCTTTTTTTTGGGAAGAAGATCTAAAGCAGCCTTTGGATAGGTATGTATCTAAGCTTAAGAAAGTTGTGTTTCAAAAAGGGATGGGGACGATCTTTGATAAAGTAAAGCGCTTGGAAGGTGTTTCTCTTCATTTAGTAAATATGTTTAAGTTTTCGGATGTAAATGTCGAAATACTTAAGAGAGCGTGTTATTTATCTAAGGCTGATCTAGTGACATTGATGGTGGGGGAGTTACCTTCTTTGCAGGGTGAAATGGGAAGTTGTTATGCTCAAAAAAATGGGGAGCCTGAGGAAGTAGTTCTTGCTATTCGTGAGCATTATTATCCACGTTCTGAGTCTGATTCTCTCCCTTCATCAAAAATAGGTAGTATTGTAGGTGTTGCAGATCGATTGGATACGATTGTGGCATGTTTTGAAAATGGATTTATTCCTACAGGATCAAAAGATCCGTGGGGTATTCGGCGTGCGATGTTGAGTATTATTCGTATTGTCATTGATCAGCAATTACATGTTCAGTTTTCTTCTATCATTGATTTAGCGTACGGAGAATGGGGTAGTGCGAAAGAGCATCGAGATGAACTATTGCGGTTTTATAATCAGCGTTTAAAACAGTTTTTATTAGATCAAGGGTTTCGATCGGATACGGTGGTGTCTGTTTTATCTTGTGGGACGGATGCCTATTATGCCTATTCTTTAGCTGAAGCTGTTGATAGGTATAGAAACTCTCATCAAGAGGCATTTAAGGTATGTGTGGATACGGGAGTTCGTGTTGGACGCTTAGTTAAGGGGGCTAAATCTGATGCGGAACTCAATGAGGCGCTTTTTGATTTGGATATCGAAAAAACGACTTATGAGCTATTACAAAATATAGACCATCACAAGCAAAATCTATCTGAAAAATGTCATGATTTGGCAAGGTTTTCTAAAAAAATGGATCTGTATTTTGATGATGTTATGGTTATGGTTGAGGATAAGAACCTTCGACATAATCGCTTGGCTTTTTTGTCTCGTGTTTATTCTCTTTATGAATGTTTTGGTGATATGGAGTCTTTTCAGGTATAAATGTCGGGATTAACCTGTTCTAACTATAGCGATTTCCCTCATAATATAAGCTATGAAAAAATATCTTCCACTAAGTGCTTAGACCATTGTGTTAGGCTAAAAATTCATTTCTCACCTATTAATCCGGCTGATATCAATATGATGGAAGGAAAATATCTGCTTCAACCAGAGTTACCTTTTGTTTGTGGAAATGAAGGGGTTGCTGAGGTGATCGAGTGCGGGAGATCTGTGACGCAGTTATGTGTTGGAGACTTTGTCATTTGTCCGTTTCAAAATCAAGATAGTTGGGAGGGTTTTTGGAAACAAGAAATGGTTATCTTAGAAGATTATTGTATTCCATTCCCAGAATTCTTTTCTTTGGAACAAGCTAGCATGCTTTCTGTAAATCCTGTTACTGCATATTTATTGCTTACACAGTTTGTGTCCTTGAAACCGGGGGATGTGATTATTCAGAATTTAGCTAATTCATCTGTAGGTAGATGGGTGATTCATCTTGCTAAATTAATGGGGGTGAAGACGATAAATACGGTAAGGTCTTCTGATGTAGTGGGAGAATTAAAAGGTATTGGAGCAGATAGTGTGATTGTGGAAAAAGATAGGTTTTCAGCTAATATTGTTCAAAAGGGGCAGTGTAAATTAGCGTTGAATGGGGTAGGGGGATCGTCTTCTAGAGAGATTGCAAAATGTTTGGCCCCTTATGGAACAATGGTAACCTATGGAGCTATGTCCAAAGAGCCTGTTTCTTTGGGGAATGCTTTGTTAATTTTCCAAAATATTAATTGTACGGGATTTAATAGATCTAGATGGATTAATGAAACGTCTATGGATGATGTTAAATCGGTTTTTAAGTCTTTGTTTGAGTTAATGCCTTCTTTTTTTGAGATTCCTATTTATGACATATTTCCTTTGAATCAGTATGAAAATGCAATAGGTGCTCAGCTTAGGGGAGGGAGAAAAGGGAAGGTGTTATTTGAGTGTTGTTAATGCTTTGAGGGGGATTTTTTTTTTGTTTCTTGCCATAGATTTTCTTTTTCTTCTAAGGTTAAATTCTTGAAATCTTTTGATGTTTTTTCCATTTCTTGGAATCTATTAATAAATTTTTGATTTGCTTTTTGAAGTGCTTCTTCAGGGTTTATATGTAGTTTTCTTAAGCAGTTAACGAGTGAGAATAGAATATCTCCTGCTTCGTCGATAATGTTTTCGTTATTATTTTGGGAGTAGGCTTTTTTGAACTCTTGTATTTCTTCATCAAGTTTTAAGAGGGGGCCTTCTTTGTCTGGCCAGTCAAATCCTGTTTTGGATGCTTTTTTTTGAATCTTTGTGGCTTTCATTAGTGCAGGTAATTTTGGAATGTTGCTCATTGCAGATGTTTCATTTTTTTCGATTTTTTTAATATCCTCCCAATTTTTCAGGACGTCATTAACAGAACTTGCTTTTTTATCGCCAAAGACATGAGGGTGTCTTCGTATCATTTTTTGGTTAACACATGTGGCAATATCATCTAGGCTGAAGTAGTTTTTTTCTTCTGCTAGTATGGATATCATGACGACTTGCAGTAAAACATCTCCGCATTCCTCGAGCATGTTTTCTTTGCAATTATTTTCTAAGGCTTCGCTTAATTCGTAGGCTTCTTCTATAAGGCAGGGGATTAGGGATTGAAATGTTTGTTCTCTATCCCAAGGGCAACCGTTTGGACTTCTCAGCGTTCTTACTGTTTCGAGTAATTTTTTTAATGGGAGCATTATCCAGTTGATATTTTGTTGAAAAATATGTCTTTTTCAGAATTCTCAATTCCCTGTTCAAGGGTTGTTTTTTCATTTGTATTGGCTATGAGAATGTTTGCAGGAGTAAATAAGAAAATGTTTTCTCCAATTTTCATCATGTGACCATTAATGGCATAGGCTGTTCCACAAATGAAATCTATTAGACGTTTTCCGGATTGTTTGTCGAGATATTTTAAATTAACAATAACGGGTTTGTTTTCCCTTAGATGTGCTGCGATATTTAATGAATCTTCGTAAACTCTTGGTTCGTTTATTTTGATTTCAGAAGAGGCAAATGGTCGTGCATTATTAGAGTTTATCAAGGATCCCTTGAAAGGTTTTATGTTTAATGAGGTATCTACGTCAGGATTTTCAGAAGCACTATTTTCTGCAAAGCCAAAAAAATCTTTTATTTCGTTTATTACTGAAGCCATGTTACTCTCCTTTTGCCCCTTGAAATAACGTTCTTCCAATTCTGATCATAGTGGATCCAGATGGAATTGCTGTTTCAAAATCAGAGCTCATTCCCATACTTAATTCACTAATATTAAATTCATTTTTTAGCGTCTCAAATAGTAAGTATGTTTTGTCAAAAATATTTTTTAACTTTTTTTTATCTTCACTATACGGAGCTATTAACATTATACCCTTAATATGGATATTTGAAAAAGAAAAAATTTTTTCTTTTTTTTCTAGTAGAGTTTCGTACTTAAATCCGTGTTTTTTTTCGTCGTTTGCTGTATTTATTTGTAAAAAACATGTGATCTTTTTGTTTAAATCTATGCATTTTTTGTTTATTATTTCTAATAAGTCTATGCTGTCTACAGATTGAATAGTGTCAAAGTTTTCGACTACTTTTTTAACTTTGTTTTTTTGTAAGTGTCCAATGAAGTGCCATTGGATTTTTTTTAAATGCTGAAGAGAGTCTATCTTTTTTAATGCATCTTGAACTTTGTTTTCTCCGAAAATGGTATATCCATATTCGTGAAGAGTTTGTATATCTTCAATGGATGCATACTTTGATGCAATACAAATTTTAAGGTCTTTTGTTATGTTGTGTAGAGATGCAATTGTTTTTATTTTTTGACTTAGTTCATTCGCATTCTTTTCTAAGAGGGATTTGTTACTTTCCATAATTAGTGTTTATTTTAATATAATCTTTATCATTAGTGTAGCGTTATACGTGTTGCTGGATTATGGAGTTGAAATGGAGTAACCTGAGATTATGGTTCGAGTATTTTTTTCTTTTATACTTATCTTTTCTTTTTGTATTTATTTCTTTTTTCATAGTATTCATCTTTTTTTAGAATATGAAAGGAAGCCTCTTTCTAAAGTAGATGCTCTTGTTGTTTTATCAGGGGGGACTGGCTCAAGAGTTGACTTGGGTGTTGATATGTTTAAGCAGGGAGTATCTTCTACTATAATTTTTACTGGAAATCTTTTTTATCTAAAATCTGTGCCGCAGTTAATGAGAGATTATGCAGAGTCTAGAGGGCTTTCTTCGGCGAGGGTGATTTTAGAAGAAAACTCTTACTCTACCTCTGATCATGCGGTGAATTTAAAACCCATTTTTGAACAGAATGAGATTCGGTCCATTTGTATTGTCACGTCTAAGTTTCATACTCAAAGAGCGTATAAAGTATTTTCTACATATTTTTCAACTCTTGATGTTTATGTTGTAGGCTCTGAAGATGGAATTGATTACTCTCGCTGGTGGAAAACTCCTCAAATGATAGAGTTAGTTATGTTTGAGTTTTTAAAACGTGTATATTATGGGGTTTTTGTTTTTTAGTTAATTAGTTCGTTTGCTTTTGTTAAGATAGAGTTAAGGCCTCGATTTCTTTTTATGTTTTTGTGAAATATGAGTAATGAAGGTTTTATTATTTCCTTTTTACAAGTTTTGTATTTCTTTTGTCGTTATCTTTAATGTGGATAACAAAATTGAGTGCAACATATTAGGATGTTTTAAATTATTATTGGTCATTTCTTTTTCAATGATGACTTTATTTGAGCCTGTTTTTGCGGATTCTTTGGTTTCTGAAAAAACATTTTTTAATAAATTGTCAGGGTTAGCAAATGGATTGACTGCATATTTTGATGAAGTGGATTTTTATTCTCAAAAAACTAATATTAATAATACTCAAGACAGTTTGATGATTCTTGATGTAGCGTTTAAAACAGCAGCTAATACAGGATCTAATTTTGGGGAATTACTTGATTTAGAAGAAGATGATAGTCATATTGAACCTGCGGTTATTAATACTCCTCTAGTGTTTCCTAACCCTTTTCGTCAATCTACATTTGAAGGAGCTGTTTTGTCTTATGAATTATCTAAGGATTTTGATATGGAAATTCATATTTATAACATGCTTGCTCAAAGAGTGTTTAAACAAACTTTTTTAAAGGGGGCTGTTGGTGCTAGAAGGGGAGAGAATAGATTGGAAGTAAATAGAGAATCTTTAGGAGGGATTATTTTGTCATCGGGTGTTTATTTTATTGTGTTTATTCATTCAGGTAAGGTTCTTAGTAAAGGAAAAATGGTGGTGAAACCATGAAGTTTTATAGTGTTATGTTAAGTCTATTGCTGTTTTCTACGTCGTTGTTTAGTCAGGATGTTACTTTTTTTTCTGCATCTAAAATCGGATCATCCGCAAGAATGGTTCGCTTAGCCGGCATAGAGGGGATGAGTAAACGTGCAGATTCTGTTTTTGAAAACCCAGCGGCGCTTTATAATGTATCACGATTTTCTTCATCTTTTTTTACTACTACATTGATGGAAGAGGTTAAATATCAAAATGGAGCGGCAGCTTTTAGACTACCAATAGGGGTTGTAGGGATTGGGTTTATGAATGTAGGAGTTGAAGATATTATAAAGTCAAGAAAACGTGAGCTCTTTGATAAAACTATTTATGAAATTGATAGTTACTTTGGGTATCAAAATTCTTTGTTGAAATTAGCGTATCAGTTTTCGCGATCTGAACATATTCATATTGGAATCTCAACGTCTTATTATTATTCTGAGTTTGATACAGTTAAGGCAGAAGGGGTTAATGGCGATTTAGGATTTATATTTAATTCAACTCAATTTGAGTTTGCAATTTTATTTAGAAATGTGATTGATTCTAATGATGTTACGTTTTCAGATACAGAGGAAGGATCTAATAGTAGTGATGGGCAGACAGAAAAGCTTTCCTTTGAGACCATTTATTCGTTACAATATAGATTAAGGAATTTTAATGTATATGGACAGATTAAAACCACGATGGAGTTAGATCGAGGGGTTCACAAAGCTATTGCTATTGAGTACGCTCCGCGTTTTCTTCCTTTCGTCTCTTTTTCTGGAGGATTTAAACGATTTCCGTTTATGTTTTATGAAGAAGGGGAACTAAGAAAAGAAAGCAAGAATTCTTTTTCTTTGGGATTTGCTTTGGATTTAGTGGGAGTTAACTTTGATTATGCTTATGAGAAAAGTGATCATATAGAGTTTGAAAATAAGCATTATTTTTCAGCGGGGTATTCATTTTGATTGAGAGAAAATAACAAATGGTTAAAAGGGCTTTTTTTATTATAGTGGTCTTCTTGTATACTGTATCTGCAGTTTTTGCTGACATTGGGGATATTATAATTCAGCCTTATTTTGAAAATCTTGATGATGGTACGTATACTGTTGAGCTGGAGTTTAAATCTACAGATAATGTAGGAGCTGCTCAACCTTTAATTGTTACAGAGAGTGCTTCTTTAATTAGTACGAGTACTCAATTTAATAATGGTTTTTCAGAAATTTTTCTTTATAATATTAATAAAGATCGATTTTCTTCCCCTAATGTGTTTGTTGATATCGAAATAGTGGGGGAAGGTTTAAGTCAAAGAATGAAGTTTTTTTCTTCAGCTTATGCGTTAAGAGCTCATCGTTCAGAGAATGTGTTATATCCGAAAGCTGAAACATTGGGTAGAGATACTATTTTCACTAATACCATTACTGTGAATGCTGAGATAGATTTTGGTGATTTTTTAGTGGTTCCAGACAGATTGCCTTATTTTAGAGGTGAAGGAAGGTTTAGTTCGTTTTATGCTATGGACTTAGAAGGTGTTTCCGTAAATGTTACAGATTTATTTAGGGATGGGGTTGATTTTAAAGACTCTCTATCTTGGATTCCATCAACGAATAGGGGGGGGGGCAATGGGATTGTTTACACTAGAAGTGATATAAATTCTGTAGGGATTAATTATCTAAGTCCTCCTAGGTTTACTTTAGATGTTAGTGGAGCAATCAGTTCCAATGTACTGTTAATGGACAATAGTCGCTTGACGGCTTTACAAGATTGGGTTGAAGCAGGTGATGTATTGTCTTATACCGGGGCAGGAGGTGTTGGAATTTATGATTCTTTTTCTGACAATAAATTGAAAGTTAATGGGGGGATTCGTCTTAGACCTTCTGCTCCAAATAGTATTCGTTCTGGAACTATTTATTATGAAAAGGGTTCTTCCCAAGATAATTTTTTTGGGATTGTTACACGTAATAGTACTATAGTTCATAGTCCTCTAAATGGAATTCAGGCCAGTGGAGCTAAAGGGCAACTTAGTTTTTTTGAAGAGGCATTGGAATTAGGCGGAAGTTCTGATATTACTCTAGGATTATTTTCAGACTTCTCTTTATCTTCATCATTAAGCTTTTTTTCAGATAGTATGATGGAGTTTCTTTTTTCTGAGGGGGAAGATATATATCAGGTGATAGATATTTCTAGTAAGAATGGGGATGTAATTGTTTCAATTAATTCAAAAGGAGATGTTAGTATTGGGAATTTAACTCTTTTAAGTGAAGATGATCATTTTTCAGTTAAAGGAGAATTAAATGCAACTCGATATTTTTTGGATGGAGCTCCTATAGAGTTGAGAGTTTCTCTTGGGGAGCTTTTTTTGATGAATTATGATTCGCTTACAAAAACTGCTGGGAGTATATATTTTGATGATGGGTATGTTTCAATTGGTCAATTTAATCCTTCATCAAATCTTGAAATATCTTCTCCATATAGAGAATTAGATTCGTCGATACCTACGAAAGACCCTGCTATTACGTTTCGATCAAGAGGGAGTCCGGATACTGTTTATACATTGGGAATTGACTCTGATGATGAAAACCAATTTAGGATAGAACAATCTGAACATCTTGGCTCTGTGGCTCCTTTGTTTATTATTAAGAAGAATCATCTTTCTATTGGAAATGATGATGCTCGTGCTAATTTACATATATTTGGGGAGAAAGGACTTCTTTTGGAGGGGGACTTTAGCTTTTTTGATGATACTTTTGTGACAGAAAATGTTTCTGTTTTTCAGCAACCGGGGAATAGATTGTTTTTTAATACATATAATGGATCTGTTCGAAAAGGTAGAGCAGAGTTAGATGAGTGGAGTTTGGATAATGTAGGAATATACTCGGTAGGCTTAGGGGAGTTAAACGTTTCTCCAGGAAACTTTTCTTCTGTTTTAGCTGGGAGAAAAAATAATTTAGAGGGAGCATACTCAACTCTTTATAATGGGAACTCGAATCGTGTTGACGGTTATTTTTCGGGAGCTTTTGGGAGGGGAGCAAGTGTTCCTTATGATGGGTCTTTTGTTTTTTCTTTTGCAAGAGATTTAAGGTATTCATTTGATGAAGATAGTTTTACTCCTTTTGCATCTACTGTTCCTAGACAATTTTTAATAGGGTCGGCTCAGGGTGACGTTCTTTCAATGGGGGTAAACACTTCCGATTATGATTCTATTCTTGCTATTCAAGCTATTCCAATTACGTTTACCTTGTTTGAGCAAGAAATGAATATCACAAGTTCAGATGCAATAGTAGTGTTTGATGATTTGGTTTCAAACAATATTATATCGATTAGACCTAGTCAATTTGGTTTTCTTAGAGTTCCTTTTGAACAGAAGTTTAAAGAGTATTATTCAATAACTTATTCTGAAGATATGAATTCAATTAATAGCTTTATTGTATCTTTCAATGCGTCTGAAGTATTTGAAGATCTCATTTCTTTAGCTAAACATAATAGTGTCAGTTCTATTCCTATGGATCTTATTGAATATGTTGTTCCGTCTGATAACTGGAAACGTCAGTATACTTACGATACAGCTAAATCGTATGTTACTGGATCCGGAGTTTCTGTCCCAGGATTTTCTAGTTTTGTAGTACATAAGCAGTTTTTGATGTATCAAAAAAATGTGTTGAAGAGACATGGTAAAAATGTGATGAATTTAGTTAATACGGACTTAGCTAATTTGTTAGATTCTCAGAATAATTATGCGGATGAAAGTGTAGATGGTTCTTTGGTAAAAGAGTGTACAACACGGGGAGGCTTCTCTACTTTTTTTAGTCCAGCAAATGCTCCAGTAAATGTGTCAAGTTTTACGTCTTCTTTAGTTATTGATGCAGATGCACATGGAGGTTTTACTTTAAATGATTTGAATTCTATGATTGTTGCAGATATTAATAAAGTACAGAGTTATATTAACTCAAATCCAGCTCTTAGTGATCCGATTAAGAATTGTGAACTTCTTGCTTCCAAAAATTTTGTAGGAGGAAATATCTCTATTACATACAATAGAGTTTTAAAAGTTCTTAAAAATCACTTTCCAGATGATCAATATTATGGTGGGGGAGTATATAATAATTATTTGAATACAGATTTGTTTCCACAAATTTTTCAAATAGTTAGTGCTAACTTGAATAACATTTCTGGGTTTGATTTAAATGCTTTTGATAAAGATAAGTTTTATACAGTTTCTGATTTTCAAAGAAACTATACACTTCCTTTATCTATTCGCAGTTTAGGTGTTTCAATGGAATCTATCATATCTGTGATTACAGCTAATATAAATCAAAATATTTTTCTGGCAACGTCTTATGAGGACAAACCTGTTTTTTCTGTTAATAATAATTTGAGTATGGGAGTTGGGTTTGATCATTCTTCTTTAAGAGATGCGGATTTAAATGTTTCGGGGAATATGGGGGTTTTTGAATCTTCTAGAGGAAGCAGTCAGGTCCAGGCAGATCTTTTGATTTTAAATCCTTCTACTTCTTTATCTTCTTTATCTGAAGGGGAATCGGGGTTGTTTATTCCATATAGTATTTTTATAGGAGATAATGATGAAACAATTGATTTGAGTCCAGGAGTCAAAGTTCCATTAGAAGGTCGTAACCCAAGTTTAGTTTTTGATGTTACTGGAAATGCTTATATTGGAGTTGAGTCTGAGTTTAATCCTGTGGAAGACTCGGATTCTGACATCTCTCAAGACTTTAAATTAACTGTTTTTGGTGCACTTGTAGGAGGAGGTTTTGTTGACAGTAGTACAGGAGAAGAACTTTCTGCTGAAGCGGCGACAACATCGTTTAAGATTAACTCTAGTATTCCTAGTTCTATTTATTTTGTTTCGGGGAATGTGGGTATTGGATCTAATAATCCTGAAACGCTTCTTTACCTATCCTCTGAATTTCCCAAAGAAGTGGGAGGACAATCATCTCCAACTAATGATCCTAAAATTACATTTGATTTGGATGGTTTTGATTATTTTTTCATGGGTATGAAAAAGGGTGATTCCTCGTCATTTAAATTGGCTACTCCTGAAAATTTTGCTAGTAATCCGGAATTTTCTGTAAGTAGTTTTGGAGTGGGAATTGGTGGTGTTAGTGAAGGAGCGGATTTATTTGTATCTGGTAATGTTGCGCTGGATTCTTTAATGGTGGCAACTGATAATGGGATAGAGCTTTTTATGACACCATATTTAGCGACGAAACAGTTTTTTGTTTATTCTGCTACTTCGAATAGCTATATTAAAGTTTCAGAAAGTGGGTTGCCATGGAGTTATCAAGGCAATAATCCTTATTTGAATGATGGGACTAAGGTTCATATTGGAACAGATCCTATGATTTCTTCTTATAATTCATATATTTTGGGGTATCCGGATCTTGTTGTTTCAGGTAACTTGACTTCTGATGTTATTAACATTTCTTCGCAATTGATTGTCGATGAATTAATTTTAGAAGGGACGGAAAAAAATCAAATGTTGAAGTTTGCGTCAGGACGTCAGGAACTTCCTTTATTTGTACGTAATGATGTTTTGATTTTAGATTTAGGGAATGGAAATGAAGCAAGTATTTCAAAAGTTTTAGCTAGAGGAGCTGCTAGAAGTGGATCTTTCACAGGCTGGAAAGAGAATACGACTTTTATATCTCAGAAGGCAGATATGTTGTTTAAACTTCATGATGATATGCTTTTTAATCCTATAGATCCTCCTGAATTGTGGGAGTATCAAGATCCCAATTGGGTTATTAATCAGGATGTATCTGTTACGTTATCTTCTACAGTTTCGATAAATGGTAAATTGGCGTTAGATTATGAATTTATTCATTCTAATTCTAAGGTAGAAACGTCATTTTTGTTGTTTGAAGATAGTAGTGTTGCTTTTAAGGGGGATGCTTCTATTGATTATTTAGATTCCGGGACTTATTATGATGATTCTTTTTCTTACTCTTATGTTACTTTAAATATGCGTGTAGTTACGTCAAACGGGACGCTAAAAGGGATTGATGTCTCTTTAGATAATATTGATGAAAATGGTGCGCAAAAGTCATTAGTTAATGGAGCGACTCTTGTTGGAACTTATGTTTCTCTTTCTGATTTGAATGTTCAAGATGCGGGACCAGATACAACTGGGTTTAAGTACCCTGCAATTTTTATGGGAGATGTATCTATTGGTGGCGAATCTAATCGTAATTTAGATTATTTTACATTGAATCCGGAAGCATACTTGTTGAATGTTGACGGTGGAGTTAAGGCAAGTAGTTTTTTTATTTCAGAACGATTAATGGTTAGTTCTTTAAATGTGACAATAGGATTTAGAGTCTATGATCAAAAGGTGGGTATTGGGGGGCCTAACGATGTAACATCGTTATCACAATTTGATTCGGATTTAATTGTCTTTGGAGATATACATTCTTTTGATTCTAACCTTGGATATATTGAGTCAGGCTCTTTTTTTCAAAAAGATAATAAATTTATAGTTGATCAAAGTGGTTTTGTGGGTTTTGGAACATTAGAAGATAAAGACAATGTTGATGTTGTTTTTTATAAGAATTTTGATAGATATGGGTCTACTGAATTTGAATTTAAACATTATAATCTTCTTGTAGAGAAAGAAGGTGCTGATTTAGATTTAGAAGAGAATTTATCTTTACAGCAAATTTTTATTCAAACTGAGGGAGATTTTAATTATTTTGGAGCTTACCCTGGTTCTTCTGAAGAGAATACGGTTAAAGGGGTTGATTTAGATATGACTGGATTAAGCGCTAGTTCAACAGATGCCCCAGATGTCTATGGATTGTTTTCCCGAGCTTCCTCTGTTAACCGTTTGGTCTATTCAGGGTTTATGCCTACTCCGAATGCTGCAGTATTTCTGAATGGAATTGTAGGCGTAGGAACTACAAGCCCTGATTTAGGGTTTGATTTGGTTATAGAAGGAAGTTTAAGGGCCAAAAATTCTGACTTTTTGAATGTTACGTCAATCCCTGAAGCAGGTGTTTTTGATCATTTAACAGTAAGAGACGGTGCTAGTATTATTGGTGTTGCAACGATGAATAATCTTTATGTTTTCAACCTTAAATATGAAGAGTTAGGTGCGGATTATTTTAAGAGCCCTTTATTATCCTTAGATCTTAGTAGAAATGTGACTATTAATCGTATTGTTACGGTTAATGCGGATGTTTTTATTAGAGATCAATTAGTAGTTAACTCTGAGTTAAAGGTCGTTTCAGGAAATGCAGATGTATTGTTAGGCGGGGAGTATGAGGATAGTCGTGTTGATAGGGTGGTAGCTTTGTCGTCTCCATTTGTGTCTAAAACATTTATAGTTGAAAAAAATATTCAAAGTGTTTCATTAAATGTTAATGAGTTGGAGGTACATTCTAATGGGAGTGTTTTTCTAAATAATAGAAATCAAGATCTTTTTGTTGATCATGCTTTTTTTGTTGATCCAGTTAGCGATAGTTTTGATGCAGCAGATAACTATACTTGGAATGCTGCACGGTTATTTTCAGGATTAAATAGTGTAGGAAGTTATATTGGGGTTTCTTTTTTAACAGGAGAAAGCTTTCCACCGTTGGCAATACTTGCAAAGCAAACGGTTGTTGTTCCTGCAGATCGTAAGAATTCTGCTGCTGATATTGTATTTGTAGGGCTTACTCAGAATGTTACACTGTCCTCAATTGGAAATTTAGGTATTCTTGATAAGACGCCATTGGAACGTTTAAGTGTTGTAGGAGATGGCCGGTTTTCCAGTGATGTAACAGTTCCTACTGTAAATGTGTCTGACTTGTTTTTTATTTCGAGTTCTAGAGTTTCCCCAACAGTATCATTGATAGTTACGGCGAATTTTGGGAAGAGAGTGACCTCTAATTTCCCAATAACATTTCCAACAGTTAATAATGCTATAGTTATGCCGTCAGGGGTGTCATTATATTATTTGCAAAATACGGCTGTTGCCCCGGAGGGTTTTTATTTCTTTAAACATATTGATGGGAAGTCGGTTTCTTCTAATTTGATTAGTTCATTTCAAAAAAATGATTATACATTTTCTTATTATGATGAAGACAGTTACTTAAAGTCTTTTCCTTTGAGCACTACGTCTAATGTAGATCAAACTATAGCTACGATTTCTTTTAAAACAGAGACATCGGTAAGCTCATCCATTGTTTTGGAGTCCTTTGTTTCTCGTAATATTGGGAGTACAGTTTTTAATCGAATACATTTAGCTGTTGAAAAAAGATCTCAGGTGTCTTCTGGTTTAATAGGTTTAGATATTGATATTTCGGCAACAAAAAATGAGGCTATTAAAAATCAGAATTTTGTTGGGATTGGGGTTGATATGAGGGATTTAGTCTCGACATATAATGAGTTCATTGATTCATCAACGTTTGAGTACTCGAGTAATAAGTATGCTGCTTTATTTAATGGAGGTGAATTTTTAATTACATCTTCAGACATGAGTTCAGCATCTTCTGACTCAATAGTTTTTGTTGATAATCAGATTGCGTATGATTTATTGATTCCAAGCGTTATTGTAAGCTCAAATTCGGGGCACGCTTTTGTTGTTTCTACAAAATCTATAGGTGTTAATAGTGATGAATCGGTTCCAAAAGCTGCTTTGTACATTGTAGATGATAGTGAGGTTGAACCATTGGTGTTAGATGGTGCTGGTCAAAATAAGTTGCTTATTTTTAATAATGGATTAGGGATTGGGACAGATTTATTAAATGTGTCTTTGAATATTCAGGGAAATCTTAAAGCGACTACGTTAAATGTCAATGAATTTAGTATAACAGATTCATCATCATTTAATTTTTCAAATGATTCTGTTTTTCGTATTGATGAATTAACAAATTTTGTTGGGGTCCATGTTAGTAATCCGTTAGCTTTGTTGCATATAGGAGATACATTAGATGAAGATGCTTCTTCGGTTTCTCGTGTGCGCAAAGAGCTGGATATGTTTATAGTGAATAGAACTTCTGATGTTACCTATGATTTTTTAGGGATGGATATTGTCATTAGTTCTAATACGTCATTTGATTATTTTGATGGACCCTTGTTAAAGGGAGTAGATGTAGATTTGTCTACATTACGTTTAGCAGATAATGCGATTGCGGTTGGGGTGTCAATTAATGCAGATATAGCCAATGCGAAGTCTATTATATTTATAACAGGGAATGTTGGGATTAATACGGATACTCCGGAATATCGTTTAGATGTTAATGGGACTATTCAAGCTGTAGACCTTGATTTGGATGTTGAGCCAGATTTTGATAATTTTCAGAGTGTGACTGTTAATTCATTAACGGTTATTGATGATGCTAGAATGAAGGATCTAACACTTACTGGGAGGGGATTTGTAACTGTAAATTCTCTTCTTACTTTTAGAGAATCTCCTGTTACGTTTGACTTTAAAGAAGCTATTTTAAATAGTAGTAGTGTTACCTTAAATTCGCTTAAGGCGGATATGTTCAGTATTAAAGAGGGTGCTACTTTAAATATTGGAGGAAGTTGGAATCCTGCAGTAAATCTGGATAATTCTTTTGTAGTTTCTCAGAATTCAATAGAAGGTGTTTTTGTTAAGAATTTTGATCATAATAATCAAGGTGGAGATTTTGATTTTAATGTTAAGGATATTTCTTTAAATGACTCTACTGATTTGGGTTTAACTCATATTTCTTTTCTTAAGTCGTTGGATGTTTCTTCTGAAGTCTCTACTTGGAGTGTTGGAGAGATGGACACAATGTATTTCACGTCTCCTAATGAATCTATAACGTCTTTAGTAGGCAGAAACTCATTGTATATTGATGATACAGATTACTTATTATTTAAATCGGTTGATTTCTCTAGTGGAGTTTCTTCTAATGTTAAGGGAGGGATTCCGTTTGTTGTTGCTAAAAAATTTCAATCGACACCGTTATTTACGGTTTCTGAAGTTTCTGATTTTGAATTTTTGAATGTATCTGGGAACTTTATTATGGATTCGATAGTGACTCAAGGGTATACCATTGAAGAAGATTATGTTTTGCAGAGTATTAAATTAGATTTTTTAAATCGTGAATCAACATCTCATTCAAATGAGTTTTCTGGTCTTAGAATCAAGGTTACATCTAATGAAAATGTTGAGGATAATGTTATCGGGTTGATTGTAGATATGTCTGAGTTGGAGACAGCTTTCTATCAACAAGCTATTGATTATGACAATTCTCAAGAAGTTTCATCTAATAAGTATGCGGCAACATTTGTAGGAGGTGAATTTGCAATTTTATCTTCAGGAAATTATGAGCATAGTGATTATTTGGGGCGTAATGCAGGTGCGGAAGTGTATGTGTCTAGTAATCATAAGGGATATATGGGAGATTTCTTAGTGGGAGACTTGGATAATCCTTCGTTATTAATCACCTCTTCACCTAATTTTCGTATTGGAATTGGGACAGATAATACGACAGTCGGTTTGGTGGCTATAGCGAGTGATAATTCGTCATTAATGAAGGTGTATTCGAAGACGGATGAACTCATTCTTGGGGTGTTTGATCCAGAGGGGGGGGGCTTCTCGAAAAGTGTCAATGGGGGAGGCTAATCCTGCTTATGACTTTCATGTAAGTTCGCTTGAAACAAATCAGGCTCAGTTGAATGTTAGTGATGTGTTTTATATTAATTCTAGGTTTTCAATAATGAACTCCTCTCCTACGGCTCTTTTGGATGTTTTTGTTCCAGAAGCAGAGGCTCATCAGTCTCTTCTGAATGTTGTGTCGAATGCGGGGGGAGACCCTCTGAAGTTAAGAGATGGATTTTTATCTGTGGGGAATTATGATTCTCCTAATTTTGGAAATAGTAGCCCTAAAGCAAGCTCTGCTGGGGTGAGGGGCGTTACGGAATCAATACAGTTAGCTATTAGAGGTAAAATAGGGATCGGAGATACGTTGACAGCCTTTGATGCAGGTGACCCAGGTCTTCATGTGAGACACCATACGTCTGATGTGAGCTCAGGGCTTATTCTTGCTCCGTTCATAGAGTCTGATTGTAATTCAAGAGCGTGTCGAGATTTAGAAGAAGCAGAAGAAGACGCAAAAGATAATTTTAAGAGTAAGTGTGATACTGCTGTCACTGGATTTAAGGATCAATATACTTTGGTGATGACTAGTCTATCAACAGTATTTGGTCTTGGTACGGATAACGCTAATTTTATCATGTGTCTAGCAATATTGGATGCTTATGTTGCAAGTGGTAATATTATGAATACGGCCGTGCCTAGCGGGGGAGACACTGCAAGCATAACTTTTGGTGTAGGAACTGTTGCGACAAAAGCAAATAGCCATGGGGGGCAAACCTTTACGGGGACACTTGTATGGAAGGTCTCGGATAGTAATGATGTTGCGACCATTGAACAAGGAATAATGGAAGCTGCTGGACTGAAAGATCTTTATGATGCATGGCAAACAGCCAAAAATAACTCAACTCAAGCATTCTCCTCTCCATCAGGGTTGGTGTTTTTTGGGGACATGTTTTCTATCAGAAAAGATAATCAAGAGTTGATGACGGTTAAAAAGAATTTGCCTGATTTTGGGGGAAGGCCTACACATAATTTAACGGTGTCTTTGATGAGTAGAGATTCTAAGGCCAAGTTATTTGTGGATCGTATCAGTGAAACGGATAATTTTTTAAAGATTGGTGAGAATGTTCTTTTTGTCGGGGCTGACTCTAGAGTGGGAATTGGAACAGATGTTCCTTCGGGAGATTTTCATATTAAAGGAAAGTTAAAGGCGGAATCTTTAAGTAAAACGAATACGGTCACTGTTCCTAGTATTAATATTATAGATAAGCATGTTGTTACTGATAAGCTTTCACCTTTTCACTATCAGCCCATAAATTTTCCAAATTCTGGTCCTGCGATGACCTATGAACAATCTTATTTTTATTTTAGAGAAAGTGGAAATCCAAATGATTTTAATTATGCTCATTGGGATCGTTCGCAAAATATAACACAAAATATTACAGTTTCTCATAATTATAGACTAGAAGAGGCTTTTTCAGGGTTTTCGATAGATTCAACACTTACGGAAGATTCAAATCAAAATATTTATGGATTTTATATTGATATAGAGGACGTTTTAAACGCATCGGATTTTAAATCAGGGGTTAAAACTGCACAGGCATTGTATGGTGTGTATGTGGATGTTTCTGATATGGAGGTATTTGAACAGCAGGGGTCAGGTGCTTATGCGGCTGTTTTTAAAGGCTTTAAAGATAACATTGTAGATGCAAAAGTTGTGATTGACTTAACAAATGGGGGAGACTTAGGAACTTATTTAAATTATAATAATGATGTTTCATTTCATGTAAGTACTAATAGATATGTTAAAGAGTGTTTTGCTCAGCAACCAGCTCCAAATCGTGATGGCGATCCTTCAACTACTATTTTTGTTACTACGAATACGTTGCTATGTCAGGACAATATTCGCTATGACTATCCTTTAAATATTTTTCCTGAAAAACATCCTAAACCAGGGACATCTTTTTTTGCCTTTGAAAATGGAGCGGTGGATGCGTTTACATTTGGTGCGCAAACGCAGGTGGATGACATAGATAAGAATGCATTGATTTTACAGTATTCTGGACAATCAGAATTTAGGTCCATAATTGATGCTGAAAATGCACAGGGGGCTACTAATACTATTACTGCAAATAGAGTTGCCAATGATCTAATGTTAAAGATAGATAAGTATGCGTTTATGAATATTTTAAGGGATGATAATGTCGATACATCTTCTGCAATTATGGATTATTTGGCAGCGAAGAATATTGTAAAAGAAATTTTAATATTACCACATAAAGGAAAGTATAGATTTCTCCATACTCCTTCCCCTAATACGACGCTAGAACAATTAGAAAATTTGTGGGAAGACAATAATGTTGGTAATTTTGTAGAGGGTATTTCCTCAAGAAATATTCTTTCGGTGTTAAGTGCTTATCTTAATCAAGAAGTGTATCATTTTACGTTAACTGCCAATAGGAGGGCAATGAATCATGCTGTGTCTCTGAAAGCAGGGAAAATGATTCCTTTGGCTATATCTACAGGAACGTATCCTTTGTATAGAGAAGGGGCTAATATTGGACGAGTAGGAATTAATGTGATGGCCTCATCTAACCATTTTGCTAATGATAATGGCATGTTTAATGCTACGTTGCTTATTGGAGGGAAATATGAGGCGGGTGTGACTAATAATGTGTATCAAGCTGGTGCAGATGGGGCTGATTCGTACCAGTGTTATACTGCAGTAGGTGCTTTGATTGCTGTTCCCAATGAGGCTCAGAGAGCTATTTGTTTTACAGATGAAAGTGGATATTATGCGGACTATCCAGATGGACATGATCTTTCAGATCCTGAATTAGGCTCAACTGCTAATAAGTTTATAGAAAAAGATCAATTAACAGTTTCAAATTATATGGTGGGAGCTACTACTTATAAAGTTATGTCGAAAAAAACTAGATTTTCTGATGTTAGACTTGGAGGGTATACTCCTGCTTCTGGAACTGTTGATGCTGAACCTGGGGAATTGCTTTTTTCTGGAGGGAATTGCTATTCAGAGTTATCTTCAGAGTCTGATTGCTCGGAAAATAAAGATTTTTTTTCTATGACTCGAGAGAACCCTAATTTTATAAAAGATTCTAGAGTATTTTCTAGTCATTTGAAACTTCATTTGTTTGATAAAGCTGACTCAACAGATATTCGGTTTGAGGCGGGTTTTTGGGAGTCTGGTAGTGACAAAGATGATAAATTTCAGTCTGTTTTAATGGTGGGAGCATTCAAACATCCAGATAAAACCAATGTTGCTAGCTTTGTAGGGATTGGAGATGACTTTAATTCTGTAAAGCTGCCGCAATCGGCGTTGCATGTGCGTGGAGCAGCTGTTAGCGGTAATTTGCCATTTAACTATATTTCTATGTTTGAAAATACTCGTGAAAACTCAGCAGGTTTCTATGAAAGAAATGACCGCTATTCTGCAGAAAACCCTTTTCCTCCATTAAATGATTATGCTATAGCTGCTCCTAATGCTTTAGCTTTAACTTTTAGTAGTAACCTTTCACCAGAAGAGGGGGGTAATTACATTTCTTTTCTTTTTAGAAGTGCTGGGTCAACTGTGCCTCAAAGATTAGGTTCAATTGAAGGGAATGAGAATGGACATCTTCAATTTTCTTCTCCAGAGAGAGATTATGCTGAATATTTGGAAAAGAAAAATCCTCAAGAGATTATGAATGCTGGGGATGTCGTCGGGATATTTGGAGGAAAAGTTTCTCTTGAAACAAAAGGTGCGGATCATGTTATGGTGTTATCGAGCTCTCCCATTATTATAGGGAATTGGCCTGGAGATGATCTTCAACATTTATATTCTTTAGTAGCTTTTCTTGGCCAGGTTCCAGTAAAAGTTTATGGTGTTGTTAATAAGGGAGATATTCTTGTAGCATCAGGGCTGGGTGATGGGTCTGCATATGCAGTTTCGTCACATTTAATAGGCGTTGACCACATAAATTCTATTATTGGAAGAGCGTGGGATTCTTTTTCAGGGGAAGGTGTTGGATATGTGAATACTGTTGTAGGGTTTCCTTTTAATGTTAGAATTATACATGAACAATTGAACTTTCTTGAAGAAAAAATAGGTGACTATGAGAATAAAACGAATGAGTTAGAGGGTCTTTTTCGTAAAACTCTTGAGAAGCAAGAGACATTACTGGAATCGTTAGAGGTAACGTTAAAATAAATAGGGATATGAAGGACATGAGCTTAAATAAAAATAGAGATAGTTTACAATTCATTTCTGACTTTCTTCTTTTTTGTCAGGTTGAATGTCAGTTTTCAGAGCATACCTGTCGTTCTTATGATTTCGATTTGCGTCAATTTGAGAAAATAGTGTCTCATTTAGGGTCTTTTAGAGAGATGCTCTCTTTTTATGTTTCATGGTTGAATGATCAAGGATATAAAGATAGTACTGTGAATAGAAAAGTGTCAGTGGTGCATAGTTTTTCAAATTATCTTATTAATGAAGGGGTTTTAACGGATTCAGTGGCTTTATCTTTTCCTAAAATAAAAAATATTCATCGTCTTCCTTATGTTTTAGATGTTAATCATGTTGATTTATTGTTATCTCAACCAGATGTAAATACTTTTTTTGGACTTCGAGATAGGGTTCTCTTAGAGTGCTTATACTCTGTTGGATTGAGAGTGTCGGAGTGTATCAATATAAAAGTGGATGATGTGGATGTTGATTTAATGACTATTAGGGTGGAAGGAAAAGGGGCGCGATTTAGAGTTGTCCCATTGACCTTGAAGGTGATGGATGTCTTGAGGACTTACTTTTTGTGTTTGGATCAATCTTCATGTTATTTGTTTTGTAATAAGTTAGGGGAGAAAATGACAAGACAGGCTGTTTTTTATTCTGTGAAAAAATATGCGAAAGCTGCAAACTTAGAACATACATGTATTTCTCCTCATAGTTTTAGGCATGCTTTTGCTACACATTTAATTGAAGGAAATGCTCGTTTACGGGATGTTCAACTTTTATTAGGACATAGTCATGTGTCTTCGACACAGATATATACAACGATTTCTAATAATTATGTGAAATCTGCATATATTCAGGCACATCCAAGGGCAATGTTATGATTTGTTTCATGTTTAACTGTGTTTTTCGAGGTTTACGTTGTGTTGAATTTTGGGTAATAAAAATAAATGCAATTTTTTATTCCTTTTTTTCGTTTTATAATGTAGGAGGAGGTCTTTGTAGGTGAACATGATGAGTGTATATAGAAGATTTTTTATGTCTCTTTTGACTTTTTTGTTTACTTGCTTTGCTTGTGTTTGCTTAGCGGATGTTACCCCTCAGTCTATTTCATTTGAAGTTGTTTTATCAACTCAGCAAACAGGGCGGCTTCAAGGTGAGAAAAATGTTCAAATATTTATAGGCCCTCAGGAAACGGTTGAGGATAGACCTTTGTGGAGATATTCATTTGACAAGGTTTCTTTTGTCGATGGACGTGCAAGTTTTATTTTAGGTTGGGATGGGAATCCTTTGAAAGAAGAGGTTTTAAGTAATCCTAATACCGTTATATTTTTGGAAGTTGATGGTTTAACAACATATTTTCCTATTTCTTCAGTACCTTATGCTATTCATGCAGATACTGCTGAATATGTTGATGAAGTGGATGCTTCTACCATTAGAGGGGTATTTGGGACTACATTAAATATTCAAGCTGATGTTCATGTTGTTGATGATGTGGGAGATACGGTATTTTTTGTAGATCATAGTAGTGGGAAAATTGGAATTGCTACGTCGAACCCTAATTTTGATTTAGATGTTAATGGACGCTTAAATGCTTCAGAGTATTTTATTGATGGGGAGTCTTTAGAAAGTGTTTTTTCATGGACAAGGCGAGGGAATATTTTGTCTTATAATAGTGATGACCCTATTAATGCTCCGGTTCGTGTAGGTATTGGGACGGATAATCCTGATGCAACGTTAGAGGTTATAGGGACGATTAATGCTAATGAATATTTTGTAAAGGGAATTGAACTTGGTAAGTATTATGAAGATATTCTTGTTTGGAAAGATGATGGGGAAGGAAATATTTTTTATTCTTCAGATGATAAATATTCTAAGATAGGGATTGGACTATCTGAAAATATAAGTGAGAGATTGGAGGTTTCGGGGTCTATTAGACTTTCTTACTCTATTCAGCCAAGGCCGAGACCTGGAACCATAGAGTTTAATTCTGTTCTAAATGATTTTATTGGTTATGGTTTTAGTGATCAATCATTTTCGTTGACGGGGGTACAAGTCGATGAAGATGTTAGTATATCTCCTGGAGAGCTTGCATTTTGGTTAGATGACAGAACTATTACCAGTACGGATAACTTTGTGTTTAAAGATGGAAAGCTTGCAGTTGGGACGGATAATCCAACAGCATTATTGACGATACATGGTGATGGAACTAAGCCTTTTCTTGATGTTAAAAATAAATCTGGGTCAGTTTTTTTTATTGATTCTACGGGGAATATAGGCGTTCATAAAAGTGATCCGCAATTTTCTCTTGATATTTTAGGTGTCGTGGATGCTTCTAGTTACTTGGTTTCTGGGGAGCCATTGCAATCTGTGTTTTCAACTGGGACTTTTTGGAATTTAGGTAATTCGGATGAGCATGGAACAGATTTGTTTTATGAGCATGGTAATGTAGGTATTGGAACACAAGACCCGGTGAATTTATTAGAAATTGCGTCTCTTGGGGAGGATGTTGCCATTACGTTTGATATTGACGGAACGGACTTGTTTAGCATGGGGGTTAAAGAGAATCTTCAGGATAGTTTTATTATTTCTCAAGGAAATGATTTGGAAGATCCTATTTTTGTTTTTAAAGATAATGTAATCGGAGTTGGGACTGATGATCCACGTGCGACTCTTCATGTTAGTGGGAATAGTGGTTTTTTAGTTGAGGGTGGGTTTGATGAATCTTCTATAATAAATCCGACAGGGAATACGTCTCAACTTTTGTTTTTTCCAGGAAAATCTGTGCTTAGAGTAGGTAGGTTTACTGGGAACCAATGGAAAAATGACAGACTTGGAATCTATAGTTCTGCTTTTGGTTTGGATAATGTTGCTTCTGGCGAATATTCTTTTGTTGGAGGGGGAAAATCAAATGTTGCATCTGGAAACTATGCTTTTATTTCTGGAGGCTTAGGTAATTTAGCGCAAGGAGATTATAGTTTTGCTGGAGGATATTATGCTAAAGCACTTCATGATGGAACATTTGTATGGGCGGATTCTACTCCAACAGCTAATTTTTTTAAATCTACTAGACCTTATCAGTTTTTAGTTAGAGCTTTTGGAGGAGTGGGTTTAAATACTAATGAAACAGCAGGGTCTACTTTTGTTGTGAACAGAAAATCTGATGGGAAAATATTGAATTTATTTAGTACAGCTGATACGTCTTCTCCTTTTGTTGTTAATGCAGATGGATCTGTTGGAATAAATACTCTAGATACGGGTGAGTCTACTTTAGCTGTTGAAGGGACTGTGGGTATTGGTACTACGGAGCCTAAAGGGGTTTTACATATTAAAGGCGATCCTCAATCTTCGGATTATTTGATGTATGTTGAAACTGTGAATTTTGGGACTTCAGTAACTCCAAGTGTTTTTGTGGTGACGTCTACTGGGAATGTAGGGATTGGTACTGATATTCCTGCAGGAAAATTAGATGTTAATGGTAAAATATTTTCTACAGGTTTTGTCACTGTTGATCCTAATGATCCCAATAAATTAGTTCAGCTTCAGCCTAACCCGGGATCTCCTTGGCTTCAAAATGATGCTAAGACATTAACCTATTACGTTTCAGGAAAAGTTGGTATTGGAACGGCTACTCCAAATACTTTGTTGGAGTTATCTAACTTAAATGCTCAGGGGAATATGCCTGTTATTGGGTATGATTTAGAGGGGAGAGGGCAGTTTAAGTCTGGATTAATAAGAGATAGTGATAATGGTGTTTATTTTGCGGTTGCTTCCAGTGAAAATTTTACTGAAGAACTTGCTATGTTTGTTGTTACTCAGAATTCAGTTGTTATTGGGAGGGGGGTAACTCAGTCAGCATTTGCATTAGATGTAAGTGGGGATGTTGTTATTGATGGGAAACTTTCTATTGGAACGACTACTATTCCTACGGGTTATGATGTATTAGTTGATGGAAAATTGGTGGTTACGACATTAAATATTAATGGGAATGATTTTAAATTAAGGAATTCTTCTTGGCAAAATCTGCCTAATTCTGATCCTACTATTTTATATCTTGATCCAAATGTTAAGGTGGGTATTGGAACTCAGGCTCCTCAATCTGCATTGGATGTGAATGGTATTGTTTCTGTTAATGTTTTGTTTGATGCAACCGACTCATTAACCTTAGGAGAGAATGCTGATTTGAACGTAGATGTTTTGCATTTAAGAGATGTGGGTTACTCTGGATCACCGCCTACTTTTGGGCGTGTGCTTTTGAATGCTGCTCAATCTCTTACTTATATTAGTCCAGGAGGAGATAATATTGTTATTTCTTCTCCTCTTCAGATTGCGCAGGATGACGGTTCAGGTCCTTTAGCGTTTTGGGCTACGGATACGTCTATTGGGGTACTTCCTATATTTTGGAATAATGAAACGAAGGTATTAAGCGCTACATCTAATGTTGTTTTTGATAATTTTTTAGAAACGTCAGATGGATTAGTTGTGTCGTCATCTGTTCAATTTCGAGATGATGTTGGTTTTGTCTTGAATTCAACAATTGATCATAAAGGAGATTTGGGAACTATTGAAGATTATACATTGGCTAAGATGACTATGTCTATTAATGAGGATTGGGGGAAACAATCAGAAAAAGTTTTTATAAAAGGAATAGATTTGAGTTTGGTTTCAGATGATGAGAGTGCTCAGTTTTTAAACAATGCTACGGCTATTGGGCTTTATGTGGATGTGACGTCAATTAATATTTCTGCAGGAGAAAATGCATCAAAGTATGCTGCTATTTTTCAAGGAGGGAATGTTGGAATTGGAGTTGAAGATCCTGCTGTTGCTTTGGAGGTTTCAGGGGTTGTATCTGCTAATAACTTTAATTTATCAGGGCCTTTGTCAGTGCCTCAATTAACGGTTGATCCGGATAATTATACATTACATGTAGAGTTGAATGGAGTTGAAGCTTTTGTGGGGATTGGGACCTCGTCTCCTCAATCTTCATTAGATGTTCATGGTGAAGTTTCTGCTAATAACTTTATTATTCGTGATGAACTTAGGGCTACTTCTATGAATATTGGAGCAAATAATAATTTTGTTATTGATGAAAATGGTAATATTGGGATTGGAACAGATGCTCCTGAAGCTTCTTTTAATATTGAAAAAATATTAAGTACTGCTATGACAGATCCTTTTATTGCTGAAAAAATTAATGTGGAGATTGATGGAGTTGATAGGGAAGGACAGGAGTTTTATTTTTCTCAGGATGTTACAGGGTTAAAATTGTCTTTGGAAACGAAAGAAAATAGTTTTATTAAAAATAATACGGTAAAAGGTTTAGAGATTGATTTTTCAACTTTAAATGTTAAATCTGGAGGAACTGTCTATGGAGTTTATGTAGATGTGGGGGAGGATGAATTCGTAAGTAATCGGTATGCGGCTATTTTTGATGGAGGGTTTGTTGGAATTGGTCTTACAAATCCTGAGGCTTCTTTGCATGTTAGTGGAGATATTAAGGTTGAGGGGAGATTAGTTCTGGATGGTAATTTGGAAACGTCAATATTAACGGTCAATAATTTGGTTGTAAATAGGGTTGCGTCGATGAATAGGGTTACGATTAATAACTTGGTTGTTTTAGATAGTGTATCTGTTAACCGCATCATAGTGGAACAGATGATTAGTGCGGATGAAGCAGAGTTTGATGGATTGGAGGTTCAGACTATTACTGTAAATAAGATGATTGCGAGGGGTATTAGTGTTAATACAGGTATAAAGTCTCAAAAGATATCGGTTTTGGATAGTTTTTCTGTAGGGACTTCAGATTTTATTCCTGGTGCATTTTATGTTTCGGGTAATTCTCAATTGGATGGAGGAGTTTTTGTTCAAGGGGAAGTTTCAGCTAATGTCTTAAATGTTAATAACAATTTTGTGGTCAGTGAAAATGGTTATGTTGGAATTGGTACGACGGATCCAAAGTCTTTTTTGCATATGATTTCTGACAGTACGGATGCTTTTGATATTAGCGATATTAATACATGGAATGCTATGAAGTTAGGAGTTACGGGAGATAGAGCTAATCAGACAGTGGGAATGATTTTTTCTCCTCAGGATACGCCTTCCAAGTCTATTGGATCAGCTATCCTTGCTCAATCGGGATCTGAAGGGTCTAGTTCTTCTAGGTTAATTTTTGTTACTGACCCTGAAAATGCTTTACCTCGTGAAAGTATGGTCATAAGTTCAGAGGGGTTTGTGGGGATTAACAATTCTAACCCAAATGTGGAACTTGATGTAGAGGGTAATGGGGTGTTTACAGGGAGTGTTACAGTGAATGGGACTTTAAGTGTTTCAGATATTCAGTCTTCATCAAGATTGACTATTAATGCTCGTGAATCTATTAACTTTGAAAATAGTGTTGAGTTTAAGGATTCTGTTATTTTATCTAGTTCTTTGGCTTTTACACCGACTGATCCTTCTGTGTCTATGGAGGATAGTTCATATGGGTATTTATATATGCATACTGATAATGATTTGTATTTTAAGAAAACCGATGGGTTATCTGTTAATATTACACGACCTTTTATTGGGGTTCCTGGGCAAATTCCTTTTTTTAATAGTGAAGGAAGTATTCGAGATAGCGCTCCTTTGAAATGGAATGATACTACGAAACAGATTAGGATTGGTTCTTCTAATGTATTAACTAGATTTGAACTTGTAACAACCTTTAATTCCCAGGTGGATGGGAAGGTCGCTGCAGAGAAAATTTTGGTTAAATTTGATGATAGATCTACAGTCGCCAATTCTGTTTTTTCTGGTTTAGATATTGTTTTGGAAAGTTTTCCAAAATTTGATGGAAGTAATTTTTCTGAAGCAGGTAGGTTAGGGCAAGATGAGATTGCAATAGGGCTGAATGTAGATATGACGGATTTAATTGCGAACTCTGGTGCTGGAGCGAGTACTTTTACAGGGCATAAGTTTGCTGCAGTTTTTAATGGAGGATTGGTTGGTATTGGTACGTCTAGTCCAGAAGGATTATTGCATGTTGTTGAGGATGAGGCTCTGCAAGCTGATTCGTTGTTTAAAGTTGAGAATTCTGACAATGAGGTTGTTTTTATAGTGAGTAGGAATGGACAGGTGGGAGTTGGGAGAGATGATATGAAGGCTCAATTACATGTTAAAAATTTAAATGCGGGTCAAGATATTTTTAGATTAGATAATAGTGCTGGGGTTTCTCAGTTTGTAGTTAAGGAGTCTGGGAATGTAGGAATTGGACTTTCAGGTCCTTCTGAAAAATTACATGTTGCAGGAGCTGTCTCGGCGAATATCGGTTATTTTCGGGAGGTTAGTACTAATTTGTTAACTGTTGGAGATAATGTGTTTAGTTTGAAGTCTGATGGTTCGATGGCTATTGGGACGGATAATATGAATTTGGCTAGTGTGTTTGTGTATAAAGAATTGGATGAAACGGTTACGAACCCATTTACTTTAGAAAAATTGCAGGTTCTTATAAAAGGACGGGAATCAGGTTTAACTGAGTCTGGCGAATATATATTTAATTTTAGGAAGGATATCACTGGATTAGATGTTAATCTTTCTTCTAATTCTGCAACGGATATTTTGGGAGATGGGAGTACAACTAATACTGCTAAAGGGATTAATGTTGATTTGACTGGAACTCAAATTGATACAAATGCTACCGCTTATGGAATGTATGTTGATGTGGGAAATCTTCCGGGAACTAGGTATGCGGCTGTTTTTAAAGGAAATGTTGGGATTTCTACAAGCAATCCTACTCATGAACTTGTAGTGAGCGGATCTATTTCGGCCAAGGGTTTAATTTTATCAGGAGATCTTGAAGCTGGTGATGTTACACTTAATACAATGTTTTCAAATGGGGATGTGTCTATCAATGGTGGACTTCAAGTGGATACATTAGTTGCAGATGTTGTTTCAGCTAATGAGATTCTTGTTTTGGGGGAAGTTAATATTGAAACAGCTTCATTTACATTTGTTACAGTGAATAATCGTTTACTTGCTGCGAATGGTGGTATAGGAATAGTAGAAAGTGATTCTCGCTTAAATGACTATGATTTTGTAGTATCGGGAAATAGTATTTTTGTTGGTGATGTTACTATTGAAGATACATTGAAGGTTAATGAGATTTCATCTAATGAAGTTGTTATTACAGTTAATAATTCTATGCTAGTTTCAGGTTTTGTGTCGGCTTCAAGGGTTGGGGCACACAGTATATCTTTTATTCCTACGGACAATACTGGAACTGTTTTAGCTCGTGGAGAATTGTTTGTTAAGAGTGGCACGGAGGACTTGTTTTATAAAAAACCAGGCCTTAGAAGTTCAGATGCAAATTTATTAAATTTAACGTCCGTTTATAGGGGGGGGGGCTGGACGTATTCCTTATTATAATTTAAGTACTGGAGTTGGGCTGGATTCAGGTTTTCCTCTTGCATGGTCTGGTTCTGGTTCAAGAACAACGTTGACATTGGGGGATCAAGACCCTGCTAAGTCAACAGCTTTTGTTATTGAAAATAAGGTGTCAACTCAAACGAACTACGGGGGATCGGGGTATGCTGCAGTTAGTTTGAATATGTTAATAATGGATAGAGGCTCTTCATCGGGGGGCAAGGAATTTACAGGGATATCTATTGATTTTAATTCGGATAACTATGGAGGCAGTTCTGACGTAGGCGTGTTGGGAGCTGAGGAGGTTGCTTATGGGATCAAAGTTGATTTATCGGAGATGTTAGGGGAATATGCATTAGATGAAGGATCGCGTAATTCTCCTAGGAAGTATGCAGCTTTGTTTAAAGGTGGGATGGTTGGAGTTGGAACCACACAGCCAGAGGCTGCTTTACATATCAAATCAGAAACATATTCTGATTGGTTTGATAACAACAATGATATTTTTAGAGTTGATTCTGATTTGACCCCCTTTTCTTTAGTGGTGAATTCTGAAGGACTTGTTGGTATTTCTGATCCTAATCCAGATGCGTTGCTTTCTATAAAGGAGCCTTCGGGTTTTAACAATCTTCTTTTCTCTGTTTCTGATAACAGTGGAGGGGCTTATTTTTCTGTGACGGGGAATAAAGTGGCTATAGGGACAGATACTTTTTCTGGTAGTATGCTAACTGTTGCAGGAGATGCTTTATTTGAAAATAAAGGTGGCGATGATATTTTGTTTGTTGATGGTAGTAAAAAAAGTGTAGGATTAGGAACTACTGCTGTGGTAGCTACTTTAGATATTCGATCAACTTTGACTTCAGATCATCTTTTACATATTGGGAATGAGACACAAAGCTTTTTAAGTTTTAAGGATTCTAAATTAAGTGTAGGGAAATTTACGCAAGATGGAACAGCATTACCTTATAATTTAAATGTTATTAATACTACTCCTGGGGGGGCGGCGCTGATTTTATCTTCTGATGCCCCTAAATTGGAAGCAGTAGTATTGCCAGATGAGCTTACTCAAGAAGGTGAATACGATGCCTATGGTTTATTATCTGTTAGAGAGTCTAACTATCTTTTTTCAGGTATTGTATCCAGTAATGAGTCTGTAGTTTTATTTGGAGGAGGGCTAGGTGGGTCGTTAGATGTTCGCTTTTCTGATAGCGATGGTCTGAGTACGGATATTATTACATTTTCAAATGAGGGTGTAGGAATTGGAGTGAGTAGAAATATAGGGGCTTCTTTGCAAGTTTCTGCAAATGAAGGAGTAAGTAGCTCGTCATACCCTTTGTTATTGGTAGGAGAAAATAAATTGGTCGTTACAAGTAAAAATGTTGGAATTAATATACTTACGCCAGTCTCATCAGCGGCTTTAGACGTAAACGGAAATCTTATTGCGTCGTCATTTGAAGTGACGGATAAAGGTATAGAAGTTGTTTCGTTAAATGTTTTGGGGGTTATCTCTCTTCAAGATACGATTGCGAGGATTGATGAAGAACATTCTGCTACTAAAATTCATTTGAAGTTAGGTGAGGATTTGGCTGAGGATTTTAAAGGTCTGGATATTAAATTATCTTCAGGGGTTTCGCCTGGACCAGGAGGAGGTTCTGATGATGATCCATTTAAGATGGTTTATGGAGGTGCCGATGCTGTTGGATTGATGGTAGATATTTCTGATATTCAATCGGCTTCAACACGATTAGGGAATTACGGAGCATATAATTATGGTAATAAGTATGCGGCTGTTTTTAAGGGAGGAGCTGTAGGGATAGGAGAGCTTACACCAGATTATCCGCTTCATGTTAGAGGTAATGGATTAGAAGTTTTGGCTGGGTTTGGAACTTCTCAGAGTGAGCTTGTTTTTAGAGATTATCAAGGAGGAGTTATTGGTTTAAATGTTATTAATAAGGCAAGTAATGCTGAGTTAGAGCATGTTGGGATTGTATTTAAGCCTGGAGAGGGTTCTACGTCTGGTTCACTTCAAGCTCCTGGTTTTGTAGGTGTTGGAACGACGAAACCTGATAAATCTCTAGTTGTTAATGGAGATATTAGATTGGGAATTACAAGTAAGTTAACCCAAACAGAGCATGGGAGATATGGAAGTAAATTGTTTTTTTCTGGAGGGCCTAAATATGCGAATCAGGTTGATAGTGATAATGGGGATCAACTGTGGATGGCTAGATTTAACGAAAGGGCTAATCGATCTCAACTTCGTTTGAACTTTTCTTCTATTGATTCCTGTGCAGATCAGACTATTATTGGTGTTCCTGATTGTAATGGAGGGATACTTGATGAAGGTGACCGTGGAAGTGGATATGATATGTTTGTAGTTGGGTATACAAAGAGTTCTGAATACCTTCCTGTACTTAAGGTTCAAAATGATTCTAAAGTTATGATCTGGGGAGATGAATCACGTGCTGCTGAGGCTAATTTGCCAGATCAGAAAGCCGAGAGTACTTTACATGTTGTAAGTGATGCGGCAGGGCCCCCTGATGATTTACGCTCTTATGTAGCTACATTTGAAAATTCTAATACTGCTCCTGCAAATATTTTAAGTTTAGTATTGAACAACCCAACAGGGGCGAACTTAACACAAGATTCAAAGTTTGTAAGTTTTTTTGCAGGGACCAATTTTCTTGGTGCTATAGAAGGGAATAGCTCTGGTGGAATTAGATATAAAACGAATGGAGCGGATTACGCAGAGTATTTAGAGAAGCGTCATAAAGAAGAAATATTTGAAATAGGAGATATTGTCGGTGTTATTAATGGGAAAATTTCACGGAATACTGAAGATGCTCAACAATTGATGGTTATTAGTGGAACGGCTGGTGTTGCGGGTAATTGGCCTGGAGAAGAGGATGAGTTTTTTGAACTGGTTGCCTTTTTTGGACAGGTACCAACAAAGGTTTCAGGGAAAGTTTCTGTAGGAGATTATATTATTTCTTCAGGAAAGAATGACGGTGTTGGAGTTGCAGTTTCTTTTGATTCTCTTTCAATAGATCAACGAAATAAAATTGTTGGTCGTGCTTGGGAATCGTCGAAAAACGAGGGGGTTAAATCTATAAATACTGCAGTTGGTTTTGCATTTGGCGAACGTACTTTGGATGATGAAATACAGCAGATTCAGCAGTTAGAAGATCGTCTTCATTCTTTAGAAAAAGAGAGGCGAGATGTTATAGATAAGTATCAGAAAAAAATTGAAGCTCAATCACGAAAGATTGATAAACTACTGTC
>QFBQ01000012.1 GCA_003265885.1 Candidatus Marinamargulisbacteria bacterium SCGC AG-343-D04
TATAGAAGAGTTATTTTTTATTTATTAAGATACCTAGATTGTTTTTCGTCCTGTGATATCAATCCATGTTTTCAGGGTATTATAGAAAAAGTTAAGAAATATCAAAATTGAAATCAAATATTGCGGTACTTTAAAAATTGTAGTTTAGACCTAAATCTAATTGTTGCTCTTTTAATTCATTATCATTTCTCATGTTTAATAAGAAATTTAAATCATCATAAATGGCAAAGTGAGTGGAGAGTAAATAGAAATTTTTATTGAAATTAAAATAATTCCCAGAAAAGCTAAGTTTTTTTGTTAGAAAGTAATCTAAGCCTATGCCTTCTGCATCGTGAATGATACCAAAACGGCTTCTTAATTTTGGACGTAAAAAATAGGATTGCTGGAAGTGCTGTATTTTTGCTATTCCAGATTTGTTGCCTAAACCTGTAATTAAGGAATATCTTCCGAGTCCTAGTTCAAAATTGGTGTTGAAATAGCCTGAATCTTGGGAGGTGTTATAGAGAACTTGCGTTTCTGTCCCAAAGCGTAGTGAGGTGAGAGATTTGAATAGATGTGGAGACTCTTTGCGATTGCTTCCTAATAGAGAGTTGATATTGTCGGATATATCTCGCATATTTTTAATCGTGATGGATATGTTGGTTGCATTTTCATCTGTCAGTATAGTTTGAGATACTGTAGAAAGGTTGTTAAGTTGTGAGCTTAGGCTTTCCATGCTTTTTAATGTGTCTTGGATAGCACTAATAGACTCATCGGTGGCTAAGGTATCAGTTAGTTTTTTTGAGGAATCGGTTATAGATTTAATGTTGTTTAGAATATGGTTCATGTCTTTGGACTCTGATTTGTCAAAATAGGATCTTAATTCTTCTGTGACGAGGTTCATATTCTTAACTGTACCTCTGATGTCTGCAAAGAGTGTTTCATCGGTAAGGATTGTTTTTAATGCATTTAGTATTTTTTCTGTATGAACTAGGTTCTGTGAGCCTAAATCAATAAATTGAGCTAAATCTGACCCTGAGGATCCTATAATAATATCATTGTTACTCAACATGATATTTGATCCTACTCTTGCTTCGATAGAGACATAGTTTTCTCCAACTAAGCCATCAAATAATATTTTAATTTCAGAACCTTCTGGAATTTTTATTTTTCCTTTTATAAAAAAGACAACATCTATGTGTGTAGGATAGGGCATGATGCTTTTGACTTGTCCAACACTATAGCCTCTATATCTTACTTCGGCCCCTTTGATAAGTCCTCCAATATGCTGAAATCGTCCAACAAGCTGGTAGCCTGTTATCTCTTGATAAATTTTACTTTGCCACAGAAGTAATGCTGATAAAATGCATAAAAGAATAAAAGTTGTTATTCCAACAATGAAGTTTTTATTATTAGACACTGGACTTTCCGTTCATAAAGTTTTTTATGATACTACTTTTGGATTGATAAATAGTATTAGGGGATTCGGGATCTAATAATTGACCATCGTGTAAGAAATAGATGTCATCAGAGGTTCTTAGAATAGTGGAGATTTGATGGGTTACGGTGAGTGTGGCTGCGTTGAGTTCTTTTGAAATATTTACGATTAAGTTTTCAATATTTGTGGATAAAACAGGATCTAAACCTGTTGTAGGTTCATCAAATAAGAGATATTCAGGGTCGTTAATGATTACTCGAGCTAGTCCTATTCGCTTTTTTTGTCCGCCAGATAAGTCAGTGACTTGTTTTTTGTTTTGTCCACTCATTTCAACGAGTTCAAGAGCGTGGTTTACTTTTCTTGATATTTCTTTTTGTGTTAAACGATGTGGTCTTTCTGTAAGAGAGAATGAAATGTTTTCTTCAACTGTCATGGAATCGAATAGTGCTGCAGATTGAAATAATAATCCAATTTTATTTCTAATTTCATAGAGTTCTTTTTTGCTTGCTTTTGTAATGTCCATGTTATCTAGTAACAACTGCCCTCTATCAGGCTGTATTAAACATAAAATTAACCTTAAAATAGTGCTTTTTCCTGATCCAGAGGGACCTATGATAGTGGCTTTTCTTCCTTTATCGACGGTAAGATTGATTGCTTTTAATACAGTATTTTCTTCAAAACGCTTGGATATGTCTATTAGTTCTAACATGGTTAAAAGAGTATAAATGATAAGAAATAATTCGAAATAAAAATACAGATAAGATTGGTGACAACGGCTTGAGTGGTGGCTTTTCCAACACCTTTTGCTCCAGATTTGGCATTAAGCCCTTTATAACAACTGATGAGACCGATTAAGAAACCAAAGACTATAGCTTTAATTAAGCCCCCAATAATGTCAAAATGGCTTAACATGATGGTCGCAGACTTGAAATAAGCATAAGGATTGATATTTCCAATTGGAATAGCAATAAGGTATCCACTTAAAAAACCAACGGCATCTGCTAGAGCAACTAATAAGGGCATCATAAATGTAACGGCTAAAACTCGTGGAACAACTAAATATTTAATAGGATCTTGAGACAAGGCTTTAAGTGCATCAATTTGTTCGGTTACTTTCATGCTTCCAATTTCAGATGTGATGGCAGCACCAATTCGGGCACTAATGGCGACGCCTGTTAATAAAGGTGCTAATTCCCTCCACATGGCTAACCCGACTATTCCCCCAATCATATAGTTTGCCCCGAATTTTTGAAATTCTCTAACAATTTGTAAGGTAAAGGCTAGACCAATAAAGCTAGAGGTTATAATTGTGATCAGTAAGGATTTGATGCCCAAAGAATATATTTGATCGACACATTTGGGTAATAAGTGGTAGGTTGAAAAAATGTTTTCAAAAAACCGTTTGCTTAAACGTGTAATACCTCCTAGAGTGTCTAAGAAGTGAGTGACCTTTATCCCAAAATTATTCAGCATTAATTCATTTTTATTTTATAATTGATGACTTCCAATTTATCATTACCCATATTTTTAAATGTATAACCCTCTTTTGATGCCATTTCTTTTATAGTATCTTGAGATAGATTGTTTTTATCAAATGTGAGTGTGGCTGTTTTCTTTTCTATGTTGACGACAATATTTTTTATTTCTTTTTTCTTTAATGCATTTTCAATCTTACTTGCACAGCCCTGACAAGTTATTCCGTCAACTTTAAATGTTTTGGTGGTGTACTCTCGTTGAGTGCCTATTTTGTCTTTATTGAGGAATAATAGTGAGGATAAGATAATGGCAGGAACAACAATGGCTAATATAATGAATATTTTTTTTTTCATATCTCTTTTTCTCCTTATTGGAACTACTTTTATTTTAGTCTAATTCTTGTGTTCTAGCAAATTTTCTATGGATTTTTTGTTTTTTTAAAAAAAAAGCATCTTGTTATATTTTTATAAAAAAAATAAAATATAACGTCTTTTATGTTTCATTTTTTGCCTTTTTTGACGTTCTATATTATAGCTAATGTCTGTGTTTTACATCAGATATATGGGTTTATTGTGTTTATAAGCACATCAATTTTGTGTTTTAAATGGTTTAAGCAAACTTTGTTGCTTTTTGTATGTAGTATGTTCTTGTGTTTTTCTTTTTATTTTAAGTTTGAATCTAATCAGAGATACTCTGTTTTGAATGCTCTTCGATATGAAACTCAAGCAACTTTTACTGGAGTGATTGTGTCTATGAAAGAGTCATATTTTCGCCTACTTGATTCGAATGGTTTTTACTTAACTGTTTTTTACAGAGCTAAAGATGATTTTTCTTTTTTTCCTGGAGATTATGTTCAGGTTTCAGGTTCTTATAGATTTCCTGATTTTCCACGAAATCCGGGACAGTTTGATTCGTTTTTTTATTCATTTATCCATAAACGTTGTGGATCTTTAACATTAGAATCGATTTTATTAGGGACTGAGGCTCCATGGTTTTCTATTTATAGGGTTTCTCATATGTTGCAATTACAGCTTTCTAGTCTTTATCAACGAACTCTCCCCTCCCCTTATGACTCTATGTTGATGGCATTAATTTTTGGAGAATCGGGGACAGCTCTTTCGAAAGAATTGAAATCCTTGTTTAAAGATGCGGGACTTTTGCATGCCTTGGTTGTGTCTGGGTCTCAGGTGTCCTTGGTTTTGTCCATGGTTGCTGTTCTATTGAAGTATTTAGGGGTATATCGTTTTTATCAGTTTAGTGTCATTATTCCGATGTCTATATTCTTTTATGTTTTAACGGGAGGTGGGGAGTCTGTTTTACGGGCTATTTTGATGGCTAACTGCACTTTGTTTATTAAATATGTTCTGAGATATCGTACGTCACCTTTACATATTATGTGTTTTACTTTTTTAGTGATGTTGTGTTTTGATCCGTTTATTATCTTTAAATTGGGGGCCATATTATCTTTTTTAGCTACTTTTTCACTTGTGTTTCTTGTAGATGAAGTGAAAGAGAAATTTCCCAGGAGGATGCCTGTTTTTTGTAAAGACTTGTTATCAATGTCGTTGTCTCCTTGGTTGATGACGACACCTGTTTTAATGGTGTATTCTCATGTTTTTTCACTGGGAGCATTGATCTCGAATGTGTTGGTGTTGTTTGCTATTGAGTGGTTGGTTCTTATTGGTTTTGTGGCTACTCTTGTGGGCTTTCTTGTGTATCCTGTGGCCTATTATATGATGTATACCTGTTTACTTTTAATGCAATGGATTATAGCCGTATCCGGATGGGTATCTTCCTTTGATTGGGCTACTATCTATTTGAACCCTTTTTTTCAGTCCTTTGGGTGCATGGCCTTGGTTTTCTTTGTTTTATATCTTTTTTATTCATCGTTACAGAGATATTTGTATCATGTTGTAGGTGGATTGGCGGTTTCTTTAATGGTATATACTTGTTTTTTTCCTGTTCAAGTGACCTTTTTGGATATTGGTCAGGGGGATAGTACTTTTATTCGGTACCGAGGGGGATCTATGCTGATCGATACGGGGCCTAAATATATAAAGGGATTGGGTAAGACAGATCAGAAAGTTTTAATTCCTTTTTTACGGTCTCAGGGAGTGAATACATTGGATTATTTAATGGTTACCCATTTTGATTTGGATCATTCGGCTCATATACGCTCTTTGGTAGAAGAGGTCGGGGTTAAACGTTTTGTTCATAATGGATCATTGGCAGAGTATGAGGAGTTGGAATATTTTTTGAGAGATAATGATGTGGATGTTCAGCACTTGTGTGAGGGAGATACGTTGCGTAACCGACAATTTGAGCTATCTTTTTTACAAGATTGTGAGTCGTCTTATAAGTCTAAAAACAATCGTTCATTAGTCATGAAGTTTCATGCATTTGATACCTCTATTTTGCTGACAGGAGATATTGAAGAAGATACTGAGTACTCGTTGATTGAGCAGTATGGAGAATCTTTGAGATCTACATTTTTAAAAGTGGCGCATCATGGAAGTAAGACGTCTTCGATGCAGTCCTTTTTATCATCCGTAAATCCCGAATATTCCATTATAAGTTGTGGACTAGGAAATGTTTATGGGCATCCTAATCCAAGGGTGTTGGAAAGAGTGAAGGGGTATTCAAAGGTGTTGCGTACAGATGTTGAAGGAGCTATTTGTCTTTCTTTGTTTAAATGGTTTTATCGTGTGGGAGTGTTTAAGGATTCGATTAGATATCGGTTTTGAATGGGGATTATATTTCTGATAGGATATCACTAATATAGGTGATTTATATGGATATTTATTTAGATGCATAAGGGTAATCACTCACATTTGTTTTTTTTCATAATACAGATAATTTTTATATTATTTTGTACTGCAAGTAATGATGCTAGAACCTTTCATGCAGAAGGCAGCGATCTATTTATGGGAGTTGGCCCAAAGGAAATGGCTTTGGGAGGTGCTGCTTCAGCGGGGACGAATACTATTTATTCTGTATATTGGAACCCTGCAGGACTTGCTGAACTTAAGACAAACTCCTGGGTTATTTCTCGACAATTTCAATCAGATTTAGACTCAAATCTTAATGCCTTTAATTTTCTAGGAATTTCTTTTCTTAGTCCATGGTTAAATATAGGGGGGCTCAAATCTACAATCGCTTTTTCGTTTATACCTAGAATCTATGCTAAATCTAGTGGTGCTTTTTCTGAAGATGATATTGAAAGCGTTTTTCTTCGTTTTCTTCTCCCCTCTTTTCCGTCTAATTTTGATGGGGATCTGAGTTCGAAAACGAAAGATTATCGCCTTACTTGGGCCGTGACCCCAAAAGTTGATCCTACGTGGAGTTTTGGCTTCACTGTTTCTCGTATTGAATGTGGATCAACTTTTTGTGGTGTTGAGGCAGAAGATGATGAAGTTACGATGTATTCTGCAAACGCTGCAGCTGTAGCTGTGAATATGGGAGGAAAATATTTTTGCACAGATGATGTTACGTTTGGCTTTAATATTAAAGATTTGGATACAACTCTTGATACAGAGTTGAAAAAGGTTTCTAAGGATAGTCTTGAAGAAGATATCTCTTTTCATAAAATATCTTTTCCTAGAGATGTAACTATAGGTGTTCAATGGAGGTATTCTCAAAGTCTTTATTATTCTCTAGATATTCAATCTATTTATGGAGACTATGGAGGGTATGTCATGGATATTGGATTGATTCGTGCTGGCTTGGAATATCGAGCTCAAGAATTTCCATTGATCTATAGGTTTGGAATGATTGTGCCTAGAAAAATTGAAATAGAGGGGCTTGGGAGAGATCCTTTTCCAGGTTTTGCAGTCCCTACCTTAGGACTTGGATGGATGTCTAAATATATGGATGTAGATGTCGTTTTTTATGTGCATCCATTAATGAGTCTTTCGAGAAAAACTCTCTATCCTTCTTTGGATTTAGATTTTAAGTATAACTTTTAATCTCATTTTTTTTAAAATTAATTGTAAAACAGGTTTAAATTACGTATTATAATCTCACTATGAATAGTGATATGTTGATAATAGGTGATCATTCGTTTTCTAGTCGATTAATTTTAGGGACAGGGAAGTTTTCATCACAAGATCTTATGAAAGAGTCCATAGGGTCTTCAGAGTGTGAGATGGTGACGTTGGCTTTGCGTCGTGTTGATTTTTCTAATCAATCTGATGATTTTATGGCTTCTTTTAAGGAAAGTAATGTTATTTTTATGCCAAATACATCAGGCGCAAGAACCGCAGATGAAGCTGTTCGAATTGCACGTTTAGCATGTACCGCGGGGAATACCCCATGGGTCAAGATAGAGGTTACTCCAGAGCCAGACTATCTTTTGCCGGATCCTATAGAAACAGTGAAAGCGTCAGAGATTTTGGTCAAAGAAGGCTATAACGTTTTACCCTATATCAATGCAGATCCTATTTTGGCAAAACGTTTAGAAGAGATTGGTTGCGTTGCCGTTATGCCATTGGCGGCTCCTATTGGAACCAATAAGGGGTTAGAGACAAAAGTGTTGATAGAGATTATTATTGAAAAGTCGTCTGTTCCAGTTATTGTAGATGCGGGTTTAGGTGCTCCATCTCATGCGGCTCATGCTATGGAGATGGGAGCTGATGCGGTGTTGGTGAATACGGCTATTGCAACAGCGAATGACCCTGTGATGATGGCCAGGGCTTTTAAACAGGCTGTAGAGTCTGGCCGAGAAGCCTATTTAGCAGGCTTACCTGGGAAGTGTTTAGCGGCGCAAGCGTCATCACCACTGACAGGTTTTTTGCATCAGTGATGTTTTCTGAGATTTTTTCTGAATCAGATCATATTGAAAAGGTAAGCAGGTCTCTTTTAGTGACAGATCAGGAGATAAGGCGTTGCTTGTCTCAATCTTCTTTTTCTGTGCATGATTTAGTGTATTTATTGTCTCCTGCAGCGAAACCTTATCTTGAGCAGTTGGCTCAACGTTCGGTGATGATTACCCGGCAACGATTTGGGAATGTGATGCAATTATTTGTTCCGCTATATTTATCCAATGAATGTTATAACCAGTGTACTTACTGTGGATTTAGTATGGAACATGATTATGAACGGGTGACGCTTAATGATGAGCAAATTGTGAAGGAAGCTCAGTATTTATCGAATAAGGGTTTTCAACATATTTTGTTGCTTACAGGAGAATCTCCTAAAAAAGTAGGTGTTGATTATATTTCACATGCGATTTCATTGATTCGACCTTATTTTTCGTCTATTGGAATAGAGGTGCAGCCATTGAGTTTACAGGGATATACATCGTTGATGGAATCTGGAATGGATAGTTTGACCTTGTATCAGGAAACCTATCATACGGAAACTTATTCAAAGGTGCATGTCTCAGGCCTTAAACGAAACTATGGAAACAGGTTGAATGCTGTTGAGCATGCAGCAGAGGCTGGTGTATATAAAATTAATATAGGGGCTCTTTTAGGGCTCTATGATTGGCGTTTTGATGCTCTTTCGTTGGCATCTCATTTACATTATTTACAAAAAAAATATTGGAAAGTGAAGTATGGGGTATCTTTCCCTCGTATACAGGAGATGTATGGAAAATTTTTGAATCATTACCCTGTATCGGATTCTGACTTGGTACAATTGATTTGTGCCTTTCGTTGTGTCTTTCCAGATTTAACCATCACCTTATCTACACGTGAGTCGGCAGAGTTTAGAGATCAGGTTATTCCTCTAGGTGTATCTATGGTATCTGCGGAGTCAAATACCTCACCTGGGGGCTATACACAATGTGACGCAGAAGAACAATTTTCTATACATGATACACGATCTTTAACCGATATTTGTGAAATGTTAACAACGAAACAACTGGAACCTATGTTTAAAGACTGGGATCGTGAGTATGTTCGGGGCTAAGATTTGGAACGTATGTTTTTTGAGAAATTTTTGAATTTACCATTCTAGTAGATTCTTTATTTCATATCCTTGGCAAGTTTCTTTACATTTTTTTGCTTAAGGAGTTTTGTCGTTGGTGTAACTTTCAAGTGTATTGGGGCGGAGTATAAGTTATCTCTCGGTGTTTTCTGTGAGGCGACTTATAGGCCATTAAAGCCATTTTGTTTATATGAAACTTTGCTGTTCTTGCGTATTCAGCACATAACAGGTGCTTCTGCCTAATCCTTGTGAAGAAATGAGTTTTTTATCTACGAGATCTACTAATTCTAAATGAGCTGTTTTATGAGAGACATTGAATAACTCTCTATAAGCCTTGTTTTTAATGGAGCTGTGTTGGGCGATATGAGCTAATGCTTTTTGTTGACGGGTATTAAGATTATGTTCAGGGGTTACGATTGGATAATCAGTGTTGTTGGAGTTAATAACTTTTTCTTGCTTTACGTCTTCTTTTTCTAACTCTTTTTTTTCTGATGAAGGGCTACTTTCTTTAGTAGTTAAAAATTCTAATTCGTCGGTTATTTTATCTAGGTCTTCTTGTTTATAATTAATTGATTCTTCTTCTTCGTTGATATTAGATGTGTTGTCGCTATCTTTATTGAAAATAAAATCATTTACATTGTTTTTTTCCATAATAGATAAATTGGTCTTGTCTAAGTTGAGTACATAGCATTTGTTTTTGTAGTAATAGGGTTTTTTTTCGGTATTTAAAATAGAGATAATGGCAACACTGTTTTCGTTTTTTTCAAGGAATTTAATGTCAATTTCAGGTTTAGGGCTACAATATGAATTGATGAGGTTATTTAACCATTGTCGCGTTAATGTTGTACCTCGGAGGTGATAGTTTTTGATATCAAATCCAATGATAATATCTCCACCTTTTGTATTGGCCATAGCTGTTAGAGTGGGACCTAAGTGGTCTTCAGATTCAATCGAAGGAAAAAATTTGGATGTATAGCTTTCCCCTTCTTTAATGACAGATAAAAAATCTTCCCAGACCATGGTTATGATTATAATTTTATTCATATATAAAATCAACACCTAAATCATAACATTTGGGTATATTTGCAAGAATGTTGACGAGTGTCTTTTGTTAATGATAAAGTCGGTTTATGAAGATTCTCATCATTGGTTCAGGCGGACGTGAACATAGTATTGGGTTACGCTTAAAGCAGCAAGGTTCTGATGAATTGTACTTTGCTCCGGGAAATGCGGGTACTGCATCAATTGGAACGAATGTACCTATTTCAGATAGTGATACATCATCACTTCTTCAATTTGCTCAGAAAGAAAGTATAGACCTGACAGTAGTAGGCCCAGAGGCTCCTTTGGTATTAGGTATTGTAGACCAATTTGAAGACGCGGGATTAAAAATAGTGGGACCTAATAAGATTGCGGCCCAGTTGGAAGGGTCTAAGCAATGGGCCAAAGACTTGATGATTCGTTATGATATCCCTACCGCATCTTATGAGGTTTTTACAGAATATTCGAGTGCTTTGGATTATGTGCAGAACGTAGATTCTTTTCCTATTGTTATTAAGGCAGATGGTTTGGCTGCGGGTAAAGGGGTGACGATTGCTGCTGATGTAGCAATGGCAGAACAGGCGTTAAAAGACTGTCTCTGTGATCATAAATTTAAGGATGCGGGTCAAAAGGTGGTGATTGAGTCTTTTTTAGAAGGTGAAGAAGCGTCTATTTTTGCCTTTACAGATGGAGAGACCTTTTTACCTATGTTGCCGGCACAAGATCATAAAGCTGCTCTTGATGGAGATAAAGGTCCTAATACGGGAGGTATGGGTGCGTATTGCCCTGCCCCACTTGTGACCTCTGATATTTATGAGAAGGTGAATGAACGGGTTTTTTCAAGGTTATTACAGGCATTTAAATCAGAAGGTGTTGAGTATAAAGGGATTATTTATGCGGGGTTGATGATAGATTCGGATGGCGATCCGTATGTTGTTGAGTTTAATGCACGTTTTGGAGATCCGGAAACACAGGTGGTCTTACCGTTATTACAGACGTCTTTATGTGATATTTTTATGGATATTGCGGAGGGGTCTTTATCATCACGTCGTTTGGAATGGTCTGATGAAAGTACGGTCTGTGTTGTTCTTGCTTCTGGAGGATACCCGGGAGCGTATGAGAAGGATAAGACTCTTGGAGGGTTAGATTCGTGTGATGATAATGAATCAGTTCATATTGTTCATGCCGGAACAAAGCAGTCTGGAGATCATATTGTGACATCTGGGGGACGAGTGCTTGGAGTGCTTGCATCTTCGTCGTCTTTGAAAGAGGCTATCGATCATGCTTATGATGCTATTGATCATATTACGTTTGAAAATAAATATTTTAGACGAGATATTGGGTTTAAAGCATTACGATAAGGTAAAGGTTGCGTAGTTTAATACTCTGTTGTCTTTTTTGCTAAAATTATGCCAATGACTTTTATAATGCGTGTTCCAAAATGGGTGATCTTTTTCTTTTTTGAAAGCTGTTGAAACAGAAATACTCTCTACCATATCTTCCCATAAAGCTTCAACATCTGTAGAGAGATGGAGTTGACCATCTGCTTTAAGTTTTTGTTGAGCAAGGCTTAAAAAGCTTTGATTGACGACTCTTCGTTTGTGATGTCTTTTTTTAAACCAAGGATCTGGGTGGAAAATAAAGAGGTTATCTATGGATTTATCAGGAAGGGCATCTTCCATAAAGATAGTTCCATTGCCATGAAAAATATGGGCATTTTCTATATTTTCTTTATGGAGATTGCGTTGTAGTTGGTCGACAATTTGTTTTCGGACTTCTATGCCTAGAAGTGTTCGTTTAGGATGTTCTGATGCCCAATATCGTAGAAACACTCCCTTCCCAAAGCCTATTTCTACATCGCATCCATCTGTGTTGTTCATGATAGAGTTTAGATCAACCGTATCAAAACGATGGATCATGTTTAGTGGATTAGTATGTGTTCGTACTCTTTTCATAGTGTGAATTATAATGTTTCATGATGAAAAGGTTAATATCTTGATTAAAAGAATGCTTACTGTACCAGAACCATTTCTTTTTAACGTTGTACTTTTTGTAGGAGATGTTTTTAAAATGTTTACGTAACAAATGGTATAGTCTTTTTTGATTTTGAACTCTCCACTGGACATCATTTACAAATAAAAAATAGAGAGGGATATCGGAATGTATGATGGGGTTTAAGAGAAAAAAGTCTTTTGATAAATAGCCTTTGTTGTTTATGAAAATAGGTGCAATACAAGAAATAGAGGCTACACCTGTTATTTTTTGGCTTGCTAAAATATTCATGAAGGCTCCCTCAGATATGCCAATTAAATGAATATTATTTTTTTGAACATATTTTTTTTGTTTGATGGTGTTAATGACACCGGTAATGGCATTTACTTTTCTATATCGTTCTAGAGGGATGACGGTGACGAAGCCTTTTTGAGTGTAATGAGCGGCAATGTCTTTAAGATTATAGTCTAATTTTTCTGCTAATTTTTGCCCGGCCCAATCGTAAAACTCGTCATAGCTGTAAATAATTACAGGGAAAGGGCCTTTTCCTTTTGGAATACCTAATATGGCTTTAAAACTTCCTAGATATTCGTAACGAATTTGAGAGGTTTTGATTGGTGTTTTAGCTTCTATAAATGATACACTTAGTAGAGTTAAAAAAAGTAAACTATATAAAAGTAATATTCTTTTCATTAGTTTTCCTGTGAGATACGGTATAATTTAAACATAAGGGCATTTAAATGATAAGGTTTATTAAAAAGTATGCATTAAAATATTGGATTTACTATGCTGCTGGTTTTATTGCCTTAGTGTTGACCAACTATATTTCCACTGTTATTCCTTTAAAAATTAAAACGGCTATTGATTTGCTTTCTCAAGCGGGCGAGTTTTCTCTTATTAAAGGTGTGTTAGTTCAGGTTATATATTTGGCATTGATTCTAGCGTTAACACGGACATTATCTCGATTGTTTATTTTTTATCCGGGCAGATTTGTAGAACATGATTTACGTAATGATCTCTTTAAGCATTTATTGGGCTTATCTGCTTCTTTTTATAGAAAAAATAAAATTGGAGATCTTATTTCTCGGATGATTAATGATATACAAAGTTTGCGAGCAAATGCAGCACTTGGTTTTTTGCATATTGTGAACACAGTGATGATTTATTCTTTTGTTATCTATCAGATGGTTATGATTCATTCTGTCTTAACGTTTTGGATTTTGTTACCTATTCCCATCTTGATGTTTTTTGTGTGGAGTTTTGTGAGGTATATGTATAAATATGTGCGTCAGCGGCAGCAAGAGTTGGGTGATTTCACTAATTTTTTTCTTGATATGTTTTCATCGATTAGAGTTGTTAAAACGGCTGTAGCTGAAAAGGCAGTATTGAATTTATTTGATAAGAAAAATGATAGATACTTTAAAACGAATATTTTATTAGCTCGGATTAGATCTGGGATGTTTCCCTTTATTGGAATTATAGGGAGTGTTGGGTATATGATTCTTTTGCTTGTGGGGGGCAGATTGATGATTGATGGACATTTAACGGTAGGAGAATTTGTGGCTATGGGGTCCTATATTACTCTGTTAAGTTGGCCTACGGCTTCTATGGCCTGGATTATTAATATTATTCAACGAGGAAAAGTTGCGTGGGAGAGAATTGAATCTATTCTATTAAAGACATCAGATTTTAAGGGTGCAAGACCTTTGAGAGAGTCTTCTACATATGACTTGTCCTTACGAAATCTTTCCTTTAATTATAATGATGGAAGTGGCTTTGAATTACGAGATATTTCCTTGTCTATTAAAGCTGGGCAGGTTATTGGCCTTTTTGGCCCTTCGGGATCTGGGAAGACTAGCTTGCTTAATGTTATTGCAGGCTTAGAGAAGGTTTCGGATGATAGTTTTTTGGTGAATGGGAGATGTCTTAATGGTTTAGATATTCGCTCTTATTATCAGAGGGTTGGATGGGTTTCTCAGAATCCTTTTTTATTTTCGTCATCTATTTCCAAAAATATTTCTTTTCAGGACCAGAAAGATGATGTTGAGATTTTACCTTTTTCTGAACTTGCATGTGTAGATCAAGATGTTCATGGCTTTACACAGAAGTATGATACGGTTATTGGTGAGAAAGGAGTGATACTATCTGGGGGACAAAAATCTCGATTGGCTTTATCTCGTGCCTATTATAAGCAGGCTTCTATTCTGATTTTAGATGACGTTTTATCTGCAGTGGATCATGATACAGAGAAAAAAATGATAGACCGTTTGTTATCACAAAAGAAGCCGAATCAAACGATTATTATTGTATCTCATCGTATTTCTGCACTGGTTTCTTGTGATACTGTTTTTGTGATGAAAGAGGGACAGATTATGGATTCAGGGTCTCATGAAGAGCTTATAGAAAAAGATGATTTATATAAATATACGTGGTCGTATCAGCAAAAATTTGAGTAGGATGATATAGAATGCAGAAAGATAAAAAATATTTATTAAATTACTGGTCATATATAAAACGATATAAGTTTTTATTAGCTCTTGGTTTTTTTCTTATTCCGTTGATTTCTTTTTTTCATATTCTTCAGCCTTATTTAGTTAAAAAAGCGATTGATGATGCTATTTTGGTCAAAGATTTTGGATATTTATATCTAATCACAGTGTTTTTTGCTGTTTGTGTTTTGTTTGATTTTATTTCTAAGACACTTCAAGGGTATATTTTTCAATACATTGGACAGAAAACCATTATGGAGATTCGACGAGATTTATTTAGTCATGTGTTGCACTTATCGTCATCTTATTACGATAAAACGCCAATTGGAGTGGTGGCTAATCGATTGACATCCGATATGGAGTCGTTAAATGACAGCTTTGCTAGTGGGTTGGTGACCTTACTATCGGATATCTTAACCTTGGTGGGGATTATTGTAGTGATGTTTGTATTGAGCCCTAAATTGACTTTAGTGACATTGTTAATTGTCCCACCAATGATTTTTGTTGTTAATTTCTTTCGAATTAAATTGCGTTATTTTTATAACCAAATTCGGGGGCTTAGTGGAAAACTTCATGCTTATATTCAGGAAAACCTTCAAGGGGTATCTATTTTACAGGTGTTTCATCATGAAAAAGAGAGCTTTAGTGAATTTTCTGGTATTAATAATCGCTATATGAGGGCTACTTTATCATCGGTTTCTTATGATGCTATTTTGTATTCTTTAATAGAGTCTGTTAACTCTATAATGATTGCTTTGATGATTTGGTATGGATGGGGACAATATAATCAAGATTTTATTACCTTGGGCTTATTGGTTGCCTTTGTGGATTATATTCACAAGTTTTTTATGCCTTTAAAAGAGATTTCGACTAAGTTTGCTATTTTGCAGCATGCTTTAGCGGCTTTAGAGAAAATTTTTTCAACCTTTGAGATCCATAAAAATATTTCTTCAGGGCCAGCTCGTTTGGAGAGTGTTAAAGGACGTATTTTGTTTCAGGATGTTTCCTTTCAGTATCCATCTGATACGCAAAAAAAGATTTTGAATTCATTGTCCTTTCAGGTGAATCCAGGAGAAACGATTGCTTTTGTGGGGCCAACGGGATCGGGTAAAACGACTATTCTTAGGTTGTTGAGCCGATTATATGAAGGGTATGAGGGAAATATTTTTCTAGATGGTGAGGAGATAAAGCAAATAGACTTGAATGATTTAAGAGACAATATAGCGGTTGTAAATCAAGACTCTACTCTATTTTCTGATACGATACGATTTAATATTACCTTAAATAAAGACTCTATATCTGAAGAAAAAATGATATGGGCAGCAAAACGTGTGTATATTCATGACTTTATCATGTCTTTACCTAATGGATATGACACGGTGTTGGAAAAGGGGAATCAATCGATATCGCTGGGACAAGCTCAGTTGATTTCATTTGCACGTGCCTTGGCCTCCCCTAGCCCTATCATTTTGCTGGATGAAGCAACGGCTTCAGTGGATTCATTGTTAGAATCTAAGATTCAGAAAGCCTTGCTTAAACTTTTTAAAAGTAAAACGTCTTTGGTTGTTGCTCATCGCCTGTCTACGATTAGGCATGCACAGCATATTATAGCCTTAAAAGAGGGGCAGATTGTTGAATCTGGATCTCATAGAGAGTTGTTAGCAAAGAAAGGGTTTTATTCTAATTTATATCGTATGCAATTTGCAAATAGCCTCTCTAAGTTTAAAAAGTAAATAGTATGTTTATTAGCAAAGTATGTTTTTTATGCTAATCTGTGTGGGAAAAAAGAGTTGATGTATGGGTATAGAACATGTTAGACGAGCAATAATTTCTCACTTTGATAAAGTAGAATCTTTTTTAGGCGGAAAAGTTGATGATATTTTTTTGCCTCTATATTCCTCTGTAGATGTTCGGACTAATGGTATAAAATCTGCTGTAGTAGACACCAATTTATTTCCTGCTGGTTTTAATAATCTTTGTCAATTTAGTACGACTCATATTCCTAACATTTTTAAAGACATTATTTTGAATAGAGTTCCTTCATGTAAACATATTCTAGTTTTAGCGGAGAATCATACGAGGAATGTGTGGTATTGGGAGAATATGTTTGTATTAAAAGATTTTTTAGAGACTTCAGGGTTTGACGTTAAAGTAGCGATTATGAAAGAGGGACTAGGTTTTTCTGGAGATTCAATGAGAATTGAAACCGCTTTGAGTAATTCAGTTGATGTCTATTCTTTGGAATCTGTTTTATCTCAGTGTAGTGAAGATTATTTTGATTTTATATTATTAAATAATGATTTAACAAAAGGTGTTCCTGAAGTTTTAAAGCAAGTAAATGTTCCTATTTATCCTTCATATGCTGCGGGGTGGCATTCTCGTATTAAGACGCATCATTTTCAAGAAGTTAATATCTTGATGAAGGGATTATCTGATTTTATTGATTTTGATCCTTTTTATACGTCTACAGATTTTGTTGAGATTAATAATGTCGATATCAATTCGGATCTAGATAGACGTCGTTTGGTTGATTCTGCTGATTTTTTGTTTGATCGCTTAGAAAAGGCGTATAAAAAGCGTCAGATAGATCAGAAACCCTTGTTGTTTTTAAAGGCGAATAGAGGGACCTATGGAATGGGAGTAGTGCCGATAGAGTGTTCGGATGATATTTTGGAATTTAATCGTCGTTCACGAAATAAATTGTCTAAGGGGAAAGAGTCTCAAGAGATACGAGAGTTTATATTGCAAGAAGGGGTTCCTTCTTCTTTGAAAGTGAATGATCAAGTGGCAGAATTATGTTTGTATTTTGCTGAAAAGCAATATTTAGGTGGGTTTTATCGATTGAATTCTCAGAAATCTGATAGAGAAAATTTGAATTCTAGAGGAATGAGTTTTCAAAAAATGTGTGTTAAAGACGATTTGCGGTGCCCTTTTTCTAAAGATGATAATGCATGCGGGGAAGAATTGATTCAGCATTTTCTGTATTATAAGTTTTTGGGTTTAGTGTCGATTTATGCAGCTCATCAAGAGATAAAGGTTTTAGAAAAAACATTAGTATGAATATTTTGTTTTTGATGAAGGGTTTAGAGACTATTATTCCTGAAAAAGATACGTCTTTGCTCTTTATGCAAGAGGCTCAGCGACGAGGACATACTGTATATTTTTTGCCTCAAGGAGGATGTTCATTGACTCCTACAGGAGCACTCTTTCATGTTAAGAGGTGTCTATGTGTAGATAAAGGCTCGTTCCCTTTAGATGTATTAGATGAAGAGGTTTTATCTGAGTCAGATGTAGATGTTGTTTTTATTAGAACAGACCCTCCGTTTGATACAGCGTATTTGACAGATATGTGGGTCTTAGAACAGCTTTCATCTAAGATTAGATGTATCAACACTCCTTTAGGAATACGTACAGTAAACGAAAAGATTTGGATAACACAATTTAAAGATCTTATTCCTCCTACCTTGTTGAGTTCAAGTAAGAAGGAAATTCTTTCTTTTATTGAAGAGCATCAACATGTCATTGTGAAGCCATGTGACGGATTTGGAGGGGATTCTATCTTTACCGTGATGAATAATGATCTCAATAAGCAGGTTATTTTAGAAATGATGACACAGCATTTTACTCAGTATTGTGTTATTCAATCTTATATCTCTGAGTCTAAGGTTGGGGATAAGAGAATATTGTTATGTAATGGAGAAATTTTAGGTGCCGTGTTAAGGGTTCATTCAGCAGAAGATCATCGTAATAATTTTTTTGCGGGAGGAACCGCTCAATTTGCTGAAATAACAGATAGAGATCGTCATGTTGTATCAGTATTAAAGCCTCATTTGTCCAGATTGGGTCTTTCTTTTGTTGGGATTGATATTATTGGAGATTTTCTTATAGAGTGTAATGTAACGTCCCCAACCTGCTTAAAAGAGATGTCTCATGTGATGAATAAATCATTGGAACGAGTGGCGTTTGATTATTTTTTTCTATAGATCTATTGACAATTTTTCCTCTAGATTTTAAATTCATTTCATATGAAAAAAAGTTTAATATTTTATACTATGTATTCATGCCCATTTTGTGCACGAGTTGTTCAATATTTAGAGGAGCATGGAGTTGAGTTAGAATTTCGAGATATTCTTGAAACGCCAGACTATAGACAAGAGTTGATAGACTTGGGAGGAAAAGCGCAGGTGCCTTGTTTAAGTATAGATAATTTTCCATTGTATGAGTCAGAGGATATCATCATGTGGTTAGAGGATAATTATATTGCTGCATGATATTAAGACGGCAATAGAAAAGGTTTTGCCGGAAGCAACGGTATATGTTGCTGATCCTAATAATGATGGAGAACATTTCGAAGCGATAGTGATTTCTCCTACGTTTGAAGGCCAGATGTTAGTAAGACAGCATCAAGTAGTGATGAATGCTTTGAAAGAGAAGTTTGCGACGACAGTTCATGCTTTGGCATTAAAAACATTTACCCCTGAAAAGTGGGATCTAGAAAAAGATAAATATAAAGGAGTAATTTAATGGATTTGACAACAAAAAAAGCTGAAATTGGGGAAGAGATTAAACAAAACCCTATTATATTGTTTATGAAGGGAAATAAGATGGCTCCACAATGTGGTTTCTCTGCACAGGTAGTTCATGTGTTGATGCAGTGCCAGGTAGAATTTGAAACACGAGATGTTTTGCAAGATGAAGAGCTTAGACAAGGAATTAAAGAATTCTCAGATTGGCCGACGATTCCACAACTTTATGTAAAGGGAGAATTTGTTGGGGGTTGTGATATTGTAATGGAGCTATATCAATCTGGTGAATTGCAGACACTATTGAAAGTTTAGTTATATTTATTTACGTCCTTTTCTTATACTGTAGGAATTTTAAATTTTATAATTATTATAAAGCTAATCTCCTAATTCTTTTTTTAAAGGATTAGATGATCAGAGTTGAAACTACTTCTTTCAACAAAACTACCTTTGTCTAAATTTGTAAAAATTTCTTTAGATGTGTTTTTTTTATTTAATTTTTGATATATGTGTTTCTTTTTTGTGATTTTATCTTTATTTTTGTTTATTTCATACTTCTTGGCGTTTTTCTTGTTTCTGTGTTATATTTTTTTTGGTAAATATGTATTATTTTTGTTTATTTTTTTTAAAAATAAATTTTATTTGCTTATTATTACGATAAGTATATGTAGTGATTAAAAAAAAATAATAAAAATTAATAAAAGGAAATTTATAATGAGTTTATATAGATTGTGTCCTTGTTTTGGAGTAAGAAATCCTGGAGCTGTATTAAATACCGATACAGTATCTACTACGTCAAAGAACTCTGTTGAATCAGTTGTATTAGTTGCCCCTGCTTCTTCAGCTGCTCCACCTTATTCAGTTGATGCTGAATATGATGAATATGGCCCTAGTGTAAGTCCAGGTTTAGGACCTGATTCTGTAGTTTATTTAGTTGGCTACCCAGAAGGAGTTCTGTTTGGGAGCTTGAGCCAAGTTCAGCAGGCTCAATTTCTGAGAAAAAGTGTACCTTCTCCAGAATATGCAGTTGCTGCGGGTTCTCCCGGCTCTACTTCTTCTGATGGAGCCTATTTTCCATTGGGTATCGAAGGTCATTATTCCTCAGGATCTGAATCTTCTTATGCTTCTTTGGATAAAGCCCCTCTAGAGGACTGTGCAGAAGGTGAAACTGTAACTGTACATCCTTTAAATTTATCTTCAGTTTCTCCGGCTGAAGCTGGCAAAGATGCTGCCAAAGATTGGGCAGCCCGCGAAGCAGCGAATTGCCAGTATGAAGATGTTTAATGCTATTTTTTTAATGTTTTAATTGTAATTTGATAATTAGATTTTTTTAAAGATTAAAATTATGTAAAAATTTAAAGTATTTTTAATACTTAGAGGTGTTTTTCCATATATGGATTTGTAAATAAATTGTTGATTTGAGATAATCTGGATATGAATTCTGGATGGGTTTCAACTCTTTTGTCATGGTATCACTCTAACAAACGTTCCATGCCTTGGAGAGATAATCCTATTCCCTATTATGTCTGGATTAGTGAAATGATGCTGCAACAGACACAAGTTGCAACAGTGATCCCCTACTTTAATCGCTTTATTGATAGATTTCCTACCGTTGAAAAGCTTGCAGAGGCAGATTTGCAAGATGTATTGAAATGTTGGGAGGGCTTGGGATACTACTCTAGGGCTAGAAATCTTCATAAGGCTGCAAAATGTGTTGTTGAGGATCATCAGTCTTGGTTACCTTCTTCTTATGAAGACTTACAAACTCTTCCTGGAATTGGTCCCTATTGTGCTGCAGCGATCACAAGTATAGCTTATCAAAACCCTGTTCCTGTAGTTGATGGTAATGTATTTAGAGTATTTACTCGTTTTTGGGGGATATTTGATGATATTCGTTTACCAAAAGTGAGAAAGGTTCTTTTTGAAAAACTGTCTGTTTATATAAAAGATGTGTGCCCTTCGGATTTTAACCAGGCGATTATGGAATGTGGAGCGTTAGTCTGTACACCAAAAAATCCAAGCTGTGAGGAATGCCCGTTGGCGTGTGATTGTTTTGCAAAATCGGCTCACAAACAAGTAGAATTACCTGTTAAATTAAAAGCCCCCCCTACCCCGCATCATACTATTGTGGTGGGGCTTATTAAGCATGGAGATAAGGTGTTGATAGCAAAACGAAAAGAAACGCAAATGCTGGGAGGTTTATGGGAGTTTCCTGGAGGAAAAGTGGAGAAAGGTGAGGCTTTGGAAGAGGCTTTATCCAGAGAGATACAAGAGGAGGTGCGCTTGACTGTTTCTGTGGGTGACAAGATTGGGGTAATTAAGCATGCTTATAGTCACTTTAAAATTTCGATGCACGCGTTTTGGTGTGAGGTGGAATCTGGTTTGGAGAACTTAGTTCTTTCAAAAAGCTTGAAATGGGTGAAGGTTAGTGACTTTTCTGATTACCCTTTTCCTAAGGCGAATCAGAAGTTGTTTGATTGCCTTTCTTTTTCCTCGCAAAAAATGTCAACAAAATAGCAAAGGCAATAATTAACCCTAAGACTAGTAAGGCCCAAATGCCGCTAAATAGATTTTTCAGATAGACAGTAAATATAATGGCAATTAAAAAGATGAAGGGAACTTCATTGATCAGCCTTAGTTTCCAGGATGAAGGTGTTTTTTCGTTTCTGATAAACTTTTTTCGTAATCGAGCAAGGTAGAGGTTATACATAATGAAAAAAATGACAAGAAGCATCTTAAAATGAAACCACCCTTCTCGGTAGGCTCCTAAATGATAGGCTAATGTTAGCCCAAGTCCTACAGTGAGTAACATGGAGGGCAATGTGATGATATACCATACCCGTTTGGCTGCTTGTGAGGAATGCTTTTTAACCCTCTCTTCATTGTTTTTTTCTGCATCTTTGATATAGATCAACATGCGTCCTAAAAAAAACAAACCTGCAAACCACGATACCATAAAAATAACGTGTAAGGCTTTGATATAGAGAATGGTCATCATTGGGGATCTTCCTTGAAATTCATATACCCCTATTATAAAGTAGTTTTATTAATCATTAAATATATAGGTGAAGCCATGTCAATAAATCATTCAAACTATGCATCTTTGTTTTTTAATAAGTCTTTTAAAGTGTATTTTGGAGATACTGATGCGGCTGGTGTTGTGTATCATGGTAAATATATTTATTGGCTTGAAGCTGCAAGAATTGACTTTTTTGATTTTTTAGGGTGTCCTTACCAAGAGTTTCAACAAGAAAAGATTGGTTTTGTTCCTGTTGATATTTCTATTCAATATAAAAAACCATTAGTGTTTGCTGACGAATTTGATATACGTATTTCTATCTCTAAATTAACTAAAGCTACAGTTAGTGTTAAAGGAGATGTTTATAAGTCAAATATATTACATTGTAGTAGTATTGTTAAATTGACATGCTTGGATGAAAAAACCTGGAAAGTCTTGCCGCTTCATGAACGCTTTTTGAAAGCCTTAGATCAAAAAGCGGCTTCTTAATTAGTCTCTTCTACTTTGAAGTTTTACGAGTAATCGTAAAATTTCCATATACAGCCAAATAAGAGTTACCATTAGTCCAAATGCCGAATACCATTCCATATATTTAGGAGCGCCCATTTCTTCTCCTGATTCGATAAAGTCGAAATCCATGACCAAGTTTAAGGCAGCAATTACAACAACAAACACACTTAAGCCAATACTCATTAAACCGTTTCCTGTGAAGAATCCTAAATTTATTCCAAAGATACTGAGAAGAAAGTTGATCATGTACAAGAAAAAGATGCCTCCAGTTGCAGCCGCCACTCCAAGTTTGAAATTCTCTGTAGGTTCGATTAGTTTTGATTTATAGGCGCCTAAAAGACAAAACAAGGTTCCAAAGGTTAGCCCTACCGCTTGAATTACAATTCCAGGATATGATGCTTCAAACATAGCAGACACGCCACCAAGAAATAAACCTTGAAAAACAGCATATAAAGGAGCTGTTATGTGTGCCGTTTTCTTTTTGAAAATAGTAATTAAGCTCGTGATAAATCCGCCAATCACACCGATCGTTAATAAGCCTGTAGGCATTATTCCATTAAAATATTGATTCCACACAATAGATGCAGAGACTACGACCAGACAAAGCATAATAGCAGTTTTGTTGACAGTGCCTTGGATTGTCATTGTATCACTTTGCGATGAGGACATTTCATTTTTAAATATATTAAGTGTTAATGCTGGATTTGCTGATTTAATCATAAATCTCTCCTTAATTTAAGTTTAATTGATTATAGTATAAAAGAAATTATTTTTCAAAATTGTTAGGCGGATCGGTGTTGGTTGCTGTCGGGGTGATTATTAGGCTATAATATACTTAAATAAAGTATAATTTTTTAGTTAAAGGAGATTTATTGTGATTACACAAACGTTAAATAAACAGGAGGCTGCTACATTGTCTTATTCTGAAATTCAATCCATTTTAGGTGATCAAGGTGATTACTTGTTAAGTCATAGGTGTGAAACTATCAGTCGTGAAAGGCTTCATATTCCAGGACCAGATTTTGTTGATCGTATATTTTTGCAATCAGATCGGAACAACAGAGTGTTGTCAAATTTGCAGACTCTTTATAATTCTGGACGTTTGTCTGGAACGGGATATCTTTCGATTCTTCCTGTTGATCAAGGAATAGAACACTCTGCAGGAGCTTCTTTTGCTCCTAATCCAGACTATTTTGACCCTGAAAATATTGTTAAATTAGCTATTGAAGGTGGGTGTAACGGAGTGGCGTCTACATTGGGTGTTTTGGGATCTGTTTCTCGAAAGTATGCTCATAAAATTCCTTTTATTTTAAAAATTAATCATAATGAATTTTTATCTTATCCAAACACCTTTGATCAAATTTCTTTTGCCTCTATTGATCAAGCGTATGAGATGGGATGTGTCGCTATCGGAGCGACTATATATTTCGGTTCAGAACAATCTGAACGTCAAATTCAAGAAGTATCTGCAGCTTTTGAGTATGCACATCAAAAAGGCTTGGCTACTATTTTATGGTGTTATTTACGTAATAGTGGCTTCAAAAAAGATGGGGTTGATTATCATACTTCGACAGACCTAACTGGCCAAGCGAATCATTTAGGGGTGACGATTGGAGCTGATATTATCAAGCAAAAGCTACCTACTTGTAATGGAGGGTTTAAAGAACTTAATTTTGGAAAAACACATGAAAAAGTTTATTCTGAGTTGACTACGGACCACCCTATTGATTTAACGCGATATCAAGTTGCAAATAATTATATGGGGCGTATGGGGTTAATTAACTCAGGAGGGCCTTCTGGCTCTAATGATTTGCAAGATGCCGTAGCTACTGCGGTTATTAATAAACGTGCTGGTGGAATGGGGCTGATATCAGGTCGTAAATCGTTTCAAAAGCCTTTGAAAGAAGGGATTCAATTATTAAATGCAATTCAGGATGTTTATTTGTGCCAGGATATTGATTTTGCATAAATGTTATTTTTTTATCGTAAAAGGGAATACTAATAATAGGGTGACTTATGTCTGATTGTGGTGATGTTAAGAAAGTTTTTGTTCCTTCAAAGAAGGAGGATGCTAAGCAGTTAAAAGCTATCTCAGGTATAGAGATTTCTGATGTCGCGGCAGAAAAAATTAAGTTTTTTGTGCAAAGTGACAAAAAGAACCCAAATGAATATGGTCTTAGAGTGTCTGTAGTGAAAGATGGCTGTTCTGGGAACTCTTATACGATGGAATTGGGATGTTTAGCTGATGCTGAAGAGAATGGAGATAAAGTATTTAAAAAAGATGATGCGATTGTGATTGTAGATAAACTAAGTTATATGTTTGTTATGGGATCTATGCTTGATTATGAGCAAACATTGTTGGCTTCTGGTTTTCAATTGGTTAATCCAAATGTCAAAAGATCTTGTTCGTGTGGGAGTTCTTTTTCTGTTTAGTTTTTTTGAATGATTTTTGATCATATTCATTTGGTGTTTTTGGTAGCGTTAAAGCAGGAGGTTCCTGATAACTTTGAAGGGGCTATTCCAACGGTATCATTAAAAGCCTTAAAATCTCAGGACTTCAGGCGACTTACAGAATCTCAGAATTCTATGTTATGTATTGTAACAGGTGTTGGGAAGATCAATATTCAAGATGCCGTGTTGTGGGTTTCAACAAATCTGTCTCCTTTGATGGTCATTAATTTTGGGTTGGCAGGTAGTAGGCACTATCATAGTGGAGATTTAGTGATGCCCACGTCTGTTTCGTATAAAAGCAATCGGCATCCCCTACTCTTTTCTAAATTTCCTTTTCATTCTTCTGCTCATGTTATATCTGGGGATAATTGTGAAACAGTGGATGATGTATCTTCGATTTCAGAATCCTCTCTTGTAGATATGGAGAGTTATTGGGTGGTGGAAAGCTGTTTAAGATATGATCTTCCTGTTTATATTCTTAAATGTGTTTCAGATTCTAATTCTAATGATGCGGAATTTGAGTTCCAACAAAATCTTGCAAAATGTAGTCGTATGTTAGAGTCTTGTTTTGAGTCTTTGCTTAATCCTAAACCTTGTTCCATTTCAGTGATTATCCCGACCTTTAATCGATATTCAACCTTGAAACGAGCCATTGATTCTGTTTTAAAGCAAACAAAAGAGTCTGAATGTATTGTCGTTGATGATGCTTCTACAGATGATACTAAAAGTTTAGTAAAAAACTATGACGAAAGCCTAGTTAGGTATGTGGCTTTGTCTGAAAATAAAGGTGTTTCTTATGCTAGAAATTGCGGGGTTCAGGCGGCTACTGGAAACTGGATTGCATTTCTAGACTCGGATGATGAATGGTTACCTAAAAAGCTTGAACATCACCTGTCATTTTTAGATGCTCACCCCTATTATCACATTTTACAATGCGAAGAACAGTGGGTTAGACATGGAAAACATTTTAATAAAAAGAAGTATCACCAAAAACGAGAAGGGTTTATTTTTGATTCTTGTTTAGAAAGATGTATGATTTCTCCTTCTGCAGTTTTTTTTAGAAAATCATTTTTTTTAGATTACGGTGGTTTTGACGAGTCTTTAGAAGTCTGTGAAGATTATGATTTATGGTTAAAAATGAGTCGAGATGTTCCTGTAGGTTTGCATAGCGATGTTGATTTAATAAAGTATGGAGGTCATTCGGATCAATTGTCTGCATCCAGCCCTGTAATGGATAGGTTTCGGGTTAAAAGTTTGGCTGAACAGTATTATCATGAAACGCATATGAATGTTAAGAAAAAAATTAGATCTGTTTTAGAAAAAAAACTTTCTATTTTGATATCAGGCGCAAAAAAAAGAGGTCAAGAGACCTCTTATTATGAAAAAATATTTAAGTCTCTTGATTAGCAAGAACTGTTTTTTGTGCGTATTTTTTTGATATATAATTTTCAAGAATAGCAATAAACTCTTCTGTAATATTGTCACCTTTAAGAGTTGTACTTAGTTCTCCATCAATATATACAGGAGCTACGGGAGTTTCTCTAATTCCTGGTAAACTTATTCCTATATTGGCATACTTGCTTTCACCAGGGCCATTTACAACACAACCCATTACTGCAATTTTTAATTTTTCTACACCAGGAAATCTGGGTTTCCATTCATTTAGTTTTTGAGTAATATGCGCATTAACATCATTAGCTAGGTGAATAAAATAATCACTGTCTGTTCGTCCACATCCTGGACAACTGGTTATACTTGGTTTGAAATGTCGAAAATTCATGCTTTGTAATAAGTTCGTACATACTTCTACTTCTCTTGCACGTGAAATGCCTGGTTCTGGTGTTAAGGATACCCTAAGTGTATCTCCTATGCCTTGTTGAAGTAGGATAGATAAGGCCGCGGCACTAGATGTGATGCCTTTTACTCCATTTCCAGCTTCAGTTAACCCTAGATGAAGGGCAATGTCTGTTTTCTGAGCAAGGGATTCATAGGCTTTCACCATATCTTGTAGTTCAGACATTTTTACACTAACGATTATTTTGTTTTCAGAAACCCCATGTTTGATGGCATAATCTATACTGCTTAATGCACTTTCTACCATTGTATCTATCATGACATCATTGAATGATTTTGGTTTCGAGGATGAGGCATTGCTATCCATGTTTTTTGTAAATAAATCCTGATCTATAGATCCCCAATTGACTCCTATTCGAATCGCTTTATCATAGTTTTTTGCGACGTTCAGCATTGTTAGAAAGTTTTCGTCTTTTTTTTCTCCTTTTCCAACGTTGCCAGGATTAATTCTGTATTTTGATAGAAGTTCGGCTGTTTTTGGGTATTTTTGGAGTAATATATGGCCATTATAGTGAAAATCTCCAATAATAGGAGTTTGATACCCTCTTTTTCTTAGTTCTGTAATAATTTCAGGAACAGCGGCTGCAGCTTCATGGTCATTTACAGTAATCCTAACGAGTTCAGAGCCTGCATCTGCCAGTTCTTGTATCTGAGTTAAGGTTTCATCTATGTTTTTTGTGACGGTGTTGGTCATGGATTGGATAACTATTGGATGCTCGGACCCTATATTAATATGATCTATTTGAACAGTATTAGACCTTTTTCTATTATTCATATCTTTGATTCTCTGATACTGCTATTGGATTGTCAATGTCTTGAATAGAGTGTTAATTTTATGTATTCTGTTTTTTCGATACATTTTTTGCTTTAATTTATCGTATTTCTTATATAGAAGAGGTTGAAAATGACAAATAAAGCTCAAAAAAATGAGAATTCTGAGGTTCATGTTTCAAAATTTGCAAGTAAAGATAAATTTTTTGGACTTGCAATGAAAGATCAATCTATGATGTCTAAGGCATTAAATGTTGGGAAAGAAACATCTAAGCTTTCTGATATTATTAGAAAGCAGAAACAGAAATAATGTTTAGATACCTATTCTCACAGTGCTTGAAGTGATAAACTATATAAAAATACCAAAGGGAGTTTTTGTTGGTTTTATCATTTAAAGAGTTTTTATCGCTATCCCAGACGTATAATGTTATTCCCCTATTTGAAGACTATGTCTATGATGCCCATACGGCCTTAACTGCGTTTAGTCAATTTAAGGATCAAGATTCGTTTGTGTTTTTAGAAGGGGTGTCTATTCATGAACATCATGGACGTTATTCGTATTTAGCTATTTCTCCTCATTGTGAAGTGAATGTGTTCGAATCTCATTATAATGTTATTAAAGATGCTGTTTCTACACGACATTCTGGGGGTGTTTATGATGCTTTAAATAATCTGTTGGATTTTTATTCTTATCCTGAAACTTTGCCTGATTTTTATTCTGGTATTTTAGGTAACTTAACGTATGAGTCTGTGATACATCTTGAATCTATTTCTTTGCCTTCAACACGTGCACTGGATACACCTTATGCATCGTTGATGATTCCTAAGACCTTGCTCATTTTTGATAAACTCTATCATACCTTAACTATTTCACGCTCTGTATTTATTGAGGATAAGAACGTATCAGAAAAAGAGTTGGAGCATCTATATAATGAGGCTTTAAATGACATTATGAGTGTTAAAGCTAAGTGTGAATCCCCTAAAATGATAGAGCCCGTATTTTTGTTTAATTCGGTTCATAATTATCAAGAATTAAAGTATGAGTGTAATATCGATAAGCCTAGTTTTCTAGGTCAGGTGGAACGTTGTAAACGTTATATTGAAGATGGTGATATTTTTCAGATTCAAGTTTCTCGAAGAGCATCTATTCCTTATGAAAAAGACCCTTTTTTACTATATCGGTATTTGCGAAATTTTAACCCTTCTCCCCTCTTGTTTTATTTGAAATTATCGGGATCTTCTTTAGTGGGAGCTTCTCCAGAAATTTTGGTTAATGTAGAAAATAATAAGATGTCGATTAGGCCTATAGCAGGGACACGAAAAAGATATTCAAAAGATAAGACAGAGGATGAAATTATTAATGAACTTGTAACAGACCCTAAAGAAAAAGCTGAACATATAATGTTAGTGGATTTAGCAAGAAATGATGTGGGTCGTGCTTGTGACATTGACTCTGTCAATGTGAACGAGCTCATGATTACAGAAAAATATGCTCATGTCATTCATATGGTGTCAGATGTGAGTGGAACCTTGAAATCAACATGTAATGCAGTGGATGCATTGAAATATGGTTTTCCTGCAGGAACGGTTACCGGTGCTCCAAAGATAAGAGCTATGGAAATTATTTCAGAGTGCGAGATGATGCATCGTGAATTTTATTCTGGAGGTATTGTGTTTTTTGACTTTAAAAATAATTTAAAATCTGCGCTTACTATACGTTCGATTTTAGTAAAGGATAAGATGGCTTATACGCAGGCTGCGGCGGGTGTTGTTGCTGACTCTATTCCTGAAATGGAATTTAAGGAAACCGAAAATAAAATGAGAAGCTGTTTATCTGCTATGGTGCAATGTGGAGAATCTGAATGATTTTAATGATTGATAATTACGATTCATTTACCTATAACCTTGTAGATTACTGTGGGAAAATATCTGATTTACCTATCGAGGTTTTTCGTAATGATAAGATTTCTATATCTGAAATTAAGGATAAATCGCCATCTTATATTATCATTTCGCCTGGACCTAAAGAACCTAAGGATGCTGGGATTTCTAAGGATGTTGTTTCTGAATTTTCTGGAAAAGTTCCTATTTTGGGAGTGTGTTTGGGGCATCAGTGTATTGGGGAAGTGTTTGGAGGAAAGACAGTACATGCTAAGCGTCTTATGCATGGAAAGACTTCGTTTATCAATTATGTGGATCATCCCCTGTTTTATGATATTCCGAATCCTTTTGAAGCAACTCGATATCATTCTTTGGTTATTGAAAAATCCTCTTTTCCTGATGATTTAATTGTGTTGGCTCATTCAGATGATGATGATGAAATTATGGCGCTTGTTCATAAAGATCACCCAACTTATGGTGTTCAGTTTCATCCAGAATCTATATGTTCTCCAGAAGGTTTAGTGTTGTTGAAAAATTTTTTAAGTCTATAATCCAATGTTTATGATTAGGAAGTCGTTAATGCGAGCTTACTATGCATTTAGACAACATGTTATATGTGATTATGATGGTGAATTTGGATATGAACTTATTTCTGTTCTCCCTTTTGCATATTGGCTGCATACTCAGGGTAAACTAAAACAGAGTATATCTGCCTCAGATACAAAGGCCTATTATTTCTTTTCCAATAACCATGTAGAAAAATATGAGAAAAGACGTTATGTCATACCTAAAAAGTTTCCGGTTCATAATATTCATGTTCGTTTTTTAAATACCATGATGTGGACGCCTCCTCCACTTAAAGACTATTACCAAAATGATGAATGTGTTTTTGATAAACCTTTATTAGTTATTTGTAATAAATATAATTCGGAGTGGGGACATCCTCCTATTACGTTTTTATCTAAGCATTGTTTGGAACAGCTTCTTAGCGTGTTAACGCCTCATTATAGTGTGGTGTATTGTCGGCCTTATCATAAGGAATTTGTTGAAGATAACAGTGAGGTATACAATTTGGATGAACATTCTATGATCAAAGAAAAGTTTCCAGATGTAATGTTTATTCAAGATTTAAAAGAACAGTATCCTCAGTATTCGTTTAATGAATTACAATGTAGAGTCTTTGCTAATGCGGATCGCTTTATATCTGTTCAAGGAGGATATTCTATTTTATGTTCGTATTTTAAAGGTGAAAATATTATATATGGAGCACAATCGCCTCTTCGTACAGCCGATGAAATTAAATATAAAGCCTTTAAGCGGTGGTATCATAAATTTTCTGGATCAAAAATTACCTATGTTCCTACGTACAAAGATTTATTACATCAAGTTGATAAACAGTATGTTCAGAGCTTGTTTTAACGTACAATTCCTTTTAAAACGTTTCGGCTAGCTCCTATTATTTTACAGAAAACTTTATCCCCTATTTTTTCGTCATTTTTATCTAATATGACAATGCGATTACAATCTGTTCGCCCTTGTATTTCGTTTTCAGATTTTTTTGTTTTGAGTTCTTCAATGAGTACCTCTTGAGTGCTTCCTATTAGTGCTTCATTTTTTTTCAAACTTATCTCATTTTGAATGTCGTTAAGACGTATAATACGATCTTTTTTGGTTTCTTCTGATACATCATCTGGAAATTTCATAGCGGCACGTGTGTTGGGTCTTTCTGAATATTTAAAAATAAAAGCAGAGTCAAACTCTACCTGTTTGACAACATCGATTGTATCTTGAAACTCTTCTTCTGTTTCAGTTGGGAATCCAAGTATGATATCTGTGGATAAGGCCATTTTTGGATTGATTGAACGAATTTGCTTTACTAAATCTAGAAATTCTTGTTTCGTGTATGTTCTATTCATTTTATGTAAGATTCTGTCGTTTCCTGCTTGTAACGGCATGTGGATTTGATTACAAATATTATCGCGTTCTGTCATGAGTTTTATTAATTTTTCAGGGTAATCTTTTGGATGAGGAGATGTATAACGAATGCGTTCTATACCTTCTACATCACTGACCATTTTAACGAGATCTGTAAAATCATAATCATCAGATTTGTATGAATTTACATTTTGGCCTAATAAGGTTACTTGTTTATACCCTTCTTTCACTAATTGCTTCACTTCTTCAACGATATTAAAAGGATCCCGGCTTCTTTCACGTCCTCTGGTGTACGGAACAACACAAAATGTGCAAAAATTATTGCAACCTCTCATGATGGCAATCCACGCATTTATTCCGTCTTTTCTACTGGGGCTTATGTCTGAATAGGTTTCGAATTCTGAAAGAGTAACATCGTATTGTTTTTCTCCGGTCTTTAATAGGCTGCTTAGTAAGGTTGGAAGGGTTTTATAGCTGTCTGGACCTGCAATAAAATCTATTTTTAAACCTTTTTTGTCTAATAAATCGGTTTTAAAGTTTGTTGCCATACAGCCTAAAATCCCAATGAGTGAGTCGGCTTTTTTTTGTTTGATTTCATGAACTCTGTTATAGATTTTTCGGTTGGCGTTATCTCTAACAGAGCAGGTGTTTAGCATGACGATATCGGCTTGATCTTCTATGGGGGTAATGGCGAATTTGTTATCTGTTAAAATAGATTTAACCAATTCTGAGTCATAGACATTCATTTGGCATCCATAGGTTTCAATAAATACTTTTTTAGTCATTTTTTTCGTTCGCTTTCTTTAGTTGTCGGTTTATTCTATGAAAAAGTTGCATAAGAGTGAAGTCTTTTTCGTCTTTCATATTGTTTCCACATAACCTTTCCCGCATATTTTTGGCGTAACTTGGATCAATTTATTTTTTAGAGATGTGCGAGATCTGGACTTAACTCGTATATAATTGTCACTAGTTCCAAACCACGCGCCATTTTTCTCTTGTTCGAATAAAACGTTGATAGGCTTGTTTAAAAATTGTTTGATAAAGGCTGTTTTCTGTTTGTGACTGATATCTCTTAATATTTTGCTGCGTTCTTTTATAATGCTTGGATTTATGGATTCTTTTTTTCTGCTTCGAGCTAATTTTCGTTCTGAATATGAAAAAACATGCATGTAGTGAAGAGGTAGGGTCATGACATTGGCAACTGTTTCGTCAAAGTTGGCCTTGCTTTCATCTGGATAGCCCACAATGATATCTGTTCCAATGCATATATCTGGAACGGTTTCATATACCCAGGTGATATAGTCACGAAAGTCCTTCATAGAATATTTTCTTGCCATAGCTTTTAACACATCATCACTTCCAGCCTGAAGTGGAATATGTAAATGTTTGCATAATTTGGGGTTATCTCGCATCTGATAAATGAGCTCTTTAGGGATGGTGGTGGGTTCTATAGAAGAAATTCGAATTCTGTCGATTAATGCAATGTTTGATAGGCCGTGAATAATATCCATGATGTTTTTGTCTTCATAGCTATATGTTCCTATGTTTACTCCTGTTAAAACGACTTCTCTGTGACCAGCATCAGCAAGTTCTATGGCTTCTCTTATGATATCTTCAAAGACTCGACTTCTTGCAGGGCCTCTAGCAAAAGGGATGACACAAAATGAACAGAAAAAATCGCAGCCATCTTGTATTTTTAAATTGGCTCGGGTGTGCTTACTATCAATGGAAGTGCTTTTAATGGTGAAGGGTTCTCGTTTTATCTTTTCGGTTTTTAAGATTTTTTGAGTTGAAGATAGAGTATCTTTAATGATGCTGGCTGTGTCCATTTTTTGGGATGTCCCAATAACCCATTTGACGTTATCTAATTCTAGTAACTCGTCTTTATGAATTTGTGATTGGCAGCCAATAAGAGCAATGTCTATATTTTTATTTTTGTTTTTAAGTTGACGAATGAGTTTTTTGGTATCAGCATCGCCATTTTCTGTAACTGTACAGGTGTTAATCACGGCAATATCGGCATCCATGCTGTTAGTGCTGGTAAACCCATGATGTTCGAATAGATGTTCAAGAGCAGCTGTTTCTGACTGGTTTAAGCGGCAACCTTGTGTTAATAACGTAACTTTTTTCATCAATTGTAGGGTATCACACTCTTTTATGTGCTGTCAGCAGAAAATTAAGCTGTTCTTTTTTCTTTAAAAAATTGTTGTAGCAATGTTTTGCTTTTTTCATGTGGAATATATTCATACTTTATTGTGTGGTTGAAGAGTTGTTTGCTAAATATATTAAATTGGGTCTCCCCTCCCCATTTACTATCGGATACACCGTAGAAAACAGTCTTTATTCGTGCATGAATAATAGCACTTGCGCACATTAAACAAGGTTCGCATGTTGAATACAAATCACAATCTAAAAGGCGCCACTGGTTTAGGGTGCTAGACGCGAGTTTAATGGCCCGTATTTCGGCATGTTCAGTACAGTCTTGGCGAGTTTCTTTTTCGTTGTGAGCGGCGGCAATGATGCGATTATTTTGAACAATAACACAGCCTATAGGGACTTCATTTTTTTGGTAAGCCTTCTCTGCTTCTTGGTAAGCATGTTCTAAAAAAGAAATCGGCATTAATTAATGCTTAATTCGATATTTTTATTTGAAGTTTTTTTCTCTAATTCTTTGTGCTTGTTTACGTTTTCAGCTAAAAGATTTAGGAGAAGTTCTGCATTTTGAGGAGTTAAGATGACTCTAGAATGCATGTTTGCTTGCTGTGTTTGGGGTTGAACAAAACCAAAATCAAGAATGAATTCTTCTTTAGAAAAATTAGTGGCCATAATATTGGCATATTTTCCATTTGCTACATCTTGATTGATATTAACTTTGATTTCTTTTTTTTCTGTCTTATTACTCATGATTTTACCCTCTCTAGATAGTCACCCGTTTCTGTATTGATTTTAATAATGTCGCCCTCTTTAATAAACGAAGGAGCATTTACCGTCATGTCATTTTCTAATATGACAGGTCTTAAAGATGCAGATGCTGTTGCTTTTTTGATTTCTGGGGGAGCTGATGTGACGGTTAATTCCATGGTTTTAGGAAGTTCTAACCCAACTATAGAGTCGTCATAAAAGGTTATGGAATAATCTTCAGATTCTTTTAAGAATTTATCGGCATCGCCAATGATATCTTTATTGACTTCGATTTGTTCAAAGTTATCATTGTCCATAAAGATATACTGTTCAGTATCTTTATAAAGATATTGCATGGATTTAGAGTTTAAAGATGCTTTTTCTACACGTTCACTAGATAAGAAACGTTTTTCGAGATTTCTGCCATTTTGAATGTTTTTGAGTTTTGTTTGCATGCATGCGTTTCCCTTTCCGGGTGTTCTATGCATTTTCCAAGTGACTCGATACAATTCATTATCGACGACTAAAATCATTCCTTCTCGTATTTGTGTTGCGTTAATTTGCATTATTGTCACCTTCTTAACATCGTATTATCCTTAAACTATCAATTTTCATGAGTTAAGTAAAGGAGAAGCATTATGGCCGATAAATTTTCATTTGATATTACAGGTAAAATTGAATTGCAAGAGATAGATAATGCGATTAACCAGGCATTAAAAGAAATTTCTCATCGATATGATATTAAGGATTCACAGTATTCTATTACCTTTTCTAAAGAGTCTCATGATGTTTCTATTGAGGCTGAAGATGATTTTAAATGTCGTGCTATTAAAGAGATTTTGAATCAGAAGTTTGTGTTACGAGGGGTATCATTATCTGCGATTGATTATGGCAAGATAGACGTGACTTTGTCGAAAGCAAAGTTGACGGGAAAGATACAAAGCGGACTTCCTCAAGATAAAGCAAAGGTGATTAATAAAGCGATCAAAGACACGAAAATCAAAGTGAATGCGCAGATTATGAATGATGTCATACGCGTAGCCTCTAAAAGTAAGAATGATCTTCAAGCGGTTATGAAAGAGTTGAAATCACAAAAATTTGACTGCTATTTTGGCTTTTCTAATTTTCGTTAAGTCTAAGCATTTCATCTATGCTTACACAGGAATAGCCTTTTGATCGTATTTTTTTAATAAGTTTAGGCAAAAATTGGGCAGTTTTTTTGTTGTCATGTAGTACAATTATGCCACCGGGTTTTAGATGTTTTAGAATATCAGAAATAATAGCTTTCTCTGATTTGCTTTTTTTCCAGTCTTCTGGATCTATATTCCATTTTAAAATGTGTGTGAAATGATGTTTGAATAAGCTGTTGTTTTTCTTGTTCCACTGCCCATAAGGGGGTCTAAAGTAGTCAGGTAACATCTTTAAGTGTTTATGAAAGATGAGTTGGCTTTTGGCGATATCTTTTAACAGAATGGTTTTATTGGTGGAGTCGTAACGTTGATGGGCAAAACTGTGATTTCCAACAGTATGATTAGCTTTTAATATGTTTTGAGAAATTTGAGGGTATTTTTCGACTTGTTTGGCAATTAAAAAGAAAGAGGCATGAATCTGATTCTTTTTTAAAGTATCGAGTATTTTGTTTGTGGAGTACTTATTTGGGCCATCATCAAAGGTTAATGCGACAACATTTTTTGTTGTTGGGACATGGTGTAAAACGAAGGGTAGTCCATACACGACATGGGTGCCAACACATAGTAAGTATAATAGACTAGCTAGATAGCAATGTTTCCAATTCATTGATCATTCCTTCTATATAAATAATGCTTTTGTTCCAAAACTTTTGGTCTGTTATATCTGCATCTACAATTTTTGCAATTTTTTGAGGGTTGTCTGAACTTCCTGCTGCCAAACACTCTTTAAGTTTTGGAATAAAGGAAATGCCTTGTTCGAGATACTGTTGATATAAAGAGAATACTAATAAATTCCCAAAGTTATAGGCATGAACGTAGAAAGGATAATCTACAAAATGAGGGATAGTGGCCCACTCCCACTGATATTCATCAGTTATTTCGACACTGTCTTTAAAGACTTGTTTGAGTAATGTTTTGTAGGTTGCACAAAAATCATCAGCAGACAAAAGTCCTTCAGAACTTTTAGCATGAATGGCTTTTTCGAATTCAGAGAACATATTTTGTCTGTGTGATGTTGCAAAGGTATCTTCTAGTTTTTCGCAGAGCATAATAATTTTAGTTTGTTTATCTGTAATATTTTTTAATAAGAAATCTGTGGTGATCATTTCAGAAAATACGGAAGCTGTTTCAGCTAGCGGTAATATAGGGTGATAGTTAAATAAGCTTTGTTTGGATGCTAATACATCGTGAATTGCATGTCCAAGTTCATGAGACATCGTTGAAATATCGCGAGGTTTTCCTAAGAAGTTCAACATGACATAGGGGTTGATATCGGGAGTGTAACCAGAGCAAAAAGCCCCTCCCCTTTTCCCTTTTAATACAGGAGCATGAATTCGGTTTTCTTCAAACATCATGTTTGCAATATCTCCGAATTCTTTATCAAAGGCATAAAAGCTATCTAGAACAATGGATTTAGATTCTTTATATGAAAATGTTTTTTTATGGTCTGGTAGAGGTGCGTAAATGTCAGCTAAAGTCATTTTTTTGAGTTTTAAGAGCTTTTTTTTGAGTTTATAGTATCTTTGTACTAATGTGTTCGATTTCGTAGTGACATCATGCAAGGTATCTACGGCCTTATCGGGAAGATCGTTGGAAATGTTGCGAATGCTCATGGGGTGTTTGTATCCGCGTAATTTTCGCTCTGTATTGTAGTCTTTAAAAATGTGATTAAAGAGATGAGTGACGACAATTTTATTTTCTTTATAGGTGCTGAAAAAGATCTCCATGGCGTTTTGTCTAACTTTTTGATCATGGTGGTAGCGTAAATTTCGTATTTCTGGACCAGTGAGTGTTTTTTTCTTTCCGTCTATTGTTATCTCAAAAGAAAAGGAGGCCGTTAACTCTCCATAAAGATTTTGGTATCCATTCATGCCAGTGACATCTTTAAGATTGATGATTTTCTCTTCCTCTTCACTTAAGTTGTACTTAGCGGTTTGGTGTTCACGTAAAATGTTGTAATGATAATTTTTGAGACAAGGATCTTTTGTGAGTGCGTTTACTTTCTCTTTAGATAGTTTTCCCAGTTCTAGGCTAAAAAATAACGTAAGGTTTGAAATTTCAGATTCAATGTCGTCAATATGCGAGCAGAGAGCTTTTAATGTGTCGTTTTGTGTTTCTATGCTATATCTAAGTGAGGCGTATTGACTTACTTTGTATAAAGGATTGAATAGCGTTTCGAGTTCTTTAAATGCTTGTGTAATTTCTTTTGAAGTACAGGAGTTAAGTTTGTTTTTGTATTTTTTTTGAAAGTTTTTGGCTTTCTCGGTACATTTGTTTAAGTCCTTTTGAATGCTTGGATCTTTTTCAGAACTATATAGATCAGATAAATCCCAGTGAACGTTTTTGCAATCGCTTGTCATTATTATTCTCCTGATTTTGGTGTGTACTTATTTTATGCTTTTTTGTTT
>QFBQ01000013.1 GCA_003265885.1 Candidatus Marinamargulisbacteria bacterium SCGC AG-343-D04
CGAATAGTAGGGCTGGGGAAGTTCTATTTGGTGATGGGAGAGTGTATAGGATAAAAAATAGGGCTGGGGAAGTTCCATTTGGTGTTTATTATTTTTCTTTTTCACAACAAATGCCTATTCATCCAAGACCTAAGACAGCTAGAATTCATCCAAGACCTATAACCCCTGAACATTTAATTGGGCCGCCGATTGCTTCTTCAACTCCTCACCAATCGCCAGTAAGGGCAGTGAATAAAAGGGCAATGACTACTTCCTTTAATAATACAAATAGGCCAATGACAACGCATTCTAATTATTCAAATCGCTTTAACACCTTTAATGCAGAGAGACTAATGAATACTCATTTTGATACCTCAAAGATAAAGAGGCCAAAGACTGCTAATTTTAATCGCTCTGAGACACTGAGACCAATGTGGAATTATCTTAAGTATCCAATTCCACAATTAGAGGATTTTGACTCACGTGATTTATCCGTTTTGTCTGAAATAGAAGGTGATACGACAAAAAGAAATGATGATACGACAAAAAGAAATGATGATACGACATTAGGAAGTATTGACTTTAACATTGACAAGTCATATTTAATAGAACAACATGGATCGGGTATATTTTTTAACAATCGGTCATTCGATTCGTCATCTACAGGCTCGTCTGCAGACTCGTCATGCTCGGAATGGGGCCCGGGTGATCTGTCGAGTTGGGGGGGAGCTAGTCCGAGTTAGAAGATGGGAGTGAGTGGACAAGGTGAAGATCTGAGAGAGATGGTTTCAGTAGATGTAGATGAAAAAGGGAATGATTATCTTTATAACAAAGCGAAATTGTTAATTGGAAATACTATAACTCCAGAGTAAAGATATCTTATACCCAACAAATAGGACGACTAACAACATCCATCAAAGCATTGTTTTGATGACTTAGACTTTGTTCGTCATAGTGCCAAGAAACTTGACTAGGTAAAGACATCAGAATACTAGATACACGCCCATTTGTTTTAAGACCAAACAAGGTTCCTCTATCATAGATGAGATTAAACTCTACATAACGTCCACGTCGGTAAAGTTGCCACTTTTTTTCATCGTCTGAATAGGGTGTATGAATATGTTTTTCAAGAATAGGGATATATGAAGGTAAAAAGGCATGGCCACATTGTGTAATAAGGGAGACATAATGTTCTGGATTTTTTTCGTGCAAGTAATCAAAAAAAATACCACCAATACCACGGTGCTCGTTTCTGTGAGGAATATAAAAATAATTGTCACATTTTTGTTTGAAGATCGGATAATAAGATGGATCTGAGAGATCGCAGGTATCTTTCAATGTTTTGTGGAAGTGTTGTGCATCGTCTTTATCTAAGATATAAGGCGTTAAATCACAGCCTCCTCCAAACCACCAAATACGATTCCCCTCATTTTCTAGTTCAAAGTACCTGTAATTCATATGAACAGTGGGTATATAAGGGTTTTTAGGGTGTAACACTAGGCTGATTCCTGATGCGAAATAAGAAGAGTTCTCCAGATTGAATTTTGGAGAGTTGAACTGTTTGCATAGTGTACGGAACATAGATAATTCATTGTCAGAAGAGGGTGATCCTTTAATCGTCGAAACGTTCACTCCCCCCTTATCAAAAACAGATCCATTTTCTACTACACAAGAGAGTCCCCCTCCACCCGCGTCTCTTTTCCATGGATCTTGTGTAAAAGAAGTGTCTTCATAGCTTTCAAGTTTTTGACAAATCGTATTTTGAAGATCAGAAAAAAAATGGGGTAGTGTTTCTTTTAGTATACTCATGATGTGTAATACTATACTCTTTTTTTAGAATTTCTAACATAAGATACAATAAATTAAGATCCTCTCATACAGGTGCTATCCAAGTACTCAATCATCGTATTGGCGGTATCTTTGATAGTGTCAGATGAACTTTCTGACATCATGTCAGTTAGATATAGGTAGATATCTAGCATTCCACCTTTTTTAGAGCATTGGATGTATTTCCAAATTTCTTTCAAGTCTTGTAATCGTTTTCGTTCACGTTTTCGTTTAATCGTATGTTCATCTAAAGAAGAAAATGGTGAAAGAACTGATTCAATACGTTGAGGAGATGGATGAGATGATGTAATCACGACCTTCTTGTTTAAGGTCTTTGAGACAAGATGACGGTTTGAAGAGCTTAAATGTGAGCTAGAAGAAAGTCCTTTCATAGTAATACCTCTTTTATATAGTGTTGACTATAGAGTTCCCTTTATAGGTGAATCTTAAACACAAAATCGGGTAACATCACAGGACCTTAAGCAAGTAGTGTAATTCGGAAAATCATGAGCCCATTGTTTGGCAAGTGAAGGAGCGGTAATATATCCTCTAGAACCAAGTCCCCCAAAAATTCCCAGGTTTTTGTAAAGAGGGTGCCAGCCTACTATAGGTTTTTTGTCATTACTAAAGCATCGTATGCCTGTGTTGTGTTGCAGTATCTGAGAGTTTGAAAACCCAAGATCTTGTATAGAGTCGACTAATTGATGATATCCGTGCTTAGTGGGAAGATAATTGAGCTTTCTGTCATAAGTCGCCCCTATTTTAAAATGCTGTGAACCATAAGGTACAATAAAGTGATCTTTTTGAATAATCGAGTTGATGTGATGGTCAGAGTAAAATTCTAAGGTTTCACCTTTTACGTTATCAAATGGAATATGGGAAAAAAAATCAAGTTCAGAAATGTGTGATCCGCAGCAGAAAATAAGATGGTCTGATGTCATACTATCATAGGAAATACCCTGAGGATGAAGCGTTAAGTTCTCTGGATTAAAGATCGATTCTCTATACATATCTTTAGCATTAAAATAGTCGTAAAAGGTATTCAACAATAGAGATGGATTAACCAAATACGTATCAAATAGTTCAATAGAGTCGTCAAGCGTAAGTGAAGAGAGTGATCTGGATTTACATTCTAGAGAGGAAAGACTTGAATAAAGATTTCTTTTCGATATTTTTTTCCATCTTTTTTTCTGAATAGAATTTAAGCATCTAATCGTAGTATGTTTTGAAATCAGAGGGATACCCCATTCTTGTTCAAGAGATCGATATATATCAACAGATTCGGCAAAACAAGAGTCAATGAGAGGAGGGATTGTCAAAAATTTACCAGAAATTCTTTGCATTAACCCAGCCGCGGCTTTGGAAGCGTTAGGTATCGTCTTTGACGACAAAATGCAGACAGTTTTTCCTTTTTTTTCTAAGAAGTGTGCTAGAAAGGAACCTGCTATTCCTTGTCCAATAATGAGTACATCAACATGACTTTTTGTTTTTCCCATATGAAGGATATGGTACACTACTGAAGTATGAGAGAACATCTTTTTTCATGGGGATACAAAGGCATTAGATCCCTGATTAAACAAAGCGTGTTTTATAGACAAAGAAGAAAACAAAAAGTCCATGACTTAGAAGATGTTGTGAATAGTGGAAAAACGCTTGTTTCTTTATTTAATAACAGGATTTTTTCAACATTTTTATTTCAATTTAAAACCAAGTCCTCGTTAGAAGTGTCGATATATGATTTAACCTTTGCGTCTCCTTTAACTTTTTCAGCGTATGAGGCACACATTCCCTTATTAGATGTATTTTTTAAACTAGGTGTAGGCGGAGGTGCATTCAAAACGATTCGATTACATCCACATACAGGAAATGAACGACCTAGAATTCAAGAGATTTTGATTGATAATGAACCGTGTTTAATCAATGCGATGGGATTGCCTAGCAAGGGAGTTAAAAGGACTATGAAGGAGATATTGTCCAGTTCTTTACTGACCTATAACAGACCTATTGGACTCAGTATTGGAGGAGAAACAGTCCAAGAATACAAAGATCTCTTTAAGATCATTGAAGCGTCATTAAGTTCTAGTGATTTTCCTTTTTATGTTGAAATAAATATTAGTTGTCCGAATACTAAAGAAGGTCAACGTTTATCTGAGGATGTCTCATTGTTAGAGGAATTACTGTCTCACATAAGATCATATAGTCATAGAGTTATCAGTGTAAAATTGTCTCCAGACCAGACTAACGCGTCCTTGATAGAGATGAGAGACGCCATCAGTAAATTCCCTAAAATGATGATTAATGTGGGTAATACACAGTTTAAGACATGTGAAGCTGTGTCTATCAATAAAAAATCCTTGAGTAGAGGTGGAGGTGGGGTGAGTGGCCCGTATATTTATAAACGAACATTAGAGATGATTAAGCTATTAATGCCATGTTCGGTTCCTATTATTGCAACAGGAGGCATAGATTCAGTAGAAAAAGTGTCAGAGTGCCTAGATGCGGGAGCGTCATTAATAGGGATGGCGTCTGCTCTTGTATTTGATCCATATTCAATCGTAAGAATTACAAAAGCTTTACATAAACAAAAGTAATATTAAGATTGAGCCGTAGCTGTAAACTCTTGAATAGATTTAACTTGAAGGTCTTCATTTTGATAGGCTTCAATGGCTTTTGTAATTTGGATCATCCCTTCAATAGTTGTGGAGTAGGGAATTTGTCGGCTGACTAATTGTTGACGGATCAAAATCTCATCGGTATTACTTACTTTTCCAGAGGGAGTATTAAAGGCTAGATGGATATCTTTTTGATTAAAATAATCTAGTATAGAGTCCTTGCCTTCAGAGATTTTACCGACGGGGATAGAGTTAACATTATGTTTTTTCAAAAAATGGGAGGTGTTTTCAGTGGCAATAATAGTAAACCCAATAGCTACTAAGTGTAGAGCGATGGGGACTAAGGCTTCTTTGTCATGATCGCCTACAGATAAGAAGGCCTTTCCTGATTTAGGGAAGCTTTGTCCAGCAGATACTTGAGATTTGTAAAAAGCCAAGGGAAATGACGCATCAATACCCATAGACTCTCCCGTCGATTTCATTTCGGGACTTAATAAAATATCAGATTGAGGGAATTTATTGAAAGGCAAAACAGCTTCTTTTACAGAATAGTATTTAGGAAAGATTTCTTTGCAATTTAAAGAACTAATTTTTTCACCAAGGATGACCTTTGTTGCATACTTTGCCCAAGGACTACCTGTGGCTTTACTGATAAAAGGTACGGTCCTAGATGCACGAGGATTAACTTCTATGATATATAATTCGTCATCTTTTACAGCAAATTGAATATTAAGCAAACCGACGACATGGAGCTTTTTTGCTAATTTTTTTGTAGAGGATTTAATTTCATCAATAACTTTATCGGATAAAGAAATTGGCGGGAAAACGCACGCTGAGTCTCCAGAATGAACCCCTGCAGGCTCAATATGTTCCATAATGCCGGCAATAACACACTCTGTTCCATCAGAAAGAGCATCCACATCAATTTCTTTGGCTCGTTCTAGGTATTTATCAATAAGAATAGGGTGGCTTTGGTTAATTTCTTGTGCTTGAGATACATACCTCGTCAGTTCTTTGTCGCTATAAACTATTTCCATAGAAGTTCCTCCTAATACAAAAGAAGGACGAACAACTACGGGGTACTTAATGGTGTTGGCTATTTTAATAGCATCTTCTTCAGAATAAGCAATGCCATTTTGAGGCTGTTTAATATTGAGTTCGAATAATATCTTTTGAAAACGATCTCTATCTTCGCAGTCATCAATGGATTTAGGGGATGTCCCTAAAATAGTGACACCGGCTGACTCTAATTGTGTAGATAAATTCAGTGGTGTTTGTCCTCCAAATTGGACAATTACTCCTTCAGGTTTTTCATTTTCATAAACAGTTAGAACATCTTCGAAGGTTAGCGGCTCAAAATATAATTTATCTGAAATGTCATAGTCGGTAGAAACTGTTTCAGGGTTAGAATTGACCATGATAGATTCAAGTCCACTTTCACGTAAAGAGAGAGAGGCGTGTACACAGCAATAATCAAATTCTATTCCTTGACCAATTCTATTCGGTCCTGCTCCTAGAATCATAACTTTTCTTTTGTTGCTGATTCGAGATTCAGATTCTAATTCGTAGGTCGAATAATAATAAGGGGTTTCTGCTTCAAATTCTGCCGCACAGGTATCCACTAGACTGTATGTTGCTAAAATAGAATTCTTTTTTCTAAAAGCTCTAATGTCGAGCTGGTCTTTATTTAATAAATGGGCAATTTGAACATCGGAAAAGCCCCATTCCTTTGCTTTTCTAATAGAGTCTGGTGTTAAGCTTATCTGGCTTGAATAATCGACAAGTTGTTTGATTTGAAATAAAAACCAAGGATCTATGTAACATAGTGAATGGACCTTATCTAAGGACCAACCTTGCTCAAAGGCTTGTTTGATATAATACAGTCGCCAAGGGTTTCCATGTTTAATAAAGTTGGTTAGTTCATCATTATGAGTTACTGATAAGTCTTTTGCATTATACCCAATTCCAAAGCGATTCACTTCAAGAGAACGAATGCCTTTTTGTAGCGCTTCTTTAAACGTTCGTCCTATAGCCATTGCTTCCCCTACAGATTTCATAGAGGTTCCGAGTTTTACGGGGCTTTTTGGAAATTTTTTAAAATTAAAGCGGGGAATTTTAACAACGACATAGTCCAAGGTAGGTTCGAAGCAGGCCGGTGTTTTTTTAGTAATATCATTTAATAATTCATCAAGGGTATATCCTACAGCAAGTTTTGCAGCAAACTTTGCAATAGGAAATCCTGTAGCTTTTGAAGCTAAAGCAGAACTTCGTGATACTCTAGGGTTCACTTCAATAACAACCAAGTCTCCATTTTTTGGATTAATCGCAAATTGAACATTGCATCCACCAGTCTCAACACCTACTTCTCTCATGATTTTGATAGCAGCGTCTCTCATGTATTGGTATTCTTTATCTGTTAATGTTTGTGCAGGAGCTACAGTAATAGAGTCTCCTGTATGAACGCCCATGGGATCAAGGTTTTCAATGGAGCAAATAATGACTACATTGTCTTTGTTATCTCTCATGACTTCAAGTTCAAACTCTTTCCAACCTAAAATAGATTCTTCAATAAGAATCTCAGAAATCATCGACTTATCTATTCCATCGGATGCAATATTTATAAATTCTTCCTCATTATCCACAATCCCACCCCCGGTGCCTCCCAGAGTAAAGGCAGGACGTATCACACAGGGATATCCAATTTGTTTAACTTTTTCAAGGCCTTCCTCTACGGAATAGACAACAAGAGACTGGGGCTGCTTTAAGCCTATTTTTTCAATAAGTGTTTTAAAAATATGTCGATCTTCAGCTCGAGAAATAACATCTTCATTGGCCCCAAGCATAATAACGTTATGTTTTTCAAAAATGCCAGCTTGAGCTGTTTTTAGTGCGAGATTAAGAGCTGTTTGCCCCCCAAGCGTGGGTAAAACTGCATCTGGTTTTTCTTTAATAATAATTTTTTCAAGAATATCAATGGTTAAGGGTTCTATATAGGTAGCATCAGCAATGTCAGGGTCTGTCATTATGGTGGCAGGGTTAGAATTTACAAGAACAACTTGAAAGCCTTCTTCTCTTAACGATTTACAAGCTTGAGTCCCAGAATAGTCAAATTCACATGCTTGCCCAATGACAATAGGACCAGAGCCAATGAGTAGAATTTTTTTAATGTCAGTTCGCTTTGGCATAATTTTCCTTTACACTAGTCTTTTTTGTTTTAAATTCTTTATGTTTGATTAAATGGAGAAAATCATCAAATAAATAATGCGAATCGTTTGGTCCTGGGGCCGCTTCAGGGTGGTATTGAACAGAGAAAATAAGATTTTTATCCGATCGAATTCCTGCAACAGTATTATCATTTAAGTTTACATGGGAAATGCTAAAGTCACGTGGAATAACTGAATCTGTTGCACAATAAATATGGTTTTGAGAAGAAATTTCAACTAGACCCGTATATAAGTTTTTAATAGGGTGATTTGCTCCATGGTGTCCAAATGCAAGTTTTACCATTTCAAAACCAAAGGCATGACAAATCATTTGATGCCCTAGACAAATTCCGAAAATAGGGATTTTGCCAGCAATTTCTTGAATGGTTTTGATAGTTGACGTAACGGAGGAGGGGTCACCTGGACCATTAGATACAAGTACTCCATCAAATTCTTGATTAAGAAGTTCTGATGCAGGAGTGTCATAAGGGAATACGGTGACTTTACATCCTTTATTTTTCAACTGGTTTAAAATACTAAACTTTACTCCGCAATCAATCACTGCGATAGAATAACTAGGTTTATCTGGACAATCCCAGTTATAAGGACTCTTTGTACTCACAATTTTAGCTAAGTTTTTACCTGTAATACCTTTAAACTCTTTCACTTTTTGGATCAAAATATGATCGGGTTCATCAGAGTCTGTTACTAAGGCATTTAAAGAGCCTACATGCCTAAGACGACGCGTGATATGTCGGGTATCAATGCCTTCTATTCCTAAGATGTTATGCTTTTCTAAATATTCTTTTAGGGTATACTTGCTTCTCCAATTGCTAGGAAAGTCGATATATTCTTTTACAACGAGAGATTGAAGGTGTAATTGACGAGATTGCTTATCCTCTTCATTAATTCCATAATTTCCAATAAGAGGGTAGGTCATTAAAACAATTTGTCCAGAATAAGAAGGATCTGTTAACACTTCTTCATATCCAGACATAGCGGTATTAAAAATAAGTTCCCCAAAAGATGAATGTCCCTTAGAGAATACTTTTCCCTTATAAATATGACCGTTTTCTAAAACTAAGCGAGCGTTACTCAAGGTGCTGTCCTTTTTTTTACAAAATTCTGAGAATAATAATAGTTCTAGATGTAAAAATCAAGATTTAAAATTTGAAAAGCCATTCTCATCTTCTGATTTTTCAGGATTTATTTCATGATTTAATGCATCTTGAAACGATTTCTCTAATTGTTTTCTATTAGATTTAGAGCGTGTTTTTCCATGTTTATCCATGTAAGGACATTGCATAAGAGGAGAATCAAGAAATCCAAATTGCTGACAAATATCAGGTCTAGAATCATAAATCAAGCAGTGATAATCATCAGATAAGAAGGTGCAATAGGTAGATCCAGTATCTGGAAAAATATGACCATCGATGTCGAGTTCTTTTAAAACAGGTCTAAATCTAAGGTGTTTATTAGCTTCATAGACTTCCTTTTTGACAGGTACGGGGCCACAACACCAACACTTGCATTCATGAGGGACAAATTTACTACAATCAAATTTGGTATTATTTTTTTTCATATCTCATTTTAAGTGTATCGTGAAATAGATAAGAAATTCAATTTTTTTTATAGTAAAAGAGTGACGTTTGAAAATGTGTTCAGAATGGAATACAGTATAACTCATGTTTAATAATTATGAATTAAAGCCTTTTGACAAAAGGTCCAAAGACGCGAATGAACTGTTTAAAGATATTGATGCTGTTTGGAAAAACAGTGGGGGAGAAGGTGTTGTTGCCGAAGATATGAAACAAAAACTTTTTCATGATAAACAGTTTGAAAAACATCCATTATTACTGACAGAAAATGATAAGGCAGTGGGGATTACATGGCCAGAAATAACGACCCCATATTATGGCAATATTACCATCCATGTTCCAGATGATAAGCATGTAGAAGCATTAATCTTTCATTTAAAAAAGAAGCAGTACTTTAAAAATAAAATAATGGAGCTTGTTCATATCAAGCAGACGTCTCTTTATAAGGAGTGTTGTTTTAAGCACGAATTAATTTCAAATATTAGGCAGAGGATGTATTTGTGGTTAACAAATATTCCTTACTTTCAAGAAGAAAAGCATCCGTTTGAATTTAGATCACTCAGTGAGGCAGACATTGAATGGACATCAAAAATTAGTGTAGATGCCCATAAAATCAGTAAAGATTATCAATTTTATGAAGAAATGATAAATGTAGACAAACGTGCAAATTTAGAAAAAAATGTGTGGGGCGGAATGTTTGGTGACGTGGTTCAGTCCGGATCTATTGCAGTATATTATAATCAAGCCCCAGTGGGATATTGCTTGGTAGTCAATGTTAAGTGTTGGGGGCATGAAAAAGTGCCGTGGATCTTTGATATTTGTATTGATCCAAGCTTTCATGGACAGGGAATCGGAAGAGCCTTGTCGAGTCATTTTATTAATAATTTAATGGAAGAAAAATATGAAATTATGGGCTTAGCTGTTACCTTGACGAATAAATATGCACTTAGAATGTATGAGAAATTTGGCTTTGAATTTCTAGATGTTTTTTATGAATTTATGGAGCTTTAAATCTACGTCTCTGTAAAGCGATAACGATTGAAATAAAAAAATCAGATTTATATAAAGAAAGCCTTCCCATTTCTTCTGAAAATAATATTTCTTATAGATAAAGATACCATAGTATCTTAAAATGAAATCATCAGAAACATGAAACAACAAAACATTATATTGGAGAGTACTGGATCAGTCAGAGAAGCTGTGTTTTTAATGAGCATGGTACTTGCCATAAAAAAACAGGTTAAACAGGCGAGATGTTATTGCTTGATTCCTCCAGAATCCGGTGAATTAATATCAACATTAGTTCCTGAAGCAGAGGTAATAGTGGTCCCCAAAAAAATTAAAAAAAGCTTATTAAAGCATAAGATTGAGCGTATAAAATCGATAAATCCAGACTGTTTTATAAGCTGCTCAGGTGGAAAAATAGTGTGTGAATTAGTAAAGAAATGCAAACACATACCGTTTTATATAGTGACACGGAGACGTAAACGAAGTTCAGGAAATGTGCATTATATTTTTAATGATGGTGTGACTCATATAAGTGCTTTAAATGAGTTTGTTTTACAGCAAGCATTGTCTATTGAATTGCTGGCAAAAAGAGACTTGAAGGATAGTATAGGCCACATATTAAACATTAAAAATAATAAGATCACTAGGCAGATAGATAAAAACAAAAAATGTCTTTATATTCAGACAAGATATATAGAAAAAAATGAGTATCCAACTAGTATTATTCAAGAGTTTATTACAAAATGTTTAGACTCTGGTGAGTTTTTTGTTGTATTAGGGGGAGCAAAGGTAAACAATCCATTTATTCATTTTAAGCACAAAGACTGTTTTAATGGAATTGGATTACTTTCTATTCATGATCAATTAAGTTTAATGTATGCTAGTGATTACTACGTGGGCACTTCGAATTGTATGACCCATATCGCGAGTATGATGAATAAAGCGATGGTAAGTTTTATTATAGACTCACAGTGGAAAGCAGAGTATGAAGGAAGTAACGCCTGTTATCAACGAAACTTAGATTGGAGAACTAAGTCTTTAGATGGGCGAGATCGATATTTATTTAATGATATCTATAATGAACTATCCATATTATTACACCATCATAGTTTGAATTTAAAAGAAAGTACGAAGAGTATTCAAGAGAAGCATTTTATGTTTGATTTAAATATGTTAATTATATGCCGGTCAAAAGAAGAGTATTTTACTCTCAAAAGGGAAGATTTACCCATTTTTGAAAAAAATCATAAGATGTATATCCCGCGTTGGACCCTCAAACATATAGTGAGATGTTATCGCTATGTGTCACAACATAATATTTCGATGATTTTAGGAAAAGCGCCGCGAGGCGTTAGGTTATTATTTTTTATTATTCAAAAATATCTTGAAAACCCAATGTGGATTACAGTGCCTTATCATAGATGTATATCACATCGTGAATGGATATTTTTATTTCAAAAGATGAGAAAGAGGAAATACGTTTGAAACAGGTGAAACATGTTGGTGTGGTTAGAACGGATGTGTTAGGGGATATAGTATTAACTTTACCTATGTTAAGTAATATTAAAGGAATATGGCCTGACGCTAGACTGAGTGTCTTTGCGCAAGAGTTTGCAGGGCCATTACTTTATTTAAATAAAGATGTAGATACGGTAATTGTAGATTATAAGCAAAGGTATCGGATGTCTTTTCCATTACTTCTTCGAAAAATGGTTGAGAAGTTAAAACAATTAAAATTAGATATTGTTTTTTTTCCGTATTGTGATCCTATCTATGTCTTTGCGGCCTATTTAGCTGGGATTGAGTGTAGAGTTGGGGATAAAAAGAAAGTATGTTTAAGTCCTTTATTTACGCACAAGATCCCTATTGTTTGGCATAATTTCACACGACACGAATCAGAGCAGCAGTGTCAGTTATTGAACCCTTTTTCTAGGTCTTGGGATATGGAGGGCAATTACTTGACGGTCTCTGAGGAGCTTAAGACTGGAGTGATGAAGAAGTTTAATATTAAGAAGAGTGATTCCATCATTCTTGTTCATCCTGGATTTGGGAAAGGAAATAGAGGGTGGGATGCATTAAAGTATGCGGAATTCATTGATAAGATTCACAATGAAACACCATATAAGGTCATGATTACAGGTTCAGGTAGTGATAAGTTAGCGATAGATGTTATTTGCCAACATTGCAGGACTGCTCCTATCAATGTGTGTAATAAAACGACGTTAACAAATTTGGTAGCCTTAATAGCGTTAAGTAAGGTTATGGTTGGGGCAGAAACTGGACCTGTTCATATTGCGTCCATGCTAAAGACGGCGATAGTGTCTATATCTCCTACAAAGTACACAAAATCTTTTCGTTGGGGGCCCTTAAATACCAATCATGTGATTATAAAAAAGAATACAAGCTGTCCTTTGGAGTGTCATATGTATAAAAGAGAGTGTAAAGAAATGCATTGTATAGACCCTATAGATATAGAGAGTGTATTTTTAGCCACTCAGTTTATTGGAAAGAAGAAGACTTTTCCTATATTGCCCAAACATTATTGGTTTAAGACAAATGGGACAGTTGCTATACATGTGGACGAATATAATGCGAAACTAAGTACTCATCTTAATCAGTTACAAACGTTGTTGAAAGAGTCTTCGATAAATACCTATGTGACAACGTCTTCAAAGAAGGTAGAAAAAGAATGCTCTCATTATATGGAGCATGTGTTTTATGCACCAAAGTATAATGTGTTGAAATGGATAGAGTGGTTTGCCAAAAAAGATGTTACGGTATGGCATTTTTTATCCAGAAAAGAAGAGAGTTTATGGGAAAAAAGTATACAAAAAGGAGTGGCTTTACGGGTAGATTTAGAGCCCTTATGTGTCTATTTCAATGATACATATGAAGATATTCGATCTTTAATAGATATTTATTTTGAAAAAGCTAATCAAAGAGAGTAAAAAAATGAGTCCAAAAATAAGTGTTGTAATCGGGTCTTATAATCAAGGCGATATCTTGAAAAAAGTACTTCCTTTTTATGAAAAGCAAACCTGTCATACAGATGATTTTGAGGTCATTATTGTGGATTCAACATCACAAGACGGAGCACAGGACTTTTTAAAAAGTTATCAACCCAATTTTACATTTAGGTATCATATCCAAGAAAACAAAGGAAAAGCTTCGGCAAGAAATAAAGGGGTAGAGCTTGCAAGAGGTGAGTATATTTTAATTACAGATGGAGATATGATTCCCGACAAGAGTTTAGTAGAAGAACATATTAAAGCGCATCAATTGTCCCCTAGTCCTTGTAGTTTTGAAGGGTTAGCATGGAATTTAGAATCTTTAGTATGGCCTCCACAAAGAGAAACGATGAAGGCACAAGTAGGAAAACATCCTAAGGATATGTCCAAGTTAGGATGGTATTATTTTTTAACGGGGAATATTTCATTACCCAAGTCTATATTTATGAGTAATAAAGGGTTTAATGAGATATTTATGGGATATGGGTGGGAAGATTTAGAATTGGGGTATAGGCTAGAAAAGAAATCGATACCCTTATATTATTTAAAGTCTGCAGTAAATTATCATTATCATGTTATTACAAAGGAAGAAGAGATAGAGCGAAATATTAATAAAGGAAAGTCGGCTCAGACATTGCTGAAATTGCATCCTGAGTTGAAGTTGTTTTTAGGTTTAAATCCTATTTCAAAATTTATTTTTCCAAGAATTAAGGAGACTGGGTGCTTATATAAGTGGATAAAAATGAGTTGTTTCCCCTCTTCAAATAGTTTGAAGCATAAGTTTGGGTATTGGTTTTTAAAAGAATATAATTATTTAAAAGGTCTTATAGAGAAAGTGGGATGAATGGAGAAAGTGACGATTAAGATTTAAGATGTGGGTATAATTTTTTTTTCTTCCAATTTTTTACATATGTTAACCTAAGAAATAAGTAGAGGATTCCAGTCACTCATAGCTAAACCCAGCAAAAGCAAGATTCAACTATGAGCGACATAGATAGTTTAAGTTCGTTTAATTTTAAGCAATTTTGCAATAATGAATGCAATTAAAAATCCAAACCCACTAAACAATGCTCCCATTTTGGCCGGTCCTTGAATTGCTATTTGGGCTCCTGTATAGGCTGCTCCTGCAACAAAGAGTGCAACAGTTAGACCAATACCTGCAATAATTGAAACGACAATGAGATGTCTAACTGACATGCCTTCGGGAAGAGGGAAACCAGCTTTTATTCCAATATAGGAAAGTAGTGTAATTCCGATTAACTTTCCTACAATAAGAGCTGCAAAAATAATCCATGTAATAGTGCCTACTGACGAAAATGCAACCCCAGCGTTGGCAAAGGCAAAAAAGAATAGACCGAAGTCCACTATACCCTTGAAAAAGTGTTCAAAATTATCCAGAGGACTATGATGATTATGAGGGTTTTTTTGTTTTTCTCGTTCGTAAGTTTCGTCATCTTCTTCAATGAACAGCCCTGGATCTTCATGAGAAGCAGGAAGAAAAGGAACAATAAAAACTAGGGCGAGTGCGGGATGAAGATGTGCATTAAACAGTCCTAGCCACGATAAAATACCAGGTCCAAAAATATATAGAGGCCATGTTCTTACGTTTTTCTTTCTTAAAATAAGGGCTGAAATCATGGCCAAACCAACAAGTATAAGCATCATTGGATTAACCGGGTGATCAGGATCCCCATAAAAGATAGCAATAATTCCTAATCCTATAGCATCATCAACAATCGCTAATAGGAGTAAAAAATTTATAGCTGGATGAGTTGCTCCAAATATAAGTTTTGCTGCAAGCCACGCTAAGGCAATATCTGTTGCTGTTGGAATTCCCCAACCATTGTTTAAGTGAGTAACATCAAGGTAATTTGTTAAAGCAAAAAACAATAAGACTGGTCCAAGAACACCACCTATCGTTCCTAAAAGAGGGTTCACAGCTTTATTTACTGGATTAAGTGCTCCTCCATCTAAAAAAGACTCAACTATTTCTTTAGCTGCAATTCCAAAGAAAAAAACCATAAATATATCGTTAACTAAGAAATGCATAGAAGACCAATGTTGATGATGAAAGATTTCATGATGGACAATATCATGATAAAGATCTGGGAAAAGGTTTGCGACAACCAATGCTGCGATAACTCCAATAATTAGTGGGACTGAAAATTCTTGTAATCTATTTACAAATGTTTTGATACGTTTAACCATAAAAATCTCCTTTATTTTTTTGTGAATTTAATATTTAACTTGATTTGTTAATATTACATTAAGTTGAATAATTTTTTAAGACAAAAATTACTATTAAGTTAAAGAGTGATATATCGTAGAATGTTATTATTATGGCATTATCACAAAATGATTTAAAAGATATAGAAGCAATCTTAAAACGAAAACCTTCTGAAGTTGAAACGCATATTTTTGATACGATGTGGTCAGAGCATTGTTCTTATAAAAGTAGTAAAGCTGTTTTAAGACAATTGCCTACAAAAGCGTCTACTGTGGCCTTAGGAATTGGTGAGGATGCGGGGATTATACGTTTTCATAAACATAATGGAAAACAATATTGTATTGCGGTGTCGCATGAATCACATAATCATCCTTCGCAATTACTGCCTATTGAGGGCGCTGCAACGGGCGTAGGCGGCTGTGTAAGAGATGTATATTGTATGGGAGCAGATGTTCTCGGAGTATTGAATTCCCTTCATTTTGGAATAAAAACAGACGATAACCATTCATTGGTAGATGAAATTGAAGAAAAAGTAGTGTTGGGAGTAGCCGGGTATGGAAACCCTTTAGGTGTGCCAGTTTTAGGGGGAGAAACTTTATATCATAAAAGTTATAACGACAATTGTTTGGTAAATGTTGCGGCTTTAGGGTTGATTGAAGAGGACCGGATTATTCATTCTTATGTGCCTGAGCAAGCGAAGCATGAACCATATGACATCATATTGATAGGAAAACCGACAGATGCTACGGGCTTTGGAGGCGCTAGTTTTTCGTCTGCTACATTAGATGAAGATAGTGCGTCTGCCAATATGGGAGCCGTGCAAGTCCATGACCCTTTTTTGAAAAGGGTGTTGGTTGAAGCTATTAAACGATCTCTAGAGTATGTTAAAGAGCAGGGTATAGCCATTGGGTTTAAGGATTTGGGAGCGGGAGGAATTTCCTGCGCAACATCTGAAATTGCAGTTGGTGGTGGATTTGGGGTTGAAATTGATTTGAATAAAGTGAATGTAGCCTTTGATAATTTAAAGCCTGAAGTGATTGCATGTTCAGAGACTCAGGAACGATTTTGTATGGCGGTTCCTAGGTCTCATGCAAAGCAAGTGTGTGATATTTTTAATATAGAGTTTCAAATTCCTGTATTGTATCCCAAAGGTGGGGCAGCAATTATTGGAGAAGTGAAACAGGAAAATCATTATAAAATAACGTATAATGGGGATCTCATTTGCGAGTTGCCTGTGGAGTGTATTACAACAGAGGTAAAAGCAGATCGATATGCAAAACCTAGAGAGATTATAACCCAAGAAGTAGGTAGTGTTTCGTTGATTAACGAAGGAGATTTAGAGACTCTTTGTAAGACATTTTTTGATAACAAAATGAATTGTTCTAAGCGTTATGTGTATCGATTTTTTGATAATGCGGTTAAGGGGCATACAGTGGTGTATCCTGGGGAGTCAGATAGTGTGGTTGTAAAGCCGATAAAGGAATCTGATGTTGGGTTAGCGGTTACAATGGACAGTAATTTATATGGAAAAGAGTCTCCGTATATGTGTGGGGCAGGAGCTGTGGCGGAGAGTATTAGAAACCTAATAAGTGTTGGTGCGAGTCCTTTGACTATTACAGATTGTTTAAACTATGGGAATCCTGAAAATCCAGATGTATTTTTTGATTTTCAGGAAGGAGTAAGAGGAATTTCAGAAGCGGCTAGAGCCTTAAGTTTTTCAGAAGAGCCTATTCCTATTATTTCGGGAAATGTAAGTTTTTATAATGAATCAAAACAAGGGAACGCAGTAATTCCATCTCCCGTTATTTGTGCATTAGGAAAAGTGGATGATATTAAGACTGTGAAAACAGCACAGTTTTTTGAGGAAGGTTTAGATATATTTTTAATTGGAAAGAGGTATAGAGAATTTGCAGGAACTCAGATAGAGGACTATGTGGAAATAGATAATCATGCGTGTCCACAAGTAAGGTTTGAAGAAGAGAAAAGACAAAATAAACTTGTTTTAGACTTATATAATCAGTCGTTAATTGAAAGTTGCCATGATATTTCGGCAGGAGGGGTATGGGAGGCTATCGTAGAGATGGTTTTGGGGGAACGTGGAAAGGTATGTGTGGGAGTTAAACTTGATTTAAAGGCATGCAGGGATTTAGTAACCTTGTTGTTTTCTGAAAATGGAGGTTTTGTATGTGCCACGTCCAATAAAGAAGAGACATTAAAGAAACTAGAGAAATCAGGCGTGTTTTATGCCCATCTTGGAGAGACAATAGAAGAAAAGACTATTATTATTGAACATGACAATATCATGTCTTTTTCAACTGAAGAATTAAGTACATCTTGGAATCAATTTAACCCATAATATGGGATCGTTATCTTTAGCGACAGAGGTTCAGTACTTGAAAGGGGTAGGGCCTAGGATTGCCAAGCTTTTGACTAGGTTGGATATATGGACTATTAAAGATTGTTTGTTTTATTTTCCTAGAGAATATGATGATAGACGCGCACTCCCTTCCATTAATAAGGTGTATTCAGGAGAGATTGTAACTATTTTATGTACGGTTGAGACCTTAAAAGAAAAACAGGTAAAGAAGGGTATGCATATTATAGAGGCTGTGGTGACGGATAAGACAGGACGATTAACGGCTACATGGTTTAATCAATCATATTTATATAAACAATTATTCCCAGGTATAACATTGATATTAAAAGGAAAAGTAGAGAATTCCTTGTTTTATCAGACCTCACAATTACAGGTTCAAAATACAGAAATTATTCGATCTCAGCAGGAAATGAAAGAAAGTACAGGGCTTGTGATACCGGTATACGGATTAACGGCAGGGTTATATCAAACACAAATGAGAGCCATTATGAAAAGCACCTTAGAGTTGGGGATACCGTTAATAAAAGATAATATGAGTGAGTATATTACAACAAAATTCAATTTAATCGAATTAAAAAATGCTATAAAAGAGATTCATTTACCACGATCTGTAAACCACTACAAAGAGGCAAAGCAACGGATAGTGTTTGATGAATTTATTTATTATCAACTACGTTTAGAGAGACAGAGATTAGAACATAAAAAGAGGGCTAGATCTAGTCCGTTGATTACAAATGGAACGTTGGCGGAACAATATAGGCAGTCTTTACCTTATACATTAACCAATGCTCAAAAAAGGGTGGTTTTGGAGATTCAGGAAGATATAGCGGGGGAGCATGCAATGAATCGTTTGTTGCAAGGGGATGTTGGGTCAGGAAAAACAGATGTAGCGATTTTAACATTATTAGCGGCAATTGATAGCAAGAAGAGCGGTGTGATCATGGCTCCAACAGAAATATTAGCGATACAGCATTATCTAAGGATAAGGACATTTTTAGAAAAATATCACATTAAGTGTTGGATTTTAAAAAGCAAGATGAAGAAAAAAGAAAAGTTAGAAGCAGTGGAAAGTCTTCGGTCTGGAGAACCTAGTATAGTGATAGGAACGCATGCATTATTGCAAGAGTATGTATCGTATTCTAAGTGTGGAGTTATAGTGATTGATGAGCAGCATCGTTTTGGGGTGATGCAACGCATTGTGTTGCAAGACAAGGGAAGTCATCCGCATTGTTTATTTATGACGGCGACGCCTATTCCTAGGACCTTTATGTTAACGTGTTTTGGAGATTTAGATAAATCTACGATAGATGAATTGCCTCCGGGAAGAATTCCAGCACAGACGACATTAGTTCCGGATCATTACATAGGGCAGGTGTATCAGAGTTGTGTTCAACGATTACGGAATGGAGAGCAAATGTATATAGTGTATCCGTTGGTAGAGGAGTCAGAGAAATTAGATTTAAAGTCTGCTATGGAGGGATTTGAGACAGTAAAGTCATCATTTTCTGAATTTAAGGTAGGGTTAATTCATGGAAGAATGAAGTCTGAAGAGAAGCAAGATGTTATGGAAAAGTTTAAAGAGAGCTCGATCCATATCTTGGTATCAACCACAGTGATAGAGGTGGGAATTGATGTGCCTAATGCAACTATTATGGTTATACATCATGCAGAAAGGTTTGGATTGTCTCAATTGCATCAATTAAGAGGAAGAATTGGGCGAGGGGGACAAAATTCTGCATGTTATTTAATGTCTAATTCGAAGACAGAGACAGCGAAGCAGCGATTAAAGGCAATGGTTGAGACGCATGATGGGTTTAAAATTGCGGAGTATGATTTAAAGATTAGGGGCCCTGGAGATATTTTGGGAACAAAGCAATCGGGTTTACCCGATTTTTATTTAGCGGATTTAGTGCAAGATGAAAAAATATTAATAACGGCTAAAAAGGTTGCTCAGTATATATTAGAGAAGGATCCTTTATTGGAGAAATCAGAGCATCAGAGTTTAAAAGAGGAGATGTTGATGTATCAGGATAGTGTGATAGGTCAACATTTAAATTAAGATGCGAATTATAGCGGGTAAATATAAAGGTAGAACATTAGATTATAAGGGATCGAAAGATTGCCGGCCGACAAAAGATCGAATTAAGGAGGCCTTATTTAGTGTATTGAATGATAGGTGTGAAGGGGCGACGTGTTTAGATTTATTTGCAGGAAGTGGTTCATTAGGTTTAGAGGCGCTCTCAAGAGGGGCAGAGTATGTAGAGTTTGTGGATCTAGATATAGATTTGGTCAGCAAGAATATTAAACGCATTAAGGACGAGTTATCAGTAGACGTCCACAAGTGTGAAGCCAGTCGTTTTATTGAAAAAAGTAAAAAGAAATACGACATCATTTTTTTAGACCCTCCATGGACAAAAGAAGATTTTTTTTCTAGTTCATTGAAGGCCATTTTTGAATTTGATATACTTAAAAAGGATGGATGGATTATTTGTGAGCATCCTGTTAGGGTTGATGTAAAGAGTTGTTTCATAAAGAAGCAAAAGAAATATAAAGATACAGTATTAACATTTATTTATAGAGGTAATGAATGATAAGAAAAGCATTATATCCAGGAAGTTTTGATCCTATTACCAACGGGCATATGGATATTATTCAAAGAGCCTGTACCATTTTTGATGAAGTAACGATAGTTATTTTTGATAATCCTTCAAAAGAACCGTTGTTTAGTTTTCTTGAAAGAAAAGAGCAAATTTTGAAAGTATTAGGAGCTTATCCTAATGTTACGGTGGATTCATTTAAAGGCTTATTGGTAGACTATGCTAGGGATCATGAGTTTCATACGATTATAAGAGGGCTAAGAGCGGTATCCGATTTTGATTATGAGTTTCAGATGGCTTTGACGAATAGGAAACTGGGTAAAACTATCGATACCATTTTTTTTATGACAGATGAAAAATATTCCTATTTAAGTTCTAGTTTAATTAAGCAAGTGTGTAAATATGGAGGCGATATTTCGGCATTTGTACCGGCTTATATAGAGGAGGCTTTACGATTAAGATATGAATAAAGTATTAGGGTTATTAGATACATTAGAGTCCACAGTTTTAGAATCAAAAAAGATTCCTATGACAGATAAGGTCATTGTTGTAGAAACTCAGCTTATAGATATTATAGATAAAATTAGATTAGTGATTAAATCTGATGGGGATGCTGTCGAAAATATGATAGATATAAAAAAAGAGCAGCAATATAAGGAAGTAAGTTATAAGAGAGTAGGGAATAGTGAAGACGAGTTAAACAAGGCTAAAAAAATAAAAAAAGGTGCAGAAGAGTATGCCAATTATGTGTTAACGAATCTGCAGTTAGCGGTAACAAAAATGCAAACAAATTTAATAAAATTGGAGAAAAATATAGAGAGTAGTCGAAAAGTGATTGATGAGAAAAATAAATCTATAAATGAACAAACGGAAAGAGTGGAGGAATATAATGAATAAACGATTTGATGGCCGAGTGGCAAGTGAAATGAGAGAAATTTCTATAGAAAAGCAGTATACGCGATATGCGCCGGGATCTATATTAATTAGTTATGGGCATACAAAAGTTATTTGTACGGCATCGATAGAAGACAGAGTTCCAGGTTTTTTAAAGGGATCAGATCAAGGGTGGGTAACAGCGGAGTATTCGATGTTACCTGGGGCGACACATACGAGATCACGAAGAGAGGTTTCAAAAGGGAAGCCTTCAGGAAGAACTAGTGAGATACAGAGATTAATAGGACGTTCATTACGTACTATTATTGATTTAAATAAATTGGGAGAAAGAACGATTTATATAGATTGTGATGTTATACAGGCAGATGGCGGGACTCGAACAGCAGCCATAACAGGGGCAATGGTTGCATTGAATGATGCTGTGGATAGTTTGTTAAAAGAAGGGCTTATTGCAGAAAATCCATTAAAAGATAGAGTTGCGGCAGTGAGTGTCGGGATGAGAGATGGGGAGTTTATAACAGATTTATGTTATGAGGAAGATTCGGATGCAGATTTAGATATGAATATTGTAATGACAGAAAGTGGAAAATTTATAGAAGTTCAAGGAACTGCGGAAAAAGAGCCCTTTTCAAAAGAGGAGTTAGATAGATTATTAGACTTATCTAGAAATGCAATTCAAGATATTTTTGAAAAAGTGAATGTATATAATTAATGGATGAAGTTAGGATATTACAAAAGCATTATAATACATTAATCAAGCAAGGTTTTGATAATCTTCCCTATGAGTCGGGAGGTTTTTTAGGAGGAAAAGAAGGCACAATATTAGCTATTTTGCCGACCTTTAATAAAGACTGGGATGTCAATAAGGATGTATTTGCTTTGCACGATGCGGATATGCAGAGAGCTCATTCTTTTTTTCAGAAACATAATTGCGAGTATTTTGGAGTATATCATACCCATCCGGAGGGGATTGCCTATCCGTCTGAGCAGGATATTAATACAGGGCAAAAGTATCATTTTATCATTAGTTACAAAAATAAAGACCAGCCTGAATTTAAAGTATTTGAGATCATTAATAGAGTTCCAAAGAACCTTCCTTTACTTGTCATTCCAAATGAAGGGTTTTCGTCGAAAGAGTTAAAGGGGAAGAAAAAGAATGGCCAAGAAGAAGTTCGTACAAGCGAAAAAGAGGGGTTAGAAAACAGAATTTGGAATATTATAGATGATAAGCCTAATATATATGAAAAAAAGCCTCCTAAAGATGAGTTAGATAATTCTCAGTTCAGTACCTTTGCCTAAAAAATTAAAAGACAATTATCGAACTTGCCCAGACCCTTCCACAATATATTTATAACTGGTCAACTCATTAATCCCCATGGGCCCTCGAGCGTGAAGTTTTTGAGTAGAGATTCCAATTTCGGCCCCAAATCCAAATTCACCACCATCTGTAAAACGAGTTGAAGCGTTTGTAATAATCGTAGAAGCGTCGATAGATTTGGAGAAGAGGTCGAGTGTATTTTGGTGATTACTGACGATTGCTTCTGTATGAAGTGTCCCATATTGGTTAATATGGCTAATGGCATCCTCAGTGGAGGTGACTACTTTAATAGAAATAGTCAGTCCATGATACTCTGTTTTCCAGTCTTCTTCTGTTGCTTCTGAGGCATGTTTAATGTATGCCTGAGTTTTGACGCACCCTTTGATTTCGACATTTTTCTCAGAAAAGCGTTTAGAAATTTCAGGAAGAAAGTCAGCTGCAATGTTTTTATGAACGAGAAGTGTTTCGCAGGCATTACATACTGAAGGTCGATGTGTTTTAGAGTTGTCTGCAATGTCCAGAGCTATATCTAATGAGGCGTGTTCATCGATGTAGAGGTGACACAGTCCAACCCCTGTTTCTATGGTGGGTACAGTGGCTGATTTGATGACATTTTGAATCAAAGAAGCTCCTCCTCTAGGGATAATAAGATCGAGGTATTGGTTAAGACTTACAAAAGTTTTGACGCCTTCACGAGAAACGTCTTCAAGTAATTGAATAAAGTCTGGGTTAATAGATGACAGAGAACACATAGCTTTAAATACGGAGGTAATGGCAAGATTAGAGTGGTAGGCTGAAGCGCTTCCTCTCAAAACGATAGCGTTGTTTGTTTTGATAGCAATAGCGATCGCATCAGCGGTGACATTTGGCCGAGCTTCATAGATCATACCGATACAACCCAAAGGGACGCGAACTTTTTTGATAGACAGGCCATTAGGGCGTTCCCAAGAGTCAAGTATGGCCCCAATGGGGTCAGGGAGAGAGGCAATGTCACGGATACTGTCAGCAATTCCGACAATACGTTCTTCAGTTAAGAGAAGTCTATCTAGAAGAGAGTTTGGGGTGTTGTTTGTTTTAGCGATATCCATATCTTTTGTGTTTTCAGTAATAATGGAGGGTATTTCGTCAATGATTTTAGCGGCAATATCGTGGAGTAAGGTGTTTTTTTCATTAGAAGAGAGAGCTTGAATATCGTGACGATGTTCAAAAGCACATTTAGTTTGATTTTCTATAGAGTTTATTTTGTTGTTATCCATGTACCACCTTTTTTGTCGTTAATAATTTTCTTTAAAATGGAGGAATCTTTTCCGTTTGCAACGATAGTTGGGATGTTGTGTTCGAGACAGTATTTTGCGGCCATCAATTTAGATTTGATGCCTCCTTTTCCTTTAGAGTCTAAGGCATCTGAAGCTCTATCAATCATGTCGGAAGGAATGTCATGTAAGAGGGTAAGGAGACGAGCATTGGAGTGTTGGTGAGGATTTTTGTCATAAACGCCATCTTGATCGGTTAAAATTACGAGTAAATTAGCCTCCATCAAAGTAGCTACATAGCTTGAAAGAAGGTCGTTATCTCCAAACTTAATTTCATCAATCGCAACGCTATCATTTTCATTAATAATGGGAATAACGGTATTTTTCAGAAGGGTATTGATGGTATTTTTGGCATTTTTATATTTTTCGCCATGATCCAAAATATCTTTCGTGAGAAGAATTTGTCCGATATTAATACCATTAACCCCAAAAAACTGGCCATATTCTTTAAGTAAAAGGAGTTGTCCGATACTTGCAGCGGCTTGTTTTTGAGGGATTGTCTTAGGTGAGATATTTAGGACTTCAGATCCACAGGTAATAGCTCCTGAAGAGACGAGAATGCATTCTATATTTTTTTTATGATACAAGTAAGAAACCCCGTCAACGATTGTTCTTAAGTTGTTTAAATCCAACTTATTAGATTCAGTTGTTAATAATTTTGATCCTATTTTGATAACAATTCGTTTCATGATGTACTCTTTTTAAGGATTTTTTCAATTAAGTTATCGATTCCATACTTAGAAACCGACGAAATTGGAAAAATATCCACATTTTTTTTCTTAAAAAAATCTACAATTATATTTTGTTGATCAGGGTCAATTGTATCACACTTTGAGAGGATAGAGATACAGGGTTTTTTGACTAAATCAAACGAACTTTGAGATAACTCTTCACGAATAGTTGAATAAGAGTCCCAGCATATTTCAGGAGACAAGTCAGAAGGAATTAAATGAACGAGTAAAGATGTTCTATCTATATGACGCAGAAAATCATGGCCGAGTCCTTGGCCATTGCTAGCACCTTTAATGAGTCCGGGGATATCTGCAATGATAATTTCTTTATCGACAGTTTTAAGAGTTCCTAAGTTAGGAAATAATGTAGTAAATGGATAATTTCCTATTTTTGGATTTGCGAATGTTAATGTGCGAAGTAGAGATGATTTTCCAGAGTTAGGTAATCCAATCAATCCGACCTGAGCTAGAAGGCGTAGTTCTAAATGAATGGAGATAGAGCTTCCTTTCTTACCTGGTTCGGAGCGTGTAGGTGCTTTATTGATAGAGGTAGCGAAGCGGGCATTTCCTTTTCCCCCTCGACCGCCTTTAGCGATGACATAGGTCATATTATCCTGGTTCAGATCTATAATAACCTGTTTGTGATCGTCATAAACGATGGTTCCAGTAGGAATTTTAATAACAAGATCATCGGCAGCAAGACCAGATTTTTTTTTGCCCTGGCCATGTTTTCCGTGTTTAGCTTTGTATGTTTTTGACGAATTTTTTAAATCAAGAAGGGATTGTAGTTGAGAGGATGTCTGAAATATAATAGATCCTCCGCGACCCCCGTCGCCACCATCGGGGCCCCCTCTAGGGACATATTTTTCTCTACGAAAACTAACAGACCCATCTCCACCATTTCCAGAAATTAAGAGTAGGGAAATGGTATCTACAAACATAAAAAAAGAGTATAGGTATTAATTTGAAATAACTGAAACTAATTTTTTACCATCTTTGATGGTTTTAAATGTAACAACTCCATCAATTAAAGAGAAAATGGTATAATCTGTTCCAACACCAACATTCAATCCAGGTTTAAACTTAAGACCACGTTGTCTAATGAGTATATTTCCAGAACGAACAACTTCTCCACCAAAACGTTTTACACCTAGACGTTTAGACTCACTGTCTCTTCCGTTTTTAGTACTACCTTTACCTTTTTTATGTGCCATGTTTAGTCCTCCAATTAATTACTCGACTTAAAATACAAACGTTAAACCTATTAATTAACTTTTTTCTTTTTTACTAGCGACTTTTTTTTCAGCACTAGTTTTTGTTTTGTCTTTAGTAGCCTTAGTGTCACTAGCTTTGCTAGTAGAGGCAGCTTTAGATGCTTTTTCTTTAGATCCAATACTAACAACTCTTACAGTTGTATAGTTTTGCCTATGTCCTTGCTTTTTTCTATAACCTGTTTTCTTTTTAAATTTAAATACTCTTACCTTTTTATCTTTTTCTTCAGAAAGAACTTCGGCTGTAACTGAAGAGTCTAAATAAGGAGCCCCTAGCTGTATTTTATTATTATCAAAAACGAGTAAAACATTTGAAAAAACAACTTTCTTATCAGAATCAGTTAACTTTTCAACACTAATGACAGACCCTTCTTCAACGATGTACTGTTTTCCACCTGTTTCGATGACAGCAAATTTATGCTTTGACGTGTTCAATTTCTTTCCTCCATGCAGTTCTTGATACAATTATTATGCTTCATTTAAACAAGCAGTAAGTTTTGTTAAGGTGTAATTTTTACAATAATTCTATAATACTGTCAACAATTATAATTTTGTTTGACAAATAAATTAGGATTATGCTACTTTCATATATCTTAATAAATTGAGCCACTATACGTAGGCTTGTAGCTCTAATTGGTAGAGCATCGGTTTCCAAAACCGAGGGTTGTCGGTTCGAATCCGACCGAGCCTGCCACTGTTTTAAAAATTTTTATATAAATTTATATTGTTAAAATGCAAAGGTGTACGAGATGAAAAAGACTGTAGAAAAAAAAAGAAATCATCAAAAATCTCAAAGCTTTTCTACAAGTCCATCGCAAGAGTTAAAAAAAGTTACTTGGCCAAATCGCAATACACTGGTAAAATCTACTGTTCTGATACTTATAATGGTTGTAGTTTTAACCATATATGTAGCAGGTTTAGACTATTTTTTTGCAGAGATGCTCTTTTTTTTGAGGAATCTAACATAGTCTGACATATATAGAGATAATATAGAGATAATATAAGGATGAAAATGATATGGTAAGTGATAATTCTATAGAAAACGTTGCAGAAGAAGAAGTAGAAGCTATAGATGAAGTATCTACTGAAGATACTGTGCAAGATATATCAGAAGAGAAAGACCCAATAGAAGATATAAGTATCGATGAAGTCTCAGTGAGTGATGATGAGGATAATAGTAATTGGTATATTGTACAGACATTATCTCTTCATGAGTATAAAGTTCATTTTCGAATTCAGACATTTATAGATGAAAAGAGGTTTGGAAGGCAATTAAAAAGAGTGTTGGTTCCAGAGCAAAAAACAGTTGAGATAAAGCATAACAAGCGTATAGAAAAAAATACGAAGATTTTTCCTGGCTATGTTTTTGTGAAGATGGATATGGATGATGAAATGGCTTACGAGATTAAGTCATTGCCAGGAGTTACAAAGTTTATGGGGGAAGGAAATACTCCAAAGGCTGTAGTTGAAGATGAGATATTAAAAGTTTTAAGAAAAGTTGGAGATAAAACAAAAGAAGTAGATGTGGATTTTGAAGTTGGAGAAACAATAAAAGCAATATCAGGTCCGTTTAGAGGTTATTCGGGTGTCATTTCAGATATAAATATTATTAAAGGAAAAGTTAAAGCTAAAATATCCATCTTTGGAAGAGAGACTCCAGTAGAGTTGGATTTTGAGCAAGTTGAAAAAACAATATAGGTGAGTAAATATGGCAAAAAATAAAAAAGAAGTTATCGGATTTATAAAACTGCAAATAGAGGCGGGAAAAGCTACTCCAGCGCCACCTGTAGGACCTGCTTTAGGTCAGCATGGTGTTAATATTATGGATTTTTGCAAAGCCTACAATGACCAAACAAAAGATAAAATGGGAGTAGTTATTCCTGTAGAAATATCTGTTTATGCGGATCGATCATTTACTTTTCAATTAAAAACCCCTCCTGTTAGTGTGTTGATATTAAAAGCGATTGGGAAAAAGAGCGGTTCTTCAATTCCTAATTTGAATTTTGTGGGTACTTTGAATAAATCTCAAGTTGAGACTATTGCAAAAGAAAAGTTAGATGACTTAAACGCTACTACTTTAGAGGCGGCATGCAGAATAGTAGAAGGCAGTGCAAAAAGTATGGGAGTGAAAGTAAAAAAATGAAGACTTCAAAATTATTTAAAGAAAAGAAGGCGCTCATTGAAGAGAATAGAGATTATTCTCCAATAGAAGCTTTTAAATTGTTAAAAAAAGTTAAGTATTCGAAATATGATGAATCCGTAGAAGTTCATTTTAGATTAGGGATTGATCCTAAACATGCAGATCAGCAATTAAGAGGTACTATAGTTCTTCCCAAAGGGATAGGGAAAGAAAAGAGAGTACTTGCAATAGCAGAGGGAGACAATGAAAAGTTGGCTCAAGATGCAGGGGCAGATTTTGTTGGAAGTGATGATCTGATCGAAAAGATTCAGGGTGGATGGTTTGATTTTGATGTGTTGATTACAACGCCAGATATGATGAGGAAGTTAGGGAAATTAGGAAGAGCTTTGGGATCCAAGGGGTTAATGCCGAATCCAAAGTTAGGTACTGTTACAAAAGATATAGGGAAAACGGTTGAAGAATTTAAATCAGGTAAATTTGAATATCGAAATGATAAAGATGGAATTTTGCATGTGCTAATTGGAAAAACGTCATTTTCAAATGAAGATCTAGCTGAAAATTTTGAATTTATGTATGATTTTCTGTTAAAAGTAAAACCTGCGAAGTCAAAGGGAACTTATTTTAAATCTATAGCATTGTGTTCAACACAAAGTCCTAGTATATTTATTGAGCCAATAAAAGTTAAATGGGATAAAAAGTAGAAATTATGAATAATAAACTTGAGAAAAAAAAGAAATTAGTAGAAGAGTTAATTGTTACACTTAACAACTCTGAAGCCATTTTGGTTTCTGAATATAGCGGATTAAGTGCGAATTCTATGACAGCGTTAAGAAAGAGCCTAAAAAGAGAAGGTTTTGATGCCAGTGTTTTAAAAAATAAAATGGTCTCAAGAAGTTTTTCAGATTTAAAGCTAACGTATCCGGATAGCTTACTTAAAGGTCCTAATATATATTTCAATACGAAAAGTGATGTAGTGAAGCTGTCAAAGATATTGATAGATTATAAAAAAGAAAATGATAGTTTATCGATAAAAGGTGGGTTTTTAAACGGTAACTATATAAGCGAAAGTGAAATTAAAACATTAGCCAAGCTTCCTTCTAAGGAAGAGCTTATTGCGAAAGCAGTAGGTTTAATCAAATCACCATTAAGTGGTCTAGTAGGAACTCTTGCTAATCCGGTGAATAGTTTAGTTAATGTGTTAAATAATATAAAGAACAACAAATAGGAGGTGACAAAGATGTCAGAAGAAACAACAAAAACAGAAGAGAAAACTACTGAGCTCAGTAAAGAATCAAAAAAGATGATTGAGCAGATAGAAGGTATGACTGTATTAGAGCTATCTCATTTAGTAAAAGCTCTTGAAGATAAATTTGGAGTTGTAGCAGCTGCTCCTGTAGCAGTAGCAGCCGGAGGGCCTGCAGCAGGTCAAGAAGGTGGAGACGATTCAAGTTCTACAGTGAGTGTAGTATTAACAGATTGCGGAGATAAAAAGATTCAGGTGTTGAAAGTAGTAAGAGAAATTACTGGTCTAGGATTGAAAGAAGCAAAAGAGATCGTAGATAGTGCTCCAAAAGCTATTAAAGAAGGAATAGAAAAAGCGGAAGCTGAAGAAATTAAGAAAAAGCTTGAAGAGCAAGGCGGAAAAGTAGAGCTTAAGTAAATTATTTTTTTTTTATACTACCTGAAGATAATACTATCTTCAGGTAATTTTTTTATGAGGAGATCATAGCGTGGCGACAACAACAAATAGAAAAAGAGTTCGTTTAAATTCTGAAACAAATAGAGATTTTTTATCTCCTCCTAATTTGATTGATATTCAAGTTGCATCATTTCAGCGTTTCTTAACAGAAGGAATTAAAGATGAACTTAAAAATATTTCACCAGTAATTGGTTATGGAAAAAGACTAGAGTTAGAATTTCTAGATGGGTTTACGTTTGAGGAACCAGAATATTCTTTTGAAGAATGTCAGATGCGAGAAATTACATACTGTTCATCCTTGAAAGTCCCAATACGTTTAACAAACAAAGAGACTGGTGAAGTTATTGAGCAGGTAGCATTGTTTAGTGATTTACCAATGATGTCTCGATTTGGAACGTTTTTAATTAATGGAGCTGAGCGGATTATTGTTAGTCAGTTTGTAAGGTCTCCTGGTGTGTATTTTCGTACTAAACCTTCAACTATAACGTCTAATCAATTGTATGTCGCAACGATTATACCTAATCGTGGTTCTTGGTTAGAGTTAGAATCTGAAAAAGATGACACTATTTTTGTAAATATAAATAAATTAAAAAAAGTACCTGTAACTACTTTTTTATCAGCATTAGGAGTTACAGAAGAAGAGATTAAATCAGGTCTTAATAATTTTGATTTTTTTCAAAAAACATTAGAAAAATATCCTATGCAAGATGAGGAAATCGCATTAGTTGATTTAAATAAAAAGTTAAGACCGGGAGATCCTGTAACCGTTGATGGCGCACGTGTAGCATTGAATTCATTGTTTTTTGATGAAGCAAAATATGACCTTTCTTCAGTTGGAAGATATCGCTTAAACAAGCGTTTAAGTGTATCGGATGATCAAAAAAGTACAGCGTTAGTTAAAGCTGATATACTACATCTTCTCGATCATTTAATTCGTTTAATTCATGGTGATGGAAACATTGATGACATAGATCATTTAGGTAATAGAAGGATACGTGCCGTTGGTGAGCAGCTGCAAAAGCAATTTAGAGTAGGTCTAGCGAGGCTTGAGCGTTTAATAAAGGAGCAAATGGCTTTAAAAGGGTCAGAAAAAATTGTTCCTCAAAATTTAATTAATATTAGACCCCTTGTAGCAGTGATGAGAGAGTTTTTTGGAAGTTCACAGCTATCTCAATTTATGGATCAAACAAATCCATTAGCAGAGTTGGCTCATAAGCGTAGAATGAGTGCTTTAGGGCCAGGCGGGTTAACAAAGGAAAGAGCAGGGTTTGATGTAAGGGATATTCATCCTTCTCATTATGGAAGAGTCTGTCCCATAGAAACTCCGGAAGGTCCAAATGCGGGTTTGATCGGTCCATTGTCTACATTTGCAAAAGTTAATGAATATGGATTTATCGAAACTCCCTATTATTCTGTAGAAAATGGTGAAATAACAGATAAGATGATTTATATTACTGCTGATGAAGAAGATAAATATAATATTGCTCCATGGGATGCTCCTTCAGTTGATGGAAAATTCCAAAATGATTTAGTTATTTCTAGATTCAATAGACAGTTTATCTTAGTACCTAAGACTGAAATTCAGTATATTGGAGTATCTCCTAAGCAGTTAGTCGGGGTATCGTGTGGGTTAATTCCATTTTTAGAGCATGATGATGCTAATAGAGCTTTGATGGGCGCTAATATGCAGAGACAAGCTGTTCCTTTGATTAATCCTGAACAAGCTTATGTTGGAACAGGATTAGAAAAAGCTATTGCAAGAGATTCAAGTTCTGTATTAATTTCTAATATTGATGGGGTTGTGAGTCATATCAATGGAGATGAAATAGTTATTAAGTCTAATGGTGACGAGAATGTGTTTACATTGCAGAAGTTTTTTAGATCAAATCAGAACACATGTAAAAATCAAACCCCTATCGTTTCTGAAGGTGATAAAATTAAAAAAGGGCAAGTTATTGCAGATGGATCATCTACTGAAGGTGGGGAGCTTTCGTTAGGTAAGAATATACTTGTCGGTTTTGTTCCATGGGAAGGGTATAATTTTGAGGATGCAATTGTTATTTCAGATAGATTAGTTAAAGAGGATTTATTTACATCTGTTCATATACAAAAATATGAAATGGAAGTTAGATCTACTAAATTAGGAAATGAAGAAATTACACGAGAAATACCGAATGTTTCTGAGGAGGCATTAAGAAATCTAGATGAGAACGGAATTATACGGATTGGTGCTCCTGTTAAATCAGGAGATATTTTAGTTGGAAAAGTGACACCTAAAGGTGAGTCTGAACCTCCTGCTGAAGAGAAGCTATTACGTGCTATTTTTGGTGATAAGGCTAGAGATATGAAAGATACTTCTTTGAAAGTTTCGTCTGGAGAAACGGGTAAGGTAATCGGGGTGAGAGTATTTTCAAGAGATACAGACGATATGTTACCTGCTGGTGTTAATTATATTGTCAGAGTTTATATAGCTCAGTTAAGAAAGATTTCTATTGGAGATAAAATGGCTGGAAGGCATGGAAATAAGGGAGTTATTTCTACTATTAACTCTGCAGAGGATATGCCATTTTTACCTGATGGGACTGCTCTTGATATTATATTAAATCCTTTGGGAGTTCCTTCAAGAATGAATGTTGGCCAATTATTTGAAACATTACTGGGAATGGCCTCTCATGTCTTGAATGAGAATTATGAGGTTCAGTTGTTTGACGAGGTCTATGGAGATCAATCTTCAGTACATCAAGTTAAGGATAAGTTGAATTTAGCGGCAAAGCTCCCTGGATTTGAATGGATTTCAGATACTGGTAAAATCCAGTTAAGAGATGGAAGAACTGGATTGCCATTAGAGAGACCTGTTACAGTTGGGTATATGTATATGTTAAAATTAATTCATTTAGTTGAAGACAAAATTCATGCTAGATCTACGGGGCCATATTCTCTTGTTACACAGCAACCACTTGGAGGTAAAGCTCAATATGGAGGTCAGCGTTTCGGAGAAATGGAGGTATGGGCACTTGAAGCCTATGGGGCTGCTCATACATTGCAAGAGATGCTAACGATTAAATCGGATGATTTAACAGGAAGGGCAAAGGCGTATGAGTCTATTATTAAGGGGAAATCATTAAGTAGACCTGGAACTCCTGAATCATTTAGAGTTTTATTAAGAGAATTGCGTTCAATTGCTTTAGATATACGAATTATGTCTCATGAAGGCATTGAAATTGATACAAGATAATAACGGAATATAAGGAGTAAAGATATGTTTGTAAATGATCCAAGAGATTTTGATTTTTTAGAAATTGGACTAGCGTCACCAGATAGAATCCGTTATTGGTCGTATGGTGAAATTGAAAAGCCAGAAACTATTAATTATAGAACATTTAAACCTGAAAGAAAGGGATTGTTTTGTGAGAAAATATTTGGACCTGTTAAAGATTGGGAGTGTTCTTGTGGAAAATATCGTCGAATAAGATATAGAGGTATTGTATGTGAAAGATGTGGTGTTGAAGTAACTCATTCTAAAGTTCGAAGAGAGAGAATGGGGCATCTTGAATTAGCTTCGCCTGTAATGCATATATGGTTTTTAAAAGGAATTCCTAGTTATCTCAGTATTGTTTTAGATATTTCATCAAGACATTTGGAAGAAGTTATTTATTATGATTCATATATTATTACTCACGTAGATGAAGAGTATGAGGGAACTATAAGTAAATATCAATTGGTTTCAACTATGGAGTATAGCGAATTAAAAAGTAAGCTTGGCAATAAGTTTAGTGCACAAATAGGTGCTGAGGCGATAAAAGTATTATTGGCAGATTTAAATTTAAAGCAATTAAATAAGATGTTAAGGGAGCAGTTGGATGTATCTAAAGGACAAAAGCGATTAAAGGTAATTAAAAGATTAAGAGTTATCGAATCCTTAATTAAGTCTGGTAATCAGCCTGAATGGATGATACTAGATGTAGTACCTGTTATGCCACCAGATTTGAGACCTATGGTTCAGTTAGAAGGTGGAAGATTTGCAACATCGGATTTAAATGATTTATACAGAAGAGTTGTTAACAGAAATAACAGATTAAAGCGCCTAATGGATATAGGTGCTCCAGAAATGATCATTCGTAATGAAAAGAGAATGTTACAAGAGTCAGTAGATGTTTTAATTTCAAATGGTAAAAGAGGAAGAGCCGTAACTGGTGCAAATGGGCGTCCATTAAAATCTCTTGGGAATATAATTGAGGGAAAACAAGGGAGATTCAGACAAAATCTTTTAGGAAAGCGTGTTGATTATTCAGCAAGATCAGTTATTGTAGTTGGTCCACATTTAAAGTTTAATCAATGTGGATTACCAAAGGAAATGGCATTAGAGTTATTTAAGCCATTTATTATCAGAAAGCTTGTTGAGGATGGGGCAGCCTCAAATGTTAAAAGTGCTAAGAAGAAAATTGAGAAGAGAGAAGTTATAGTTTGGTCTGTTTTAGAGAAAGTTATAAAAGGAAAATTAATCCTTTTAAATAGAGCTCCAACCTTACATAGGTTAGGAATACAGGCTTTTGAGCCTATTTTAGTAGAGGGATCTGCTATTCAACTTCAACCCTTAGTATGTTCTGCATTTAATGCCGATTTTGATGGAGATCAAATGGCTGTACATGTTCCGTTAAGTATAGAGGCTCAAGTAGAATGTAGATTATTAATTCAATCAACAAATAATATTTTATCTCCATCATCTGGAAAGGCAATTGCGACTCCTACACAAGATATGGTATTAGGGATTTATTACTTAACTGTTGAAAATAAAGAGTTAAAGGATACGAATAGAGTATATTCTGATTGTGCAGAGGCTCAACGAGCTTTTGAATTAGGGCATATAGTTATTCAAAGTAAAATTACAGTTAAAATTAATGGTAATATGGAAAAAACTACTATTGGAAGAATTATTTTTAATAATTCTATTAATGATGCCTTTGCTGAAAATAATATAAATGACTACTTTTTCAACAATGATGTTGTTGGAAAAAAACAACTCAGTGATTTTGTTTATGATTTTTATATAAAGTATGGAAGTGAAATTACTGCATCAATCATTAATAATTTGAAGGAAATTGGATTCAAGTATTCTACACAGTCAGGACTGTCCATATCTATCGAAGATCTCACAGTTCCAGAAGAAAAGCATGATATTTTAGAATATGCAAAAAAAGAAATTGAAGAATTAAATCAGCTGGAGAAAAGTGGGATTATCTCAAAAAAAGATAAGAGATCAAGAAGTGATGAAGTGTGGAGATCTGCAACACAGCAGGTTTCTGATAAATTAACGAGCACAATGGGTGAATTAAACAACGTATATATTATGGCAAATTCTGGTGCGAGAGGTAATATGGATCAGGTAAGGCAGTTGGCAGGGATGAGAGGATTAATGTCTGATTCTCAAGGACGTACAATTGAAATCCCTATTCGTTCTAATTTTAAAGAGGGGCTTACACTAACAGAATATTTT
>QFBQ01000014.1 GCA_003265885.1 Candidatus Marinamargulisbacteria bacterium SCGC AG-343-D04
CGAAATTTTTGAAACATAGTGGAGATAAAACTATAAAAGTTGTTATCGAGTTTAAGAAAAAGCATCAAAAGTATCAAAAATATATCAAAGTGTCTAAAAAGCATTTGGTTCATTTTGATTCTAATGAAGTGCTAAGTGTTGGCGATAATCTTGTTATTGAAAACGTAAGACCATTAAGTAAAACAAAACATTTTAGATTTGTTGAAAAAGTTAAAAAGGTAGAATTATGATACAAACAGAAACACAATTAGACGTAGCAGATAATACCGGAGCAAAAAAACTTTTATGCATTAAGGTTTTAGGCGGTAGTAAAAGAAAATATGCTTATGTAGGATCAAAGATTAAGTGTTCAGTTAAAAAGGCTAATCCAAATTCATCTGTGAAGAAGGGTGATGTTGTTTTAGCTGTGGTAGTAAGAACTACGTATATTATTAGAAGAAAAGACAGAACCTTTTTAAGATTTGACAAAAATGCAGCTGTTATAATTAATGAGGATGGAAATCCTAAGGGAACTAGAATATTCGGTGCTATTCCAAGAGAATTGCGAGATAAAAATTACATGAAAATATTGTCATTATCACCAGAGGTTGTGTAGGTTAAAGATGAATACATTTAAAAAAGATGATCAAGTTATTGTTATTTCAGGTGCTCATAAAGGATTAATTGGCAAGATAATTAAGGTGTTACCTAAAAGTTCTACTTTAATAATTGATGGGTTGACAATGAAGAAGCATGTTAAGCCTACTCAGAATTCTCAAGGTGGAATCAAGGATTTACATAAGGCTATACAGTGGTCTAACGTCATGCATTATTCTGAAAAGAAAAAGATGAAGAGTAAACTGAAAGTGACAGTAAATGGTAAAACTAAAACGAGAAGTTTAAAGAAAACTAAGGAAGATCTATAGGTGTAAAATGAAAAAGCGAAATTTGTGTGATATTTATAAAGATGAAATTGTTAAGCTCTTACTTGAGAAGTTTGACTATAGTAATATTAATTCTGTACCCAAATTAGAAAAAATAGTAATTAATAGAGGTATGGGTGAGGTGACAACTAATAAAAAGGTTGTTGATACCACCTATGATCAGATGAAGGCAATCTCTGGACAAAAACCAATATTAAGAAAATCTAAGAAAGCTATTTCAAATTTCAAAATTAGAGAAGATCAGATAATTGGATGTAAAGTTACATTGAGATCAAAAAAGATGTATGATTTTTTATCTAAATTGCTATTTATTGTTTTACCAAAGATTAGGGATTTTAGAGGTATTTCGAAAAATTCATTTGATGGTAGAGGAAATTATACCTTTGGTATAAAAGAAGATTCAGTCTTTCCTGAAATTACGGGAGATTCAGATAAGATGAGAGGTTTTGATGTGACATTTGTAACCTCTGCAAAGAGCAATGAAGAAGCCTTTGAACTACTTAGTGCGTTTGGGTTTCCATTTAGAAAATAGAAAGGTAAAAATAATGGCAAAAAAATCAAAGATACAAGCAAATTTAAAAAAAGTTGGAGTTAAGAAGAGGAATAGATGTAATATATGTGGACGTCCACGGGGGTACATGGGGTTTTTTGGTTTATGTAGAATATGTTTTAGAACGTTAGCATCAAGAGGTCAATTGCCTGGTGTTACAAAATCATCTTGGTAAGAAAGGAGTTATATCATGGTTTCAGATGTTATATCAGATTTATTTACACGAATAAGAAATGCTTTATTAGAGAAAAATGATTATGTTGTAGTTCCTCATTCTAAGATGAAGATACAAATATTGCACTTATTAAAGCAATATGGATTTATCAAAAGTTTTGAATTACTTGGAGAGACTTTGGTTAAAAAATCAATTAAAATAAGTTTAAAGTATAAGAGCAATGGAGAGCCAATAATATCTCGTATATACAGAGTATCTAAGTTAAGTAAGCGTATATATTTAGCAAAGAAGAATATTCCAAAACCATTAAGAGGTTTCGGCTTATCAATTATGTCTACTTCTAAAGGAATTATATGTGGTAGAGAAGCAAGACGGAAGAATGTTGGTGGAGAATTAATAGGGATTGTGTGGTAATTATGTCAAGAACAGGAAGTAAAGTTATTAATATTGATAATGTAGAAATATCGCTTAATGAAGTAGATATAACGATTAAAGGTAAATTAGGTGTAATGAATGTTCCACAATTTAAGTGTTTGAGTGTGGATATTAAGGAAAATAAATTAACTGTAAATCGCCTTAATAATTTAAAAACATCCAGGCAAAAGCATGGACTATTCAGATCACTCTTGTTCAATGCTGTACAAGGTGTTTCTGAAGGATATAAACTAAATATGTATTTACAAGGTATTGGTTATAGGGTTCAAAAGAAAGGCAATGATTTAGAGTTTTCTTTAGGATATTCTCATCCAGTTTTGTTTAAGGCCCTTGAAGGAGTTGAATTTTCCGTTGATGGACAGAATAAATTTTCTGTATTATCAATTAATAAGGAACTGGTTGGACAAGTGTGCGCAGATATTAAAAAACTAAGAAAAAGAGATGCTTATAAAGGAAAGGGAATATTTTTTGAAAATGAAGTTCCACGTAAAAAACCTGGGAAAAGTATTAAGAAGTAGGGAGTAAAAATGTCAAAAAATACAAGCAAAATTGATACAAAGTTAAAAAAGAAATTAACTAAAAGATACAGATTATCAGTATATAAGAGTAACCTTAATATTTTTGCTCAAATTATTGATGATGGGAATGGGGTTACATTGGTCTCTGCAAATTCTTTGAAAATGGATAAGGGGACTAAAACAGAAAAGTCGATTAAAGTTGGTGAAGAATTAGCGTTACGAGCTGTTGAGAGTAAGATTGACAAAATTTACTTGGATCGAAAGAATTTAAGATTTACTGGATGTTTAAAGTCTTTATGTGATTCAGCAAGACATAATGGTTTAAAATTTTAAGATGGAGAAGAAAGTGTCAAATAAAAAAGAGAAAGAATTAAATACTTCTATAAATGAATTTTCTGAAAAAGTAGTTAAAATTAATAGAGTTAACAAAGTAGCAAAAGGTGGGAGGCGATTAGCTTTCAGAGCCTTTGTGGTTTGCGGTGATAATAATGGTAAGGTAGGATTAGGACTTGGTAAATCAAAAGAAGTCCCCTCTGCTATTAAGAAGGCTATTGAAAAAGCTAAGCAAAGTTTTGAGTCATATCATTTATTTGAAAATACAATACCTCATGAAGTTTTTGGGAAATCGGGAGCTTCTAGAGTCATTATAAAACCTGCAAAAGAGGGGACAGGTGTTATCGCTGGTGGATCTGTTAGAGTTGTCCTAGAATTATTAGGTATAAAAAACGCTGTTGGGAAATCTTTAGGCTCTAGAAATCCGATAAATATGGCACTTGCTACTTTAAATGCGTTAAAGCAATGTAAATCATTACAAGAAGAAGAGAGCGAGAGAAATGTTTCTATTCCTTTTTCCTTTAAGGGGGCTAAATAATGACATTAGCTTTTTTAAAACCAAAAAACAAAAAGAACAGAAAAAGAAGAGGTAGGGGAAATGCCTCAGGATTAGGTGGCGAATGTGGTAGAGGACACAAAGGTCAAAAATCTCGTTCAGGTTATTCAAGAAGAGCTGGGTTTGAAGGTGGTCAAATGCCTTTATTTAGACGTATACCAAAGAGCCAGGGTTTTAATAATGATAGATTTAAAACTTATTATGATCTTGTAAATCTTTCACAGTTAGACTCATTTGATGAGGGATCAGAAATAACATTAGAATTTCTGTTTAAGGAAGGCTTAGTCACTGGGAAATATCCTATAAAGATATTAGCCAATGGAACGATTAAAAAGAAATTAAATGTAAGTGCACATGCTTTTTCAAAAACAGCTATTGAGAAGATAGAAAAATTAAAAGGCACATGTAATTTAGTTCAATATAAATGAATTTATTAACCAGTATTTTTAGTATAAAGCAATTAAAAGAAAAGATCTTATATAGTTTAATCATTGTATTGGTGTATAGACTTGGAACACATATACCTATTCCTGGAATTGACATTGCCCAGTTGGAAACCCTTTTTTCAAATAGCAATGTTTTAGGTTTTGTTAACTTGTTTTCTGGTGGAGCATTAAGCCGTTTTTCTATTTTTGCATTAGGAATACTTCCATATATTAATGCCTCTATAATCATGCAATTATTGATGATTATATGGCCCTCTTTAAAGGAAATTGCAGAAGAGGGTGAACCTGGTAGAAAGTTACTTTCACAATACACACGATACCTAGCAGTTGCCTTAGCGCTTTTTCAGTCAATAGTGATGTCATTTTCATTTCAAGGTTTTTTGTTGCCAGATGTTAATTCTGTATTTTTTATTATATATGCAGTTGCATCCTTGACTGCTGGCGCTACATTAGTTATGTGGTTTGGTGAGTTAATTACAGAAAATGGAATTGGAAATGGTGCTTCAATATTAATATTTATTGGAATTATTGCTCAAATGCCTATGTATATTTCTAACACTATTTTATTGGTTAAAAGTGGCGCAAATATGTCTGGTGTAGTTATTTTATTTCTGATGTTTATTATTATGATCTTTTTAATTGTATTAGTTCAGGAAGCAGAACGAAAGGTATCTGTACAGTATGCCAAAAGAGTGGTTGGAAGAAAATTATATGGAGCTCAAAATACATATATTCCGTTAAGATTAATACAAGGCGGAGTTATGCCAATTATTTTTGCTTCTGCAGTTTTACAATTTCCATTATTATTTTCTCAGTATTTTCCTAATGAAACGATTAAAGTATTTTTTAATACATATTACCAATATGACGGTATTGCTTATAACGCTTTCTTTTGTATTTTGATATTCTTTTTCACTTATTTTTATACTGCAATTACATTTAATCCTCAAGATTTAGCCGATAATATTAGAAAACATGGAGGATTCATTATGGGGGTTCGTCCAGGTAATTCTACAGTCATTTATCTTGAAAAGATTATCACTACGCTTACATTTATAGGTGCTTTTTTCCTTGCTTTTGTAGCGTTAATCCCTATAGTTACAGCTAATTCTACTAATATAAACACATTTATGGGTCTAGGTGGAACTGCGCTATTGATTTTAGTGGGAGTTGCAATGGACTTGGTTAAACAAATTGATTCTATTGTTATTTCAGATCAATATGAAAAATTAACATTATGAATTTAATCATTCTTATTGGAGCTCCTGGTTCAGGAAAAGGAACACAATCCCAGTTAATGTCTAATTCGTTAGATTATCCAGTAATATGCATTGGAGATATTGTTAGACAAGAAATGAATTCAAAAACTGAATTGGGAAAAGAAATGATACGCTATATTGAGACAGGTGATTTGGTGCCTTCGGATTTAATTAATAAAATATTTTTAAATAAATTTAACTCACTTAGGAGTAGCAAGGGGTTGATTTTAGATGGCTTTCCAAGAACAGTGGATCAAGCTGTTTTTTTAAATGAAGTGATTAACGGGCTTAATATTAGATTAAATATATTTTTTATTGATGTTCCTGATGAGGTATTAATTAAGAGATTAACATATCGTAGTAGAGCAGATGATAAGGAAGAGATTATAATAAATAGATTAAATACATACAATTTAGAAACTAAGCCTTTATTAACTTTTTATAAACACTTGCTAAACACAGTAAATGGAAATGATACTGAAAAAAATGTGCAATCTAAATTAATAGCTTGTATAAATTAAACCTTTTCAAATGATTAATATACGAGTATAATTATATGTTCTTAGAGAACAAAAAGGAAAAAAACTGATTAGGATTTTGAAATATGAAACGAAGAGCATCAGCAAAAAAAATATGCAATAAATGTAAAGTCATTAAGAGACACGGTGTAGTGAGAGTAATATGTGAAATTCCTAAGCATAAGCAGCGTCAGGGATAAAGGAGAGGTATAATGGCAAGACTGGTTGGAATAGATTTACCTAAGAATAAAAGAATAGAAATTTCATTAACGTATATACAGGGAATAGGTCCATTTGTTTCAAAAAACGTTCTAAAGAAATTGAAGATTGACAAAGATATCAGAACGAAGGATTTGACAGAAAAGCAAATTGTGGATTTGAGAAACGAATTGCAAAATTATGTACTTGAGGGTGATTTGCGGAGGAAAGTAAGTCAGAATGTTAGACGATTAATAGAAGTTGGGTCTTATAAAGGTAACAGGCATAAGCGAAAGTTGCCAGCAAGAGGACAGCGAACCCATACAAACGCAAGAACCAAAAGAGGTAAAAGGATAGCGGTTGCTGGAAAGAAGAAAGTTTAAAATTATAATTTTTATGGAGAAGCTGAATGAAACCGAATAAGAAAAAACAAAAAAAGAATGTTGAGGTTGGTATAGCGCATATTAAATCTACTTTTAATAATACGATAGTTTCTATTACGGATGAGCAAGGTAATGTTATTTCTTGGTATTCTACCGGCATGGTTGGTTTCAAGGGGACTAAAAAAGGAACTCCTTTTGCTGCACAACTTGCAAGTGAAAGTGCAGCTAAAAAGGCTGTGGAAACTGTAGGGATGAAAGTTGTTCATGTTCTTGTGAAAGGGCCTGGTTCTGGGAGGGAAACGGCTATCAGGGCCCTTCAGGCAGCTGGGCTAGAGGTTGATTCTATTAAAGATGTTACGCCAATTCCGCATAATGGATGTAGGCCAAAAAAGAGAAGAAGGGTTTAATTTAGGAGGAATAAAATGTCAACAGAAGCATGGGTAAGATATGAAAAAGCTAAAACAGTAGATGATGTGAGAACATTAAAAGGAGTATTTACTATTGGTCCATTACAAAAAGGAATGGGTATTACTTTGGGTAATTCATTGAGGAGAGTTTTGCTTTCTTCTTTGCCAGGATCAGCTATGACTTCATTGAAAATTAATGGAGTTCCGCATGAGTTTTCAACTATAGATAATGTTAAAGAGGATGTTTTAGAAATCGTATGTAACTTAAAGACTGTTATTTATAAAAAAACAACGGATAATACTGAAGTTGTTAGTTTGAAGTTGGATGGTAAGAAGAAGGTTTATGCATCGGATATTGTTTGTCCTACAGGAGTTGAAGTTGTCAATTCTGATCAGTTTTTATTTGAGATTACTGATAAAGCAAATGTAGATATAAATATAAGCATCGACTCTGGATATGGATACCTTGATTGCCAAACATATAAAACAGATGAAATAGATCGTATAAAGACGGATGCGTCTTTTAGTCCTATTGTAAAAGTTAATCATCATGTAAATTCAATTAGAGTTGGAAAGGAATTAGATTTTGAATCTTTGGTCTTAGAAGTAGAGACTAATGGTACGATTGATCCAGAAGACGCGATGAAGTATGCTGTTAATGTGTTGGTCAATCATATGGAATTGTTTGACAGAATTAATGAAGAGCCAGAAATAGATAAGACTCAAGAGGAAGAGTTTGAGGATTTAAAACTTCAATCTATATTGAAAATGACTATTGATGAATTGGAATTGTCGGCAAGGTCCTCTAACTGCTTAAAACGAGCTGGTATAGAAAATGTTAGTGAGTTATTGGAAAAAGATATGTCTGAATTGGTTCATATAAAAAACTTTGGTAAGAAAAGTGCTGATGAAATTAATAGTAGATTAAGCCAGTTTAATTTATCATTAAAAGGGACTGAAGAAGCAGAAGAGCAGGTGTAGTATATGAAACATAGAAATGGGAACAAAAAACTAAATAAACCCACAGATCAACGTTTAGCAATGCTAAAAAGTATTGTGATTAGTTTAGTTAATTTTAATCAAATAACAACTACTACATTAAGAGCTAAAGAAGCAAAAAAAATAGTAGAAAGACTTATTACTATTGCCAAGACAAATACTGTTCATTCTAAAAGACAAGTATTTAAAGTAATAAATAACAAGGAATTTGTAAAAAAAATATTTGCAATTGCAGAAAAGTTTAAAGATAAAAATGGTGGTTATACAAGATTAATCAAGAAAGGTATTCGCAGAGGAGATGCTGCTGAATTGTCAATGATTGAGTTTGTTTAATTGATCGTTAACTTTGTATAATTATTGTATTCTTCTTAGCTATGATGGGTCCTTCTTTTATGGATCTCAGAAGCAAATCAATCACATTACGGTTGAAGAGTATTTATATAAAATATTAAAAGTTATGTTTAAGGACCTTGAAAAGCTATTTTTCTCAGGACGTACTGACACTGGTGTTCATGCATGTAATCAGAGTATAAATTTTTATTCAAATATTTTGATTAAACCAATCCATATTAAAAAATATGTTAATAAATTAAAACACCCAATTAAAGTTAATCAAGTATCGTTTGTTGGATCAAGGTTTAATGCAAGAAAATCTGCAAAAAAGCGAGAATATCAGTATCTTTTTACAAATGAGGATGTTCCTATTTATTTAAATAAATTTGTGGAAAATGTAGATTTTAAATTGCGTATGCCTATCATAAATGCCTTTTTAGAGTGCTTAGTTGGAGAGCATGATTTTTCAATGTTTAAAAAGGAAGGGTCTCAATCTAAGACGTCTATACGAACTATTTATAATGCATCTTGTGAGGTATTTAATTATAAAGTATTAACAGATCATGATAAAACGATTATTATTTACAATGTAAAAATAATTGGAAATGCTTTTTTATACAGAATGGTAAGAAATATCATTGGATGTTTATTTGAAATTCTTAATCCAAAAAGCAATTTAAATCTTGAGAGGTTTATACATAACTTTGAAAAAAGAAAGAAAGTTATTTATAAACCAGCAAATGCAAGAGGTTTACATTTAAATAAAATTTATTATTAAGGTAGAGAAAATGAAAAAACAAAAAACATTATATTTTAAAAAGAGTGAAGAAAACTGGGTGCTAATTGATGCATCCAATATAATATTAGGTAGACTTGCCTCAGAAATCTCAAAAATTCTTACTGGAAAAGATTCCGCACAATACACACCTTCTGCAGATACAGGTAGATATGTCATTGTTACAAATGCAAGTAAAGTTGCAGTGTCCGGAAATAAGGCAAAACAAAAGATTTATTATTCGCATTCTCGTTTCCCTGGAGGGTTAAAAGAAACGGTTTATTCAGATATGATAAAGAAGAACCCTGAAAAAGTTATTATATCTGCAGTTAAAGGGATGTTACCTAAAAATAAATTAGCTAGGCAAATGCTTACTAAATTAAGAGTATTTCGGGATGAAAATCATAATCACGATGCTCAACAACCAAAAATACTTGAACTAGAGCAAGTAAGGGAGAAAAATTGATTATGTCTGATAAAAAACAATTAAAAGTGCCTTCAGTTTTTTACTATGGAACTGGAAAGAGAAAATGTGCCATTGCAAAAGTATGGTTATTTGAAGGAAATGGAAATATTGAAGTAAATCGCATGAATTATATTGATTACTTTGGTAATAAGTTAATTGCTGACCCTATTTTAAATCCTTTAAATATATTGAGTCTCAACAAAAAGTATTCTGTAAAGATTAGTCTTTTGGGCGGAGGAAAAGCTGCTCAGATTGATGCCTGTATTTTAGGAATTAGTAGAGCGATTCTAGAGCTGAATTCTCAATTTCGTGACGCCTTAAAGTCGGAAGGATATTTAACTCGTGATCCAAGGGTCAAAGAGCGGAAGAAATACGGCTTGAGAAAAGCTAGAAAAGCACCACAATTTAGAAAAAGATAATCATCAATGTCAAAGTTTAACTGTAAGACATATAATAAAATTGCTAAAAAAGGACTTGAAATACTCGAGAGTGTGGACATTTCTATTAATGAAGACAGAAATGTAGATTTGTTGCTTTTAAGAAGTCAAAATATGCATGACTATGATTTTGATTCTACACTTTTAGCTGTTGGAAGGGCTGGTGCCGGTACTAATAATATCCCTGTTGAAAAATGTACAAAAAATGGAATAGTGGTATTTAATGCACCTGGAGCAAATGCTAATGCTGTTAAAGAATTAGTTATCTCTGGAATGTTATTAGCGTCCAGAAATATATATTTTGGACTTACTTATGTAAATAGTTTAAAGAATACTGACAAAGATATCCATGAAGAAGTTGAAAGAAATAAATCCAAATTTAAAGGGGCTGAATTAAGAGGGAAGAAACTTGGAATAATTGGACTTGGAGCCATAGGTGTTTTAGTTGCTAATGATGCTGCAGCTTTGGGTATGGAAGTATTAGGATTTGATCCATATATATCAGTCGATAGAGCTTGGGGCCTATCAACATCAGTAAAGCCTGCTTCAAATCTTAAGAATTTGTTATCTAATGTCGACTTTTTAACATTTCATATGCCTTTAAATGATACAACTAGAGATTTTTTTGATTTTGAAAAAATGTCTTCATTAAAAAAAGGGTGTACAGTGTTAAACTTTGCAAGACCTGAAATAATCGTAGAATCTGACTTATGCAAGGCCTTAGACGAAAAGATCATTAATAAATTCGTTACTGATTTTCCTAATAATACATTGTTAGAAAGAGATAATGTCATTGGATTACCCCACTTGGGAGCCTCTACACAAGAGGCTGAAGATAATTGTTCGATAATGGTCTCAAGACAGTTAATTGAATATGTTCATCGAGGAAATATCATGAATTCAGTTAATTTCCCCAATTGTGTATTAGAACCTTCTTCTGGACATCGTATTGCGATTTTTAATGAAAACAAACCCAATATGGTAGGACAGATTACTGCTAAAATTGCAGATAAGGGATTAAATATTATCGAAATGATGAATAAAAGCAGGGGTGAAATCGCCTATACACTAGTAGATACAATAAAAGAACCATCAGATGACTTAATAGATAATATTAAGAATATAGATGGAGTATTGTTTGTACGAAAAATATATTAATTCATTATTGACATATATTTTTCTTCGTTGTAAGATTTAACCCTTGATTTGATCTTTGAAAATTAAATAACAAACCTAAATGTGCGAGCCTAATAGTTAATTTTATATATATAAGCTGAGAGTTTGATCCTGGCTCAGGATAAACGCTGGTGACGTGCCTAACACATGCAAGTCAAACGAACCTTGAAAATGAAGCCTCGGTGGATTTTTCTCTGGTTAGTGGCAAACGGGTGAGTAATACATAGGTAACCTGCCTTAAAGTCTGGGATAACTTTTCGAAAGAAAAGCTAATACCGGATATTCTCATTAAATCATAAGATTCTATGAGGAAAGTTTTTCGCTTTAAGATGGGCTTATGTCTGATTAGCTAGTTGGTAAGATAAAAGCTTACCAAGGCGACGATCAGTAGCTGGTCTGAGAGGATGTACAGCCACACTGGAACTGAGACACGGTCCAGACTCCTACGGGAGGCAGCAGTGAGGAATATTGCGCAATGGGCGAAAGCCTGACGCAGCGACGTCACGTGAGCGATGAAGTCTCTAGGGATGTAAAGCTCTGTCAAGAGGGACGATTATGACGGTACCTCTAAAGGAAGCCCCGGCTAACTACGTGCCAGCAGCCGCGGTAATACGTAGGGGGCAAGCGTTATCCGGATTTATTGGGCATAAAGAGCATGTAGGCGGTTTTTTAAGTCAGGTGTTAAAGGCTTCAGCTTAACTGAAGTATGCGCCTGAAACTGAGAGACTAGAGTTTAGTAGAGGAAAGCGGAACTCACGGTGTAGCGGTGAAATGCGTAGATATCGTGAGGAACACCAGTTGCGAAGGCGGCTTTCTGGACTAATACTGACGCTGAGATGCGAAAGCGTGGGGAGCGAACGGGATTAGATACCCCGGTAGTCCACGCCGTAAACGTTGTTCACTAGGTGTTGGAGGTATCGACCCCTTCAGTGCCACAGAAAATTCGTTAAGTGAACCGCCTGGGAAGTACGACCGCAAGGTTAAAACTCAAAGGAATTGACGGGGGCCCGCACAAGCAGTGGAGCATGTGGTTTAATTCGACGATACGCGAAGAACCTTACCAGGGCTTGACATCCGCAGAATCCCTTAGAAATTTGGGAGTGCTCGCAAGAGAACTGCGTGACAGGTGGTGCATGGCTGTCGTCAGCTCGTGTCGTGAGATGTTGGGTTAAGTCCCGCAACGAGCGCAACCCTCGTCTTGTGTTGCCAGCACTTCGGGTGGGAACTCACAAGATACTGCCTGTGGAAAGCAGGAGGAAGGTGAGGACGACGTCAAGTCATCATGCCCCTTACGCCCTGGGCTACACACATGCTACAATGGCCGGTACAAAGAGCTGCTAAACCGCGAGGTCAAGCGAATCTCATAAAACCGGTCTCAGTTCGGATTGTAGTCTGCAACTCGACTACATGAAGTTGGAATTGCTAGTAAACGCAGATCAGCTACGCTGCGTTGAATACGTTCCCGGGCCTTGTACACACCGCCCGTCACACCACGAGAGTCAGAAACGCCCAAAGCCAATGTGCTAACCTTCGGGAGGCAATTGTCTAAGGTGGAATTGGCGATTGGGGTGAAGTCGTAACAAGGTAGCCGTACCGGAAGGTGCGGCTGGATCACCTCCTTTCTAAGGAGTTAGTCTAAACATTGATTTAGATTAGGTCGATCTCGCACATTAGGTTTGGTATTTAGTTTTCAGGATTAAAATAATCAACATTCAGAACTCCATATTCATTTTAAAATAGTCATATAGTATATTTAATTGTATTTTTATCTTAGATATTTATATTGATTGTTGCTCTTAAGCGTATTTATACAAAGAAGACCTTGTTTTTTATGTTTAAGTTTGATAAATTTAACTCTCTTTTAAAGGGCCTTTAGCTCAGTTGGTTAGAGCGCACCCCTGATAAGGGTGAGGTCCCTGGTTCAACTCCAGGAAGGCCCACCATTACTTCATATGAAGTATAGTGATAAGTGTTTCAATCGCAATTTAATAGACTGCTTTGCTATAATATAAGCGCACCATGATTAAAAAAACATTATAATACCTTTCTCTCTTCTAAAAATAGTCTTAGAAGCAAGATTATGCCCTTTCTAACAGTTGGATGGGGTCGTCATCATATTATATCTGGACAGGACTTATTTTTATTGGAGGGTTATGACTTATTTATTATTATGGGGTTGGATTCCTTTAGATCAGTATGAAGGATTATTTGGAGATTCTGGATTTTATCCTGCGTCTGTATTTTTTGATTATGTTATCTATCATTTCGGTTGAATTTCGCATTCTTTTTGAAAATCCAGGAATCTTTTTGTTTGGATGTTCTAATACTATTATCTAAATAGTATTATTTCTTGTCTTATTTTTCTTTTTCTTCGCTCTTATTGTGTTCTTGACAGGGGCATCGCTATTGGTTTTGTTGTTTGTTATTTGTCCCTGGCGTATGGTTGAGCAGTTATTTTATGGATTTGGCTGGGAAATGACGGTCTTAGAGCTTGGATTCTTATCTGTTTTTATTATTCCTTTTCGCCGTTTTATAATTGGAGCTTCACTAGAACCTCACCTAGAATCTTGTTTGTTTCCATGTGGTTGTTTTTACTGCGCGTGATGTTTGGTTCAGGGATTATAAAATTTACAAGAGGTCATTGCTGGCAGAATTTGACCTGTCTGTTTTTTATTATGAAACGCAACCTATTTCGAATTATTTAAGTTGCTACTTTCACAATTTATTTGCTTGAATCCTGAAGAGTGGGGTAGTTCTTTACCATATTGTTGAAGTAATTCTTCCTTTTTTTCTATTTATCAATCGATCTTACGTCGATTTGCACTCATCTGTATTATACTGTTTCAAATGAATATCATCACCAGTGGGAATCTATCTTTTTTAATCTTTTAACGATCATCGTTGCCTGTGAATGCCTGGATGATGAGCTATGGTCTAAAATATCACCAGATTGGCTTAAAAAAAGACTCAATACTACAACTACACTTAAACCCTTCAAGACGCTTATATACGCTGATTTAACGGCTGTTTCAGTGTTGATTCTATTGAGTATTAACCTCTTTATAAATCTGTTTCGGTCTCTACAGTTGATGAATGAGTCGTTTTTGCCTTTTCATATTGTGAATACCTATTATGGTGATTTTAGGTCTGTTGGTAAAAAACGACAAGAAATTATCATTGAATGGACTATGGATTCAGTGTTGGATAATGATCCACAATGGAATGCCTATTCCTTTAAAAAATAACCTGGAGACCCCTATCAACGTCCTCCATGGATTTTTCCATTTCATTATCGCTTGGATTGCCAAATATGGTTCGAAGCAATGAGCGACTATCAACAACATCCTTGGGTACGGAACTTTATAGGCAATTTATTAATGAATGATGCTCATGCATTTTCCTTGATAAAGTCATCGCCTTTTACAAGCAGCCCTCCAAACTATTTCGTGCGATATTATATCACTATCGCTTTTCAAGTCCCGAAGAATGTCGAAAAAATAAACAATGGTGGATTCGTAGGCCTCTAAGGTCCTATATTCCTTCGGTTACTTTGAAAAAGTGAGTTGAGAATTTGCTGTTTCACAGGTCTAAGTATTAGAATCTCTTATCTGACTTATGTTATCTACGCCCTCTTTTTATATGTTAGCTTTGGATATTCTCAGAAGTTAAAAAAGAAAAGAATTGTGGTGGAGGTGAACGGGATCGAACCGATGACCTTCTGCGTGCAAGGCAGACGCTCTCCCAACTGAGCTACACCCCCAACAGGACTGAAAATAATACAGAAAATATGGGGGGAAGGCAAGGTGTAGTTGAGACTTAGGGGAAGGTTTGATTTCTAACTCTATATTTTCTAGGATGGTATTTGTAATAGGGTTAGAAGTGTTTTCTGGAGTTACTTCAATAATACGGGGAGTATTGCTCCGTAGGAATTTAAGCGCTCTAGTGTAAGTTTTATATATAATTTGTTTGCTTCCATTTGGTTCATAAGAAGTTGTTTATTTTTTCAGCGCTTAATTCAAAGAGTGTTTTTCTTTTAATATTCTCTCTTTCTAAACTTTCTTAAACTACGTCTATTTGGCCTGCTTTTTCTCTTTTGTTTCTTACCAACTTTTAATGGAATCTTCATGTTTTGTATGAAATGTTTCAAACTTGGTGTTCAACTGCCTATTAAATTCAGGCGAATTTTTATATTTGAAAGCACTTAGAACTGCTCCAGTAGTTGAATAAGTTTCTCTTTCTTCTGGGTAAAGTTTTCTTTGTTTAATTTTTTCAGATTTAATATCTAGCGGGATTCGTTTTACTTTTTGAACGCTACTTTTTAAATTATATTTTTTCGGTGATTTAAATAAACGGAAAGAAAAAAGTGTCATGTAAATTAGCATCCTATTTGATAATTAATTCCACATGCTTAAAGTTTTTAAAAATCCTTATCTTTATTTTTGGATTTTGTTTATTGAGGTTTTTTTATGGAGAAGTCTTCTTTCTTTTTCAAATACGTTTCTTTTGCACTAGCTAATGCATTCTCAGAACCTGAATTGGATCCTTTTGAATACTCTCCGCTGGTGGTTGAACTATCCTGACCAAGCTTTTGACCTATTCCCATTTTCTTATTACTGACTACCTGTTGATCCAATGGATGAGAATTTTGTATCGATAAAGAATTAACGGCTATCATAATTACTCCACTGAGAACTATTTCATTGTTAAAAAAAACCCCGCTATTGCGGGGCTTTTGATCTGTATAGTTTTAAAAATATCTTACGCTACTCGACCATAAAACTCAATGAAGTATTGATGATCAAATTCAAAAGGGATATCTGCTAACATTGGATTATCTATTAATGTCGCCACATCTTGATTTCCTTTCTTTTCTAACTTTAAAAAATGTGGCAGTTCTAATGTAGGCTCCTTTAAAGTCGAAATGACTAACTTGTTTTCATACATTTTCTTAACCAATGTTATCTCTGCACCCACTGGAACAATATAGGAAGGAATATCTACACGCTTTCCATTAACCAACACTAAGCCATGCCCGACAGCTTGTCTTGCAGCAGGTATTGTAGGTAAGAATCCTGCTCTAAAGACAATATTATCCAATCGCCTTTCAATAATATTTGCAAATGCGGTTACCCAGTTAGACTCTAATTTCTTAGACTTTTTAATCAACACTCTCACTTGCTTCTCTTTTAAACCATAATGAAATCGTACTTTTTGCTTTTCTTTTAATCGTAATCCAAATTCGGATGTACGTCTGTTTTTTGTTTTTCCATGAAATCCAGGGGGATAAGGACGCCTAGCTATAGGCCCTTTCTCTTTTTTATCACCCAATCCAGGTAACAATACACCCAATTGGCGCTGTATTTTAAACTTTGATTCTCTTCTTTGTTTTTTATTTCCCATACGTATTATCTACCTTTTTATAAGTTTGAACGAAAGATTATAATATCAAATGTGCATTTAAACAATACTCTGAGTATGATCTCTTTCTATTTTAACGAAAGTACTTGAGATAATAACTTACTCCCTCTCTCTTCTGATTGCTCTTCAATAAAAATACGGATGATCGGCTCTGTATTTGAAGGCCTAACATGTACCCATCCTGTTGGAAAAGATACTTTAACCCCGTCTTCTTTATTAATCGAAAAATCATTGAAAGAAGATTCAACCTTATTTAAAAATACAGGGATATCCTCCCGATTATTAACCGCTAATTTTTCTCGAAACATCTTATATCTAGGATACCCACTCACAATCGTCGATACAGACTTCTTAGATTTTGCCAAATAATTTAAAGCTAACACAATACCGACTAAACTATCTCGCCCCCAGCCAATTTCAGGATAAATAACACCTCCATTTCCTTCTCCCCCAATCACAGCATCCACTTCCTTAATCTTGGCTGTTACATTGGGCTCACCTATTTGTGTATAATGCATCGTTCCTCCATAAAGTCCCGCTATATCTTCTATCACTTTAGATGTCGATAAATTAACAACAATATCGTTTCTTTTGTTCTTATTCTTTTCATATTGCAATACATAATCAATACATAAACCTAAGGAATAATCTTCCCCAATAAATCGCCCCGTTTCATCTAAAATAACCAACCGATCTGCATCCGCATCCTGAACAAATCCAATATCATATTGCCCAGACTCTAATGTAGATATAATTTGACCTAAATTCTTTTTTAATGGCTCTGGATCATGTGCAAAATGACCGTTGGGTTCTCTATTTAAAATCTTATACTCAATACCCAATTGATCCAAAAGCAATGGGTTAGCGATGGCTCCAGCTCCATTATTCGCATCAATTAATACCTTTAACCCAGACTCTCTAATCGCGCTAACATCAATTTTTTCTAAAATTAAATCAATATGATCCGATAACGCTTCTGTATCTTCTGTCAAAACGCCCAATTTATCCCAAGATTTGTAGTCAAATGAAGAGGACTCAAAATGTGTTATAAAGTTTTTATATTGATCACTATCTAAAAAGGAACCCGTTTCATTCATAATCTTCAAACCGTTCCACATAATAGGGTTATGTGATGCCGTAACAACAATCCCTCCCTTTGCCCCATGTTTGCGAATAGCCTGCTGTACAGTAGGTGTTGGAACTTTCCCGATAGAAATAACATCTGTTCCTACAGCCAATAATCCAGAGATGACAGCATTAAAGATGCAGTCATAACTCACTCTAGTATCTCCCCCACAAATAATAGGCCCTTTTCCTAAAATCATTCCAACACTCTTTCCTACATTTAATGCTAATTCCGGTGTGAGAGATTCCCCCACTAGTCCTCTAATCCCTGAAGGGGAAACCATTAATGATGACATGTAACTTCTCCTATTGTATAGTTTCTCTAATAATAAGCCTTAAACAAAAAAAAGGAAATATTCATGGTTATTCTTAATCTTATCTATACCGTTTATTTTGCTACTTTGATTGTAGCTTCATTTATTTTACATTTTTTTATATGTACTCCTTTATTACTTTTCCCAACGAAACTTAAACAAAAGATCTGCTACAATCTTGCTATTCCCTTTTTAAAGGTTTCCTTTGCATTGGCAGGAATATCCCTCTCTATTCAAGGAGAAGAACGCATCCCAAAAGATGAAAATGTCATTTTCTTCTCCAATCACCAAAGCCTCCTAGACATTATTGTCTTAATGACCCTTATTCCTAAAAAGATCACCTTTTTTGCTAAAAGAGAATTGAAAAAAGTTCCTATTCTAAGTCAAGATATAAGCAATATGGGACATGTGTTTGTGGATAGAAACCAATCTAAAAAAGCATCAGAGCAATTGCGCTTAATAGAACAAAAGCTTCACGAAAATCATAATATTATTATTTTCCCAGAAGGTACTCGATCATCAGATGGGGAGCTGCTTCCATTTAAACGAGGAGCTTTTCTACTGGCGGCGAATACTCAAAAAACATTAATTCCTTGCTATATAAGAGGCACAGGAAAGGTATTAAAGAAAAAATCTTTTTGGGTTAAACCTGGAAATATTCAAATATGTATTGGAGAACCTATAGTAACTCGTAATGAGGATGAAAAAGACCCAAAAAAATTATCACGTCAGATGCAAGAAAAAGGATTTAATCAGATGTCTCTTCTGAAAAAAGAAAATGATTAAGACGTATGAGACAGTTCTCTAACCTTGGATAATATATACAACTCAATTCCGTCTTTAGAGAGCCCACACTGGTTACGTAACGAAGGAATAGATCCATGATCAAAAAAGCGATCTGGAATTGCAATGTGATGCCATTGACCTGTACTTTTATTTAGATGAGAAAAGGATTGAATCAAATGAGAAAAAACACCACCGATACCCATCCCTTCTTCCACAACAATGATGTTCTTAGCAGATTCTAGCAAAGGATCTAAAGTATCTGTATCTAGAGGCTTTAACGATCGTAAATTAATTACGGTACATGAATGCCCTTGCTGTATTAGTGATTGCGCAGCATCATAGCATTCCCATGCCATAGAACCTACGCCCACTAAACAAAACTCTGTCTCCTGTGCCTGAGATCTTATCATGACCTCAGATGATAAACTAATGGGTACCTTTGGAATATCATTTCGTTGAAGAATACTGCCTTTGGGGTACCGGATGGATACAATACGATCTTGGTCTACTGCCCATTTCAACATATGCTCGATTTCAAAGGCGTCTTTAGGTGCCAAAATCGTAACATTCGGAATAGGTAACATATATGTATAATCAAAAACACCATGATGAGTCGCCCCATCTTCTCCAGCAAAACCGGCTCGGTCAAGTGCAAAGACCATAGGAAGCTTCTGTATGCAAACATCATGAATAAATTGATCAAAGCCTCTCTGTAAAAAAGTGCTGTATATTGCCAATACAGGCTTAATACCACCTCTAGAAAGACCTGCACAAAAGGTCACAGCATGTTCTTCTGCAATACCTACATCAAAAAGCTTTTTAGGATGAGTATCAGCAAATTTTGTTAAGCCACTACCTCCCACCATTGCAGGGGTAATAACTACAACATCATCCCGTTTATTACAAATCTCTATCATTACATCTCCAAAAAACTCGGAATTACTCAGAGGCTTTTTTACAGAAGGACCTGGTTTTTTAGGAGATAATCCATGGTATTTAATAGGATCATGCTCCGCAGGTTCATGCCCTTTTCCTTTTTGAGTGATAGTATGAATCAATATAGGGCCATCATAGTTCTTTGCATATTTAAGTGCGGCCATTAACATCGGAACATTATGTCCATCAATTGGCCCTAAGTATTGAAAACCAAATTCTTCAAAAATAACCCCAACTTTCGTATCCAAAATATAATCACGAAGACAATCAAGGCCTTTTTCAATACGCCGTTTTAAAGGGCCCCCTTTTGGAATATTACTCATAACTGTGTCAAAAAACTTTCGAGCACTATCATATCCCGGAGATGTCCTGACCTTAGTCATATACGTAGACATATTGCCTACAGGGTGCGAAATAGACATATCGTTATCATTTAAAATACAAATAAAATTTGAGTTCAGTTTTTCGAAATTGTTGAGGGCTTCAAAACACATTCCTCCAGATAAAGAAGAGTCTCCAATAATTGAGATAACAGAATGATCTTGATCCAATAACTCACGACTATGAGCCAACCCTAGACCTGAAGATAGCGCCGTAGATGCATGACCTGCTCCAAAAATATCGTGATCACTTTCAAAGATATTAGCAAAGCCCGATAGACCATGCTCTTTTCTGATTGAAAACATTTGATCTAAACGTCCCGTAAGCATTTTATGAACATAAGATTGATGAGATGTATCAAAGACGATTTTATCAGTAGGACTAGAAAATAAGGTATGTAACACAATAGTAATTTCAACAACACCTAAATTAGAGGCGAGATGCCCTCCGCATTCTGTACTTATTTCCAATAAACGCTGACGCACTTCTGCACATAAACAATCTAATTCATCTAAAGTTAATTCTTTAAGATCCTCTGGAAATGTAAGATGATCTAATAATGTTGTAGATTTTTTTTCAACCATTTGATCACTAAAATATCATAATTAATACAAAACCGTACAGCAATATTAAGAGGTTCGGTTCAAAATAAAATATAAAATATGCCTTAAACACTGTGCCGAGAGAGAATATGTTTGTTCGAGTTGATCCAAAATACTTTCTGATTTCTGTACTTCTTCATAAGCACGTTTCTTTGCTACTTCTAAGCCTAATAGACTTGTATAGGTGAGTTTGTTAAGTAGATGATCTTTTCCAGGGTTTTTGCCTAAGGTTTCTTTGTCTCCGACTACATCTAAAATATCATCCGTAATTTGATACAATAACCCAAAGTGGGTAGAAAGTTTTTCAAGTTGTTTAATAAGTATCTCATCCGCTTCATGTAGAAGCGCCGGAGCTACAATGCAAAATTTAATTAATGCACCAGTCTTTTTATGATGAATGCTTTTTAACGCCTGAATATCTTTAGCGCTATTAGAGGACTTTATATCCAAAACTTGCCCACCTACTAAACCATGAATGCCGGAAAGTTGAGACAATAAATGAACGACACGTAATAGAGGTTCTGCTTTAAAGGGCTGATTCTCTTGAGATAAAATTTCAAACGCTATCGTATTTAAAGCATCTCCAGTTAAAATAGCAATATCTTCCCCAAACTTAACATGTGAGGTAGGCTTTCCTCGTCGGAAATCATCGTTATCCATAGACGGTAAATCATCATGGATAAGTGAATACGTATGAATCATTTCTGAAGAACATGCTAAAGGTAAAATAGAAGAGACATCTGAAGAAAATAGAGAATGCGATGCAATAACCAATAAAGGACGAATCCTTTTTCCCGCATCTAGTAAACTATGACGTATTGCGTCTGTTAAACAAGATCTCTCATCATCAACAGCCTGAATACTATTCGTTAAGGCGGACTCTATAAGAGGTAAGTGATAGTTGCTAAACTCTGAAAATGAAGAAAAATCTTTTATGGGATTAGTCTTTAACAAGTTCATCAGCATCCTTTTTTAAGGTTTCAAAAAGCGTTTGTTTAGTATTTAATATTGAAAGTAATTTTTTAGAGTTTGTAATGGCTTTCTTGTATATGGTAAGACTATCTTCGAGAGATATTTCAGCATCCTCTACATCTTTAACGTGATTATTTAACTGACTCATTAAATCAGATATTGAGTTGTTTTTAGCCATGACACACATAAAGAAGTGTACTTGCGATGATTTTTTTGCACAAGGAAGAGTTGTTTTGAATGGTATTAAGTAGCTTTGTGTTTAAGTTTTTTTATGTGAAGTATTTATTATGTTATTCATAGAGTTGAGTGAGACTTGATTGTTGTATAGAGGCTGGAAAAGTTTTTTAGTGAAATATAGAGAATAAGTCTGGGCAGGAGTTGGCTGTTCAGTTAAAGCAATATATCACGAGTCAGAGGGGAATGGAGTGTATAGCGAGGTTTGTTGAGAATCAAGATATGAAGCAATTAAGAGCAGCTGCAGATCAATTAACCCAAGAACATAAGACGTTGCTGTTTATAGTGGGAAGTAGTGTTAAAGGAAATGGGGTTTTCGTTGTTAAATATGGCAAAAAATGTACGTTGAATTCACTATCTGCAAAAGTAGTTATGGAGCTTATTCTTGAAGAAAGTGGAGGAAAAGGCGGAGGGAGACAAGACATGGCTCAGGCAGGAGGCTGTGATCCTGAAAAACTTAGTCAAGCTATGGCCACTATTATCCAAAAAGTTCAAAAAGAGTTTCAATGAAACCTCGTGTTTTAGGGATAGATTTTGGAACGGTCAGAATTGGGATCGCTATTTCTGACCCTTTAGGGATGACGGCACAACCCAAGCCTTTTATAAAACAGTCTGAAACATCGTTTTCTGAAATTATTCAATTGGTGAATGACTATGACATAAAAACTATTGTTATAGGACTGCCAAAACATACACGAGGTGGTCATACTAAGAAGAGCGAAGAGGTTGCCGAGTTTTCAGAAAAACTTAAAGAGCATATTACAATCCCTATTGTCTTTAGAGATGAACGCTTTTCTACACAAGCCGCGAGTAAACAATTATCCGTAACAGGCCTCAATCAAAAGAAGCAAAAAACAAAAATTGATAGCCAAGCAGCAGCCTTTGTTTTACAGGGGTATTTAGATCAAATATGAAGGATAGAAATTTAAGGATTAATAGCATGCGTACCCTTTTCATTAAAGCCAGCATCACTTAAACTATAGAGCATATGGATTATAAATCTTCAGGCGTCAATATTGATAATGGAAATCGTGCGGTTGACTTGATCAAAGATAGTGTGAAATCAACCTATACGAAACATGTGTTGTCCAATTTAGGCGGCTTTGCAGCAGGGGTAGAACTTCCATTACAACAGTATAAAAAACCCATTTTAGTTTCGTGCACAGATGGGGTGGGTACGAAACTACGATTTGCCATTGAATTTGATTGCCTAGATACCATAGGGATCGACTGTGTAGCAATGAGTGTTAACGACTTACTATGTATGGGAGCAGATCCTTTGTTCTTTTTAGACTATATCGCCTGTCATAAAATTGAACCTGATGATATGAAGCTTATCGTTGATGGCGTTGCTGAAGGCTGTAAACAAGCTAGGTGTGCATTAGTAGGTGGAGAAATGGCTGAAATGAACGATATGTATAAAGAAAAAGATTTTGATATAGCAGGGTTTTGTGTCGGAATTGTTGACAAAGAAGACGTGATTACAGGAAAAACAATTACTGAAGGAGATAAACTCTATGCGCTTCCAGCATCCGGAATACATAGCAATGGATATTCGTTAGTAAGAAAAGTATACAATGAAACTGAATTTTCAAAACATGTTTCAGAAAAAGAATTGTTGGAGCCTACCAAAATTTACGTAGATGAAATAAATGCCTTAAAAACAAAGCATCATATTACAGGAATAGCCAATATTACTGGGGGCGGAATTGCTGAAAATTTAGTGAGGGTTTTGCCTAAGGGGCTAACTGCCAGCGTAAAGAAATCATCTATTCAGGTATTACCTGTTTTTGATGCCTTACAGCATTATGGTTCTATTAAAGAGGACGAAATGTATAGAGTGTTTAACATGGGAGTGGGTATGATTATTGTTTCTCCAGATGATTTGAGCAATCAACAAGGACTTTATCAGATTGGGCATGTTGAATCTGGAAATCAAGAGGTTCATCTTGCCTAATATGTCATTGGGTATATTGATTTCTGGAAGGGGATCTAATATGGATGCCATTATAGCAGCAACAAAGACTCACGCACTGGATGCAACTGTTGCAGTTGTTATTAGTGATAACCCTAATGCAGAAGGCATCAAGAAGGCAAAAAAACAGGGAGTTGTTACTTTTGGATTAAATGTAAACGATTTTGCATCTAAAAAAGAATATGAAGAAGATGTCGTGAAGATCTTAAAAGGACATGGGGTAGATTTGCTATGCTTGGCTGGATATATGAGAATTGTGGGAGATACTTTGTTAACGGAGTTTGAAAATAAAATTATTAATATTCATCCCTCTTTATTACCTGCATTTCGTGGATTAAATCCTCAAAAAAAAGCCTTGGAATCCGGTGTGAAATATGCCGGATGCACAGTGCATTATGTCACTAATATTTTGGATGGAGGGCCTATTATAGATCAAGACATCGTGGCAATAATAGAAAACGATACTGAAAAAACCTTAAGTGACAGAATTCTTGAAAAAGAGCATGGTTTATATCCCAGAGCTATCCAAAAGGTAATCCAATCTACAGCAACAAAAAAAGGAGAAATAGCATGAAAAAGGCCATTGTTAGTGTATCAAATAAAGAAAAACTGGCTCCATTTATAAAAGAATTAGTAGAGCTTGGCTTTGCGATTTATTCTACAGGTGGAACTTTAAAGTATTTAAAAGACAATAATATTAAAGCAAAATCAATTAAAACCTTAACTCAATTTCCTGAAATTTTAGATGGACGAGTAAAGACTTTGCACCCTCATATTCATGCAGGGATTTTAGCTGATAAATCTAATGAAAAGCACTTGAAAACCTGTGATGAGCACAATATTCAACTGGTTGATTTGGTTGTTGTTAATTTATATCCTTTTGAAAAAACGATAGCTAAAGAATCTACAAGCGAACTAGAGGCCATAGAACAGATAGATATTGGAGGCCCCACATTAATTAGAGCAGCTGCTAAAAATTTTAATTCTACAGCTGTAGTAGTAAACACCTCACATTATAAAAAAGTAATTTCTGAATTAAAAAATAAACAGAGCGAGCTGTCATTAGACACAAGAAAAGAGTTGGCTATAGAAGCCTTTCATCATATAGCAAAATACGATATAGCGATTGCAAATTATTTTCAGTCCTTGAGAAGCCCTAATCAAAATGGAGAAACCTTACCCTTTTTGATCCAACCAACATTGGAAAAAATGAATGATTTACGATATGGAGAAAATCCTCATCAAAAAGCGGCACTGTATAAAGTGGCTAATAGTAAACATGATATGCTAAAGCAGTTGCATGGAAAAGAATTATCCTATAACAATTTTCTTGATATAGAAGCAGCTGTAAATATTGTAAATGATTTTGAATTGCCTGGGGCAGCTGTTATTAAGCATACAAATCCTTGTGGCGCTGCTATTGGGGAAGATCTCGTTACAGCTTATACAAGAGCCCATGATGCAGATTCTCAATCTGCATTTGGATCGATTGTCGGTTTAAATAGAGGCGTTGATACCAAAACGGCTGAGAAGCTTTCCAAAACATTTATTGAAGTGATTGTCGCGCCCAGTTTTGATGATGAGGCTCTGACCATATTAAGAAAAAAGGCCAACTTAAGATTGATTCAATCTCGAAAAATTCGTGAGAAAGATCAAAAATTGAGTATAAAACATATTGGAGATTTCTTTTTAGTACAAACTGAAGATGATGCATTAGTCTCGAATGGACAACTAACCTGTGTTACTAAAACAAAGCCGAATAAGAAACAGTTGAATGATTTGATTTTTGCTTTTTCTCTAGTAAAGTTTGTGAAATCCAACGCTATTTTGATTGCGGTAGAAGGTCAAACCTTGGGCATAGGCGCGGGACAAATGAGTCGGGTAGACTCTGTTGAGATAGCCTTAAAAAAGGCTGGTAAAAAAGCAAAAGGAGCAGTTTTGGCTTCAGATGCCTTCTTCCCCTTTAAAGACTCGATAGAGTGTTGTGCTGATTATGGTATTTCGGCAATTATTCAACCAGGGGGATCAAAACGTGACCAGGAGTCCATTGAGTGTTGTGATAAACATAATATTGCAATGTTATTTACTGGTTCACGACATTTTAAACATTAATTAGATGAAACAACACATCATTACTAAATACGTTAAAACAAGTATTATTGTAGTGGTAACCTTTTTGAGCATCCCCTTTTTTATGGATTATTTTAAGACTGAAGAACTTGTTCAAGATGAAAAAAAGGTGGAAATGAAACAGTCTACGATAACCGGTTATAATGAAGGAAAATTGAGTTGGAAAATTGAGTCAGATAATATTTGGTCTACAAAAAGTAGATATTTATTTCATGCAAATCATATTCTTTCTGGTTTTATATACGACTCAAATGGAGAATTAGTTATTGATGGAGTTAAAGCAAAAAAATTAACCATTAATACCAGAAGTAATACCATTACCATATTAGAGTCATTTGAGGCGGATCTTCTTGCAAGAGAGGATAAAAAAAAGGAAGGAATAGGAAGTAAGCTTTATGCCGAAGAGATGACTCAATCAGAAAAAATAAAAATAAGATCAGATGAACTTCGATATTATAGTGATTCAAAAAAAACATATTTGTCAACAAACGTAGAGCTAGAAAAAGAAGATGCTGTAATTAGACCATTAAAGAGTGTCGAAATAGATAATGATGATAATATCGCATATATAGACGAAGGTTTTGTAATGATTTCAGATGAATATAGAGTCTCTGGAAATCAGATGGTGATTTACATTGATGAGGATCTGTCAGAGTTATATGGGAATTTAGTCTTTGAAAAATTTCCGTCTAAAAATATAGATGATGCCATTGATGAACAAGAAAAGACATTGATAAGACATTCAACAATATTGAGCTGCGATGAAGCCGTGTATAAAGAAAGCAACGAGGTAAAAGAATTAATAGTGAGTGGGAATATTATTCTAACTCAAAAAGGGAAAACCGTCACAGGAGATAACGGGGTTTATGATCAGTCTAATAATTATTTTGAGTTGATAGGAAATATAACGGTTGAACTGGATGATTTGGACTGGCTTTATGATGAGGAAACCAAAAAAAAGTTGGCAAACGAGGATATCAAGGAATCATTAAATCAAGCTACTCATATTAAAAGTGATAAAATTGTCTTTGATGGAGACAATAAGCTAACGACCTTATTTGGACATGTAACGATTATTCAAGATGACAAAACCATTACAGCTGATAAAGTAGTATTGCATGATGAGACGTCACTAGTTGAATGTGAGGGAAAGGTGAAGGTTGTCAAAGAGAACGAAGATACGTTATATTGTTCTTTTTTAACAATCAATATACAGAAGGAACAATTTTTTATTTTTCTAATATATTCTTCCATTTCTCCTACATCGCATTTTTCTATAGAACGATTACTGCACTCCTGCCATTTATCAGAAAAATCTCCCCATGATTTCTCCATATTTTTCGACACTTTCTTTTCATATTTTTCTAGTTGCGACTGCATGTTTTCCGATAGCGCTCGGATATCTTTTTTCAAATATTCTTTAATATTTTCAGTTCCGGCTATAGCTTCAACTCTTCGTGTTCCTGCAGAAATAGCGGTTTCAGAGATTATTTTAATACGCTCAATCATCTCTGTATTCTGAACATGGGTCCCTGCACATAGTTCTACAGAAAAATCGCTCATTTTAACCACTCTCACATTATCTTTATCATATTTTTCACCAAACAGTGCCATCGCTCCGGATTTTTTTGCACTTTCTAGATCTGTATGAAACGTATCTATTTTTAAATTAGACTGAATAATGTCATTGACCTCTTTTTCGATATGATCTTGTTCTTGAGATGAAATACTTTCAAAGTGAGAAAAATCAAAACGCAAGCGATGAGAATCTACTAAACTTCCTGCTTGATGCACATGAGTACCTAGTCGACGTCTTAATACTTCGTGAACGATATGTGTTGCACTATGGTGTCTGGCCATTCCTACTTTTTCATCTCTATCATGAATAATTCTCGCTTCTCCACCTTTGGCTATATTTAAATCTTCTGCTAAATGCAAGTCTAATCCATCAAATTGACCATGGCTTACATGTTGCTGCGCATTGTCTAGGGCCTGCTGCTCAAAGGACGCCGCTTTCCTAGATCGTTCTTTTTGTTTATTTAACAACTCATCAAACTGCTTAAAATCTACTGAAATCCCAGCTTCTTCTGCCAATATAGAGGTTAAATCTATTGGAAAGCCATAGGTGTCATATAATTTAAAAGCATCCTCCCCTGATAAGCTTGTCGATTTTTGAGCTACAAGATGGGCTTTAATCTGCTCAAACATCTGCAAACCAGATGAAAGCGTTGCTAAAAAACTTTCCTCTTCCGCCAACACGACACGCTTTATCACCTCTTCTTTGTCTTTAAGATGCGTAAAATGATCTTTCAAACTATTCACCACATCACTCACACATTCATACAATAGAGGGTTCTCTACTCCTAATTTTTTGGCATAACGGCAGGCTCTTCTTAACAGTCTTCTTAGCACATATCCTTTCCCTTCATTAGAGGGAAAAACATTGTCGGCTATTCCAAAACATAAGGTTCTAACATGGTCGGCAATAACTCGATGAGGCATACCTGAATCATCATCACTATAGGCAATCCCAGTTAAGCGCTCTATTTTTTTTATCGTGGGTAAAAACAAATCAGTATTATAGTTGGATTGGCTTCCTTGTAAAAATGCACAAAGACGCTCAAACCCAGCCCCCGTGTCCACATGTTTATTAGGAAGAGGTTCTAGCTCTCCATTATTTAGTCTATTAAATTGAATAAAGACCAGATTCCATAATTCTATAAATCGACCATCATTAATAACATCCTGATTGAGCTCAAAATTGATAGGTTCATCACTTAAGCACACATGAATCTCAGAACATGGGCCACAGGGCCCTGTCTTTCCCATCTCCCAAAAATTATCTTTTTCATCACAACGAACAATCTGCGCATGATTAATATCTGTAATATCCTTCCATAAGGATTCCGATTCATCGTCTTCATTAAAAACTGTTGCAACCAAGCGATATTTGGGAATTCTCAATGTTTCTGTCAAAAAAGACCAAGCCCATTCAATCGCCTCTTTTTTATAATAATCACCAAAGGACCAATTTCCTAACATTTCAAATGATGTCAAATGAGTGAGGTCTTTTCCTACATCTTCCAAGTCATTATGTTTTCCAGATACGCGAATGCAAATCTGTGAATTCACAGCACGATTGAACGAGCTGTCTTTTCCCAAGAAAACATCTTTAAACTGGTTCATTCCCGCATTTACAAACAATAGAGACGGGTCGTTTTCTGGGACTATCGAGCTTCCTGGAACAAAGGTATGATGTTTTTTTTCAAAAAACTGAATAAATACTTGTCTGAGTTCCTGGCTATTCATAAGGTAATACAGCGATTATTTTTTTCTAAAAAAAGATAACCACCCTTTTAAATCTGTCACTAATTCAACTCTATTGATGACTTTTCTAAATGACATCAAGGTTCTAATCCCTTCTATAACGAGATAAATGAAAAGAAGAATACAGACTAAGGTGGATATTTTAATTAAAAGATCTATATTAATCATTTTTTATTTTTTTTAACGGATGTTGTTTTAGGCGATTTTTTTTCGTCTACCATTTTTGAAATTCTAGAAAATCCTTGCTCGATAGCTTCAAGTGTTTTAGCTACTAAAACATCTGTTTTTTCTGGGATATTTTTTAGAGTATCTTCCATAGGATTTAGATTGTCATCTGTTTTCTCTGAAGATTCTTTTTGCTTTTTATTTTCTTTCAATGCAGTCATATCTTCGAGATTATCAGACAGAATTAAGGCTCCTATGGCTCCTAATACAGACCCTATAATAACCCCTTCTAAAAATCTACTTTTACTCATACAAGACATCCCTTCATTATCTATTATTACTATCTATAATATTAAATTGCCCCTAACATGTAAACGATAATGTTCGTTTTTATAATTATATGGTACAACAGACAGTTATGGAAACGCTTTCTTTAGAACAAAAACAATTTACGGTTACAGAAATCAATTCGATTATCAAAACGATTCTTGAAGAGTGTCCGTTTACACAAGATATTTGGATTAGTGGAGAGATTACTCAACTCAACTTTTATCAAAGGGGCAATCAATACTATTTTAATCTTTCTGATGGCGAATCTACCATAAATTGCGTCATTTACTCCAATGTCATCCCTCTTCTTACCTTTAAGTTAGAAAAAGGACAGCACATTTTTGCACGAGGAAAAATTAGATATTTTCATAAAAAAGGGACACTTATTTTTCAAGTATCTTATCTGTCAGAACATGGTATTGGCAATGAACATAAAAAATTAACAGCACTCACTCAGCAATTAAGCAAAGAAGGTTTATTTGACTCTATTCACAAACTGTCTATTCCTTCTTTCCCAACATCCATTGCAGTTATTACCTCCCCAGATTCAGCGGCTATGTGGGACTTTGTCACCACGCTTAGAGCTACGACTCACTATGTCAAACTTTTCATTGTTCCAGCCGTTGTTCAAGGCGATCATAGTGCCTTTTCACTTATTGAAGCCATCGATAGAGCTATTCGCAAAAATGTAGATCTTATTACGATTATTAGAGGCGGCGGATCTGCTGAAGATTTATCTTCGTTTAACAATGAACTTCTTGTTAGAAAAATCTTTGCTTGCTCTATTCCTATTCAAGTGGGGATTGGACATAAAACCGACGATCATTTATGCGATCATGTAGCAGATCTTAGTTGTGTGACTCCAACTGCGTGTGCAGAGTATATTGCAGGCCCTTTTAAACAGATAAGAGAACAACTTATTCAAAACCTGAGACAGATTTCCTATCATATCGAGCATAAGGTTCAAAAAGATCGCGACTCCGTTTTTCAAACCCTTTCAAACATGACAGTGATTATGAAGTCAAAATTAGAGGCTACAACACTAAACATTAAACATCTGCTTTCATCATTAAGCGAGGCCAACCCTCTTTCAAGACTATCTAAAGGATTTTCTATTACAGAGTTTAAAGGAAAACGATTGCATTCAGTCGCTAATCTTAAAAAAGGAGATAGGTTGGAAACCTTCTTTCATAATGGCTCCATAACGAGTCGTATTGACGAAGTCTTACCAAAAACGCCCTTAGCTTAAGGTTTTAATTTCGCTAAAGTCGCTTCCAACTCCTCTAAGGTCCTCATCCCCCTCTTTTCATCAAACTTAATATCTTTACAGTTTTTAATCGACACGTTTTTCACTCCCCCACCTTTTAAGATACCAAGCAACTCTTCTAAGACGGCTCCATTTCTTTTCACAAGGTATATCCATTTTAACTTATCGCTAGCCTGCATCTTAAGATATTCTATTACCCTCTGTTGATTTTTATTAAAAATAGATGGAGATAAAAACAAACACACCCTGCCACTTTGAAATTCAAATGGTTTGTACTCCACTACTTCTAATGATTTTTTCTCCACTTGCACTAGCTTTCTTTCCGCTGCCTCCCTCTTCGCTCTTTCCGCAGCTTCACTCTTCGCTCTTTCCGCTGCTTCCCTCTTCGCTCTTTCTGATGCTTCCCTCTTCGCTCTTTCCGCTGCTTCCAAAAATAATCTTTCTTCTTCCATCCGTGTATTTTCTACATGCTTATCAAGCTCTGGGGAAATCACATTTTGAACAATAACATCTAAAACACTTGCTAATATTTCTTCATCTTCAGGGGAAAGTTCAAAACTTCCTAATTCTTGTTTAATAACTTCTTTTATTCTACTGACATCTCCAAAAACCAATTCACCCTCTATATCTTTTTGTAGATGTTCGATTAATCTCTCATGAAACTTTCCAAGATTCTCAACAGTCCCTCCTATAATTTCAGCAAAATACTCATCATCATCATCACCTGAATTTAGCTCTTCATCATCGCACATGACTTTAGCCCCGCCACCTTCTTCTATTACCTCCTCCTTACTCTTCACACCTATATGTCTCAACTCTTCAAGAAGATCTGCTTTACTAATTTCTGAAATCACTCTCCTAACAAAAATATCTAACAATCTTCTTTTGCCGACTTTATCAAATCTAGGGTAAATTTCAAATTCAACGTCTTTCATTATTCGTTTATATACGTCAAACATCCTTGTACCTAGCAGCTCTTCTGAATTAAGCTCTAATATTTTGCAATTCATACTTCCCTTGGGATCCTCTAATAAATGCTGGGTTCCATGGAATCTACCATGGCTAACTCGTCCTCCCCTTCCCATTATTTGTCTTTCTTGGGAAGGATTCCATGCTTTACTACAATTTATAATCCACTCTGTACACATAGTAAGACCTTCTGCTCCTGCTTTTGAACATAAAAGAACTCTAGATTTTAAGACATGAGTCCATAATGAATCTAATACAGTATCTATTTTAGAGTTTAAAACTTTTGCCCCATTCTTTTTTCTATTTATTAAATCTACAGTATTTTGCAAAATTTCAACTTCACGCCCCATAGGTATCACTCTTGATTTAAACCCCTGTAATTTAACATCCTGCATTTTAGCTTTAAGTAAATCGACTGTAACTTTACCGCTAACAAATTCATCTTCCAAAGAATAATTTCCATTCCCCCCCTTCTTCAACACCTTACAGCGACAAAGAAAATTCCCATAAAACTCTATTTTGTTTAAGTCCTGAAGTTCTTTCTGTGAAATTTCAAAAAACCTTTGTTGCTGACCTTTATTTATTTTTGTCTTTACAACTTTTTTCAATGCTCTCCAAGCACTATCTTCATCCTCGGATTTGTTTATTCGTTTCCCTAAATCATAGCGAAATCCGTCACTAAATGTATAAAGTTGCCCTTCTGTTTCTAAAGGAACTATAACGCCTATTGCCTGTAGGTATTCAAATACCTCCACCCTGTCATCCTCTGAGAGACTACGATCTAGAGCTTTCGATAGTGTCAAGGCGGAAAAACAGTTATTAAAATGTCTGAGATCTAATTCATTACTATCGTTTTCACCTGTAACATTCCCCACAGATAGATTAAATTGAGATTTCACCACATACTCAACCAATGCTAATTGATTATATGTGTCACAAAAAATAACTATATTAGGAACTATTTTCTGTCCTTCTATTATACTTTTCATTTGTGTATAAATTGAGCGAAGCTTAGGACTACACTTAATTAACCTAGCAATATCTTCCCTACTTAGGTCACGGAGGTGCTGTAAAAGATTTGTTCGTCCTTCTAGAGAATTTTCGAATCTAGTTAATAAAGGAGAGAACTCAGCTTCTGAAACTTTTTGAATTGCTGAAAGAAAATGATAGCTCCTTTCGATTTCACTTTCTTCAGGGTACTTAAAACCTTCTATTGGCAAACCAACCTTTTCAACGGTCACACTAGATTTAAGCCCTACTGAACAAACAGGACAGCATCCGCCTTTTGGAACAACTCTAGTTATCTCCCTACTTGGTTGAGCACTTGCGCCTTTTTCCTTCACGCTACTTACACTGTGAATACTCAACAATTTATCTCTTTCCTTCATTTCCTTATAAAACCCCCTAACTTCTTTTTCTAATTTTTTGGGCCCTATTGTAGATTTAGGCGACAACTCTTTCTTCAAAGCACAATTGAGTCTTTTTCCTAAACGTAACATAGCATTATCATATTCATTTTGAGCACTTTTGTATTGACTTACATGAGCTTCTCCCCCCATCAACGACACCAATTCAAGAGGCTGTAAAGGAGAACTAGTTAATGGAGTTGCTGTTAACATCAACACCATTTTTTTCTCTACTTCTCTTTCCAGGTTTTTCTGTAAAAACTCTTTTAATTGCTGATTGTGCTTACCTTTATTCGAAAAGTGATGCGCTTCATCCACAGCAATAAAGTTAAAGTCCTCCTTAAAAATCGAGTCAACAGAGCTACCACTCCTATAGTTTCCTAGAGTTAAATCTGGAGTTGAAACACATATCTTTCCTCCGTTTTCTAACATTAGACCAACCCAATTAGCAGATTTATCATTTTTGCGAACGATATTTGAGTTACATATTTTTTCAATTTCTTGAACCCAAACTCTTATCAATCCTTTTGGACATATAATACGTGCTCGTAATACTCCCGTATTTTTCATATAGTGATTCATTAACGCAATAGCTAAAGAAGTCTTTCCTTCACCAACATCTAAACCTACAATAAGTCTTTTTTTTAAAATAGCCTCTCTAAATGCATCCTCTTGTCTTGGTCTAGGTGTAAATTTTCCAAAATAAGGATTTTTCGATTTTGGCAACCGCTTATTACTTCCTGAGACAACTTCCGTAAAACAGTTTTCTTCTATACTAAACATCTCTTTATATCTACAACTCATCACTTCGGAATCACCTCATTCTATTGTTTTAATAAATACTCA
>QFBQ01000015.1 GCA_003265885.1 Candidatus Marinamargulisbacteria bacterium SCGC AG-343-D04
ATTATAGTGTGTAAGGGTGTAATGTCTACACTCTTGGCGATTAATATGAGAAATCTGAGAGATAGCAGAGAGAAAGGCATTTGTATTGTTTTTTTGGGATTAGGAACCCTGTTTTGTTGTGTTGAATAATATCTTTTGGGCTACCTATATTATGAGCGATAATGGGGGTTCCCATGGCTAGAGTTTCTATGAAAATCATGCCAAACGCTTCTTCCCATTGATGTGTGGCAATTAATGCTTGGCAATTCCCTGCAATATCGTTGAGTTTTGAAAGGGTACAGTGGCCATGATATTCGTAATCGCTTTGAGATATATTTTTTGTGCATGAGTTGAAATAATCTCGATCTTGAATAACGCCACAAATATGAAGTTTTCGATTAGATTTTAAGGCGATGGAGAGTGCTAAATCTAGTCCTTTTTCAGGGGATATTCTGCTAATCCAGACAAGATCGTTGCTTTGTGGGTGTGCTGAGAAGTGTAAAGAGTGAGGGTTAAAGGGTTGTTTTATGAAATAGGCCGAATCTTCAGATAATCCTGAGAAAGTATTAAGTTGAGATGGCGTTAAAAAGGCGTAGGGGTTTTGAGGAGATTGATGTTTGATCAATGTTTGATGAAACTCTGGAGAAATATTGCACATAGAAATGTAATGGCGAACAGGTGTACCAAGTGCACGTAGTTCTGTATGAGGGAGACTATCAAAACTAAGATTGATGATGATATCGTAGTTTTGGTGATGTTTTTTGATCCATTCGCAGGCATTGATGAGAGCTGAAGAGGGGGATGCTGTTTTGGGAGTGGTTTGGCAAGATTGTTGTAGGATTCCTTTAATGGAAATACCTGTGCTATGTTTAGGAAATGTTGAATCTTGTGCAGCAATTATACTGAGGCTATGACCATGTTTTGAAAGAAGGCGGGTCCATTCACAAAGAGTTCGATAAAGCCCGCCATCTGGGCCAGACCCCATGGGGGCTACCATTGTATAGAGAAATAAAAAGCGATATTGTGTTAAAGGCATGTAGAGTAGTATATCAAAAAAAGGAGTAATAGTATGAGGCCCTTTCATTTGGCGTTGCCGACGAACAATTTAGACAAAACAAAGGCATTTTATGTAGAGTATTTGGGGTGTAAAGTAGGGAGAAGTGCGGATACCTGGGTGGATTTGGATTTATTTGGACATCAGTTAGTTTTTCATTATTGTGGGCCAGACAAGTACCCGGCATACATAAATCCTGTAGATGAAAAACCAGTTCAGTTACCACATTTTGGAGTGGTATTAACTCTAGAGGATTTTGATGAACTGGCAGGTAGGCTAAAAGAAAAATCAGTAGAATTTATCATAGAGCCTTACACAAGATTTAAAGGGACAAATGGAGAGCAATCTACAATGTTCTTTTTAGACCCAAACGGCTATGCATGCGAATTTAAGGCGTTTAAAGACGATGCATATTTGTTTGAGCCGTTTGAATTATCTAATTCGTGAAGAAATCGTCAATTGTCATTCCATGAGGCATCTTTCCATAAAGGCATTGCTTAACATTTGGGCTTATGGTAGTTCCGAAACCTCTTGCTCCATCTGTGAATTTGTGTATTAACTGTGCTCCGTCAGGGGTAAGCTTATTGTGAATAGTTGGAATAGATACTAATTTATCACCTATAACTGGTATGAAAAGTTGTCTATTTATTTCATTCTTCTCCTCTTGTGTCCATCGTGCTCTTATTTTAGTGTGGTCCTGTTCAAGTATATCATTAAGGCGTTTTTCATGAGCAGTGAGTGGTTTGCGATGTTTTAGTTTTTCCAGTAGATCCTCTTTTAGATTATCAAGGTGTCTTTTGACATGACCTGTCGTTAAATCAAGCCCGGTAATAGGAAAAGTGTTGTTAGCTATAGAGTATGTTACATGATTTTCTACTAGAAGAAGAAGTGGGTGAGTACCTTTTTGTGTTCTATCTGGAGTGCTTGGAAACATTAATGTAGAAGGTCGTTTTCCAAAAATTTCTCTATTTATTCGAGCCTGCATTGTTTCGTCGGGGTATTTTTTGTTTGTTATAGCTGTTATCTCACCGAGGACTGCTGGATTTGTGGGGCAGTCTTTAAGATATTTTTTAGCCAAACAAATGAAAATATCAAGTTCGGAAAAATCTTCATACGATTCTTTGAATGTAGCAAGGTGTTCTTCTAACTTTACAATAGAATCGATAGGCTCTATTCCGTTGATGACGCTTTGTAAGAGTACGAGGGATTTATCTAGATCTTTGCGTTTGTATCTTCCTATGATAAAACGATCATCTTTATATTTTAGCATAAAAGGGGATCCTTGTTCATTTAAAAGTGTAGCCATTTCTACCATTCCTTGAAGATTGGTACTTTTAGTTATACCTACCTCTGTTATGGATTCAAAGTTATGGCAAATTGTAGGTGTTTCTGGATCAGCTGCCTTTATAGCGGCCTCAATGAGCCATTGCTGATCGGTAAAGTCAAATGAGGCGCTGTGAAGAATAGGCGTTCTAGAGGAATACACAGTAGGTCTACATAAATGACCAACGTTTTGATTTCTAAAATCTCGGGTATAAGAAGAAATTTCTATTTCTTTTACTGTTTTTGAATCATGATCAATAACGCAAACACCTCTATTTGTTGCAAATAATGCTCCTGTTGCTATACCCTTAGTATTAGTTAATGGGACGGGAGGTAGGGGTTTGATGGATATAGTTTGGTTTTCGGCAGAGATGAATTGTTCTGCAAACGCCGAAATTGAATCCTTATTTTTGATAGTAAAAAGTGTTTTAAAATTTTCTTTAATGGATTTTCCTATTTGATTGAATAGTTTGATTTGTTCATCTTTAGCATTAAATATAATTTCTGATGGTTGAGTTTTAGCCCTATCTGCCCAAGAAAATTTAGAAGGAGCTGGAGGAGAAGCTGGAGAAGTTGGGGAATCTGAAGGAGTTAGGAGAATAGCTCCTTCTGAGTCGGAAGAACCGGTAAAATCAGAATCTGCAGATGCGCCTTCATATTCAGAAGCTGCAGATGCGCCTTCATATTCTAGTCTTTTAGCTACAGGCTTAAGTCCATGTGGCGATTTTTTACTTTTCTGTTTGGGTGTAGACTCATCATCTGCTGATGAGGATCCAGTGCTTCCTGTAGGACTAGCACTCCGAGGTGCTGCTATATAACGCGGGGAAGGAGCCGTGTGTGCTGGGTCTCTGAATATTGGTGTTCTTGGTGTTTGGTGGAGGTGTGGTGAGCTTCCCGCTCCTTTTGGTGGTTGGTGCGCTCTTCTTTTTGCTTTTCCTTTTCCTTTTCCTTTTCCTTTTCCTTTTCCTCTTACTGGGGAACGTAATACGTTTCCATCTTGTGAAGCTAAAGGATATCTTGGTCTAACTTGTGTCAATTTGTTGTCTCCTGTTGTGTTTTTTTATTTTTTTGTATTTTGTAAAAATTTACATATAATTTTCAAATTAATTATAGTTTTTTTCAGAATCTACATCAAAGTAAAAGATAAGTAAACAGTAAATTTTATGAAAGTTTATATTTGAGGAGGCATTATCATTAAATTTTATGAAAAAAATATAAAAATTAGAGATCCTGAAAAATGAACTTTAAAAAATAGTAGAAAAAAATTCGGATAATAGGTGCTTTACGATAAATAGGAGTAAATAAAGAAACCTGTATAAAGGAGCAGTTAAGAAGCTTACTACATATACTATGAATCACGTGGTCTGTAGATTTAAATTAGAGTGTATTAGAAAAGCAGCATTTTTTGATGAGGAGACTGCCGCAAAATAGAAAATATTGGTATACTAGAGTAGTTATGAACGATATTGTTATTTTAACGGCCACTGAAGGAAAAAATCTTGAATTAGCACATAGTGTGAAGCAAGAAATAGACTCTGTAGGTAAAAAGGCTATTGTTGTTAATATTCCTAGGTTAAATTTGCCTTTATATTCTTCACAGACGACGGATCAGCAAGAAGCGCTTACCTCTCAGCTAGAGTCTATTGTAGATAGTTTAGTCAAAGCGCCGGCATTTGTGGTATTAAGTCCGGAATATAACGGGTCTACAGCGCCCACATTAAGTAATTTTTTGGCCTGGGTCAGTGTATGTACGGAAGATTTTCGTGCTTGTTTTAACGGAAAAGCGGCGGCGATCATGTCTTATTCCGGAGCTGGAACAAATGTTTTACAGATTATGAGACTTCAGCTGTCTTATTTAGGAATGAATGTATTGGGTCGTCAATTGCTGGCAAATGGTGGTAAGCCCGCAAAAGAATCATCGATTAAATCTATAGTAGAAGAGTTGCTTCGTTTAGCGAGATAAGCGTTGAGCTATTCAAAAAAAAGCTCTTTTGAAATCTGTAGTGTCCTTAGTGGTGGTGGTAATGTTGGGAGTGTTTTTAGCTTTGCAACATGACAAAAAAAATAGCTCAGATATGGAGGGAAATGTGATGAATAAAAAGTTTTATATCAAACCAAATGAGCTCGAAATGAAAGAAAAATTGACTGAGTTGGAATATGATGTCACTCAGTGTGGCGGAACTGAGCCTGCGTTTAATAATGAGTTTTGGAATCATCACGACGTCGGGATTTATGTTGATAAGGTGACTGGGGAGCCGCTATTTTTATCGACAGATAAGTTTGATTCAGGAACAGGTTGGCCTAGTTTTACTAAGCCTATTCAACGCGATGCGCTTACAGAGCATAAAGATCTTAGTGTTGGCATGATGCGTGTGGAAGTGAAGAGTGCTCAGGGAGACTCTCATCTAGGGCATGTCTTCCCAGATGGACCTGCTCCCACAGGTCTTCGTTATTGCATTAATTCCGCAGCCTTACGCTTTATTCCTAAAGAGAAACTTGAAGAAGAAGGGTATGGAGAGTTTTTGGGGTTGTTGGAGTAGGGTTAGGTCTGTTTAGCCGAAAGGTTTTTTGGCCATTCGTGAACTATCCGCTAAAAAAGATATTCTCAAAAAAAAACAAAAAGATAGATAAAAGATAAAAAAGAGGGGACTTTTTTAGTATATTTATAAGTAATTCTAAGGGGTAATTTTTAAACTATGGAAGTTTAAAAAGCTCGCAAGATTTTTTATCTTGCCCGCGCTATTTCTCACTTTTAAGTTCTCAACTGTACCAAATATTTCTTTTGTTGTAATATCACCTTCAGAATTTCGAAACATTATCATTTCTTTTTCACTAATTGTGTCTGTATATTGCACGGCGTGCTTTGTGTCCGTATTTACATAAATATCTCCCCCCCCTTCCAATTCTAGTAGTTGTTCCTCAGCAGCAGAATAGGAATGATTCATTGTGCCATATAAACCTTCATCAACTTCTCTGAACCCACCAAAATCACCCTCTGCAGGATCAGCAAGACCATCGTCCTCGAACCCAGCAAAATCACCCTCTGCAGGATTAGCATAAACATCTTGACGAGGAAACAATTTATCTGCACCTTCACCGAATACACGCTGTGCTACTTTTTGTTGTATAGTAGGCCCATGTGCACCATCGACTGTTGCAGCTGCTTCATCTTCATTAAGGAAAGCATCATATTCGTAAGGGGCTCGACCACCATCAACCTCGCCGAGATCATCACCCGCATGATGAACACCAGCGTTATTAAACACAGAACCTACTTCTAATTCATCTGTATCCATGTCGGCTGCATATACGGCTGTACTAGGTCCTGGAGCTATTCCCATAATATGAGCCATACGTCCATTTGTTGAGTATTCAGGACCATCTGCTCCATGAGGCCTAGTTTCCATGAGAGTAGCTAATGCACTTAAACATGTTTTAATATCCTCTTTGATAGCATCAACTTCCTCCCCAAGTGTTGTGTGTACACCTGGCCCTATATTATCTTCTTTGTTGGTTGCTAGAAATCTTGCATCCACTTGATTAGGTGTTTCTAACAGCTGAAGTAATTCTTCCAAGGTTGTTTTTGTTTCATGCAAAAATCTAAACCCTTTTTGGTCTATAGGTGATTCTGAAACTACTAACATTTCTGTGTTAACTAGTTGTGTTTTAAGTAATTCATGGGCTTCTTTACGAAGTGCGGTTCTTGTCCTGCCTTTTGCTTTTGTGCCCGCTTCTAATCCTCTATGTAAAACTCCTTTGCTCCTTAAACTCTGCAATGTTTTTTGTTCATCAGGAGCTGTTCCTTGTCTATTTACTTTTCCACTATATGAACTTAATGGTAACCCTGACATTTATTTCTCCTCTATTAAAGGTTGTAAAAAATTATTTTCAATTTTAAGATCTTTTTCGTTTGTTTTTTTTGATTTCCTCTTTTGATCATTGATTATTACGTTGCATTTTTCAGTGATCTTGTTGATGCTAGGTAAAATTCCTCGAGATAATTTCAGAAGATCATCACGGTCTAATGATTTTAATAATTCTTGATATTTTTTTTGATCCATTACCCCTCCCAAAAACATGCAAATATCTAAAGTTTAAAGCTATCTACTGTTATTATTCCTCAAAAAAATAAATAATAAACATAAAAAGTCTTAAAAGATGGAAATTGATGGATTCGTTTTAATAGAAAGTATGAAAAAAATATATTTAATGGATAAATTATATAGTTAGTGTTTGAAAAATATAAAGATATTAGGTAAATAAAGAGTAGTTTATTCTTATGGAGATCTGTTGGTGAAACATAATGAATTGTTAATCTAATAAAAGGTGAATAAGTTGAGAAAAGGAGCTAAGATATAAGTCCTACAGGAGGAGTCAGATGATTCAATATAAGGTTGTGATATATAAAGAAGGCATTTGGGATTCATTGTTATTGGGTTCGTCTAAGGTAAATCCGCAACGATTTACAGACTTTTTAAATGAGTATGGAAGGCAAGGCTGGAAAGTGCAAACGATGGAAAAAGAGTTGCGTAGGCTTTTTTTGTTTTGGAAACGAGAATCCTATATACTTGTGTTAAGTAAAGACTAGAAAACTTTTTCATAATTCTTATAGATAGTTAGTCAAAATCTGGCATTTCCGGGAAAAGAAGAGAGTCTTTCACCATGGCCTCAACTAGTTTTTCCATTTCAGGCTGAAAAAATCGATCTTCTTCTAAAGGCGGAGATATCTCATTAACCTGCTCATATACGGGCTGTAATGATTTAGGAAGCCTAAAATCTGGATCTTCAGACTGCCTTATGTGTATGGCTTGGCAGCCCATTTTTAGTTCATTAGCTAGAATGATGGCCGTGTTATTTGCCATTTCAAGCGCTGTTTTAGCTGCAACTGGACCATTAGATACATGGTCTTCTTGACCCGCTCCAGTACTTTCCGTCTGGGCACTTGAAGGATATACAAGTTGTTTGTTTTCCATAACCAAAGACGTGCTGCCTATTTCTAAGGTCATGACCCCAGAGTTGATACCAGGATCACCTGCGGTCAAATATGCAGGGAGACCTCTATTAACTTTTTTATCAACCGCTCTTCTTTGTCTTGCCGTAGAAACGTTTCCGATTTCAACAAGTGATAGCTTCAATAAATCAAGAGCTTTAGCCGGAAACTCACCATGAAAATTTCCTCCAGATATGGCTTCCATCTTACCAGAATTTATGAGAGGGTTATCATTACTAGTATTAAACTCTGTTTCTAACATTTCCTTCGCAAGTGGAAATATTTGAAATGATGGACCTAGAATTTGAGCCAAACATCTTCCAGAATAAGGATCTTGTAATTCGGCTGCTTTGTGCTTGGATTCCGTTAAAAAGTTGCGTAAAACTCTTGCTACATAGATTTGTCCTCGATGTGGTTTTGCTTCTTCATGGATTAATGTGGAAAATGCGGCAGGATTTTCTTTTAAAGCTATAGAAGATATTGCAACTGTAGGTAATACCGCTTTGAATATGTGCTCTGCAGTTGTTAAAGCTTCTGAACCTATGGCTGTAATCAGTTGGGTTCCATTAATGAGTGCTAAACCTTCTTTCGCTTCCAGTTCTACGGGAGTCATTTGTTTATCTTTAAATACTTTTTCTGCATCTTCATACCGTTGTAGCTCCGGATTATATAGTAGACCCACTCCTTGTATAGCGTTGGCCAAGTGAGCCAATGGAGCTAAATCTCCGGAAGCTCCAACACTGCCTTTTTCACCTATAGGAGGAAGTGTATTGTTATTCACAAGTGTGACGATGGCTTCAATCGTTCCAAATCGTATGCCGCTATGTCCTCTCAGTAATGAATTGACCCTTAGAGCAGCCATTGCTTTTACTGTTTCTGGCTTTAATAGAGGACCCATTGCCGTTGCGTGGCTTGCAGTTAAGCAACGTTGTAAACGGCTTAAATCTGTTGGGTTTATCATAGTATCTACGTTAGACCCAAAACCTGTAGTAATCCCGTACACAGTGAGTTGTTCATTAACAAAAAATTCGACAGCTTTTCTAGAAGCATCCACTTTTCCTTTAGAACAAGGATCAATTACTATAGGACTTCCTTTACGAATGGAATCAAGTTTCTTTGCAGTTAACGTGTTTCCATTTAATGTAATGGGCTGAGCGGGGACTGAACTCATTGTACGAACTATGACTCTTAACATTAGATGTGCTCCTTAGCGATAAATACTTATTCTAATATAAAAGAAAAAAATGAAATGTCAAAAAAATAAAAAATCTAGTTAAAAAACATCTGTTAGACTTGAATGCCTACCCATTTCTCTCGTTGCCAAATTACAAGAAATATTAAGGTTTCAAACGCGTTAAAAGTGGCCCAAAATATCCAAATTCCATTAATGCCAAAATTAAGATGTACTCCTGTTATATAAGCTCCTGGAATAAAGATAACCCAACGAGTAATGGTTTTAATAGCTAAAATTCCTAAAGTAGACCCAGCACCAATAAGAGATTCTATAAAAATAACTCCAACACATGCAAACCAAAGAGTTAACTGATCTATATTTAAGGGGAAAACTGCCATTTCTAAGGTCTGAGGGTTGTGAATAAAAAATCCAAGAATAGACCTTGAAAAGGGTAGAGATAGAAGCCCCGTTAGAAACAGAAGAGGTGCTGCAAGATGAATACAGCGCCAAGCCCATTGTTTTGCCTCTTTAGGAAGACCTTTTCCTAGAGCCTCACTTACTAAAGTCAGAGAAGTAAGCCCAAAGCCCATTCCAGGCAACCAAATAATGAGTACACAGACAATAACCACATGAGCTACAGCTAACTCTGCTGTTCCCAATTGTCCAAAAACCCAAAAAAGACATAATAAGTTAGCAGAAAAAGACAATTGATCGACTGCTGCAGGCCAGCCAATACGAAGCAGGTTTTTAAATACAATGAGAGGAGGAAAGCTTTGTAAAACACCAAGAGGGTATTTTTTCTTAATGGTGATGATAAAAAAGGCGAAAACACCAGAAAAAGAGGCAATAGTAGATCCAATGGCAGCTCCTTTAACCCCCAAAGGAGAAAAGCCAAATTTTCCAAAAATGAGAACCCAGTTTAAAAAGATATTGAGAGCATGCGTTCCGATTAGGATAAATGTGTAAGTAAAAGGTTCTTTAATTCCGTTCCAAAATCCTCGAAAATTCAATGTGAAGCCAATGGCGATCAACCCTAGAATGCGCCATCTAAAATAAGTGTTGGCGAGAGAAAGCACAGAATTATCCTCAGAAAAAAAAGAAAAAATATATGGAGATACGGCAAGCATGATGAGTGTTAGAGGAATAGCGTAGCATGCAACACAGATGAGCCCAGCATTTAAGGGGAATCCACATTCATTCAGCTTATTTTCACCAAGTCGGCGCGCAGTCAACGTTTGAAGAGCTCCAGAAAATCCAACAATGCCTGAAAAGCAGCACCAATACAGAAAACTAGCGAACCCTGTTCCGGCAAGTGCGTTGTCTCCTAAATGCCCAATCATAGCGGTATCGACAAGATCGAGTATATTAATAGAAAGCATGCCGAAGATAATAGGGGAGGCGAGTGAAAGAATATGAAGGTAGCGTTGTTTAAGGGAATTCATGCCATTAGTATAGCATGATTGGCAATGTGTTTTTATTTCTCTTGGGGTTCTCGTTTAATAAAACCCATCGTTTCAGATTCTTCTAACAATTGTTCAAATTGTTCTACTGAAAATACTAGAGATGTCGCTTTAATGGCAGTATAGTTTAATTTTGTACCGTCTTTGAAGGTATAAGTATATCCCTTTTTTATTGCAGCATATCCAATGTATGCGTTGTGTGATGATTCTTCATCTCGGTATAGAAAAATTGCTTTTTTACCATCTTCAATGCTTTTTAAATCTACTTTGCTAAGACCCACAACCCACGGCTTTGTAGACTTTATAAATGTTAATTGTTTCCATGCAGGATTACTTTTTTTTGTAGAGGCACTAACTTCTTTAGGGTGTTGATTGACTTGAGGACCATCACTAGAACTTAAAACTGGAGTGCTGGACTTAGGTGTTTTTCTTTCAGAAAAAGACGTCGAACTTGTAGAATGAGGCGAAGAAGTTGGGGATGTAGAAGGTGTTTTTCTTTCAGAAAAAGAAGTCGGAGATATAGAAGAAGGCGAAGTTGGGGATGTAGAAGGTATTTTTCTTTCAGAAAAAGAAGTCGGAGATATAGAAGAAGGCGAATTTAGGGATGTAGAGGGTGTTTCTCTGGGCGGTTTTTTTACTATAGTTCCTGGTCTGTCTAAAGTCCCAGTTTTTTTTACTGAAGGAGCAGCAACAAGGGGAGGCGGAGATTTAAATGCCACCCATTCCATAGTAGTACTACTTATATAAAAATCTTTGTAAAATTCAGGGTGTTGTGAGGAATGTGGTATAGTTTTTGGCATAGGAAGAGGGATATACCCTTCATCAGTAAGAATGGCTACAGGTTGAGTTAATACTATTTCATTAGACTTGTGGTCAATCTTGAACTGATCCTTTTCAGTCGGGACGTCAAACCAGTTTTTTGATGCATAGGGGGCTATAAATTTAGTATTAGCTGGATACCATTTTCCATCAACAAGTCTAACTGAAACAGCTTTCAGACCTTGATCAATTTGATCACAGCATTGAAGAGGAAAGGTCTGTCCACTGTAGAAGGGAGTATCTCCATAAAAAATGGGAGCTCTTAACTTTAATAACCTATCTGAGTTGAGATCAAGTTTGATAGGCGCTGTTGAGCGAACAAATTGAATAGACGATGGAACAAATATCAATTTGCCATTTGGTCTAAAAACTTTAATATCCAATTGAACAGATTTTGATGCTGGATTAAGACATGAAATTTCAAATGTTTTAGGAAGATACTCAGATCTACGTCCATCTAAAATAAAAATTGGAGAACTCAAGTTTACGCTATGGCCAGAAACCGTGACATTAAGTTTATGACCTGGTGAAGTGAAACGAGTATCAACTGGAGCGTGCCCCTTAATTTGATCAAACCATTTAACCGTTACTGTGCCATCGATTTCCCTTGGTAAATTAACAGAATGAGATGTTACTTTTTTTCCATCTTCAATAACGGTATAAGGAAAGTCTATTTTTCCTTCGGTCACATGGATTGTAAAAGGTGTTCCTTTTGGAATGGTCTTATAGAGTGGTAGTCGGTTGTTAAAGATAACATATTTTTTTTCTTTGTCCGTTTTATGAGGTTTGATAGTGAAAGGAACTCCAAGAAGACTTTCATTCTCAGTAAAAGATCTTGAATGATAAGTACGATATATTCCGTTTCCGATAGGAGTTTGAACATGTATATTGTCTTGGTTAACTCGTGTAACCCTTAATGGGAGTAATTGATTTTCTCTAAATTGAATTGTTGGATCACATTTAAAAAATGTCATGACTGGATTTGCAGACTTAGCAAAAAGAATACAAGATGTATCATCTGGATCTGTAGGCCCTGGAAAACCAGATAAACCATCCGTAGATAATGCAATAAATTCTTGTGGAGAGTGTAACTCTATACTTAGATCTTTTTCCTTAATATGGAAGATTCTGGACACTTGTTTTCCGTGCTGTTTAATACCCTGATTTTTACCATAATCAGTGATTTTTCCGTCAACAAACTTTACAAGGTCTCCAAAAACGACTGAAATTACGCCATGTTCTGGATTATTGATTAAGCATCCAAAGTTGGTGGAAGGGGATGTGTTTCTTCCTTGTTTTGTTTTGAATGTAGGGATTTTATGACACGTTGTTGTAACACTATCTTTTATCAAAGCTGTAAAATCGGGATAATCTAGTTTTAGTCGACCATTGTCTGTAAATTTTTGTAATACCTTCGTAAGAGAACGTGTTAAAGTCTTTGCTAAAACTCTTGTCCAATATATGTAGCTGAGATGATCTTCTTTAGAAAGTCTACCGAGTAAATTATTTGCTGTAACACCATCAGCTATTGCGGCAATATTTCCAGACATATAAACAGCATCCTGATTTTTCCCGGTTTCCTTACAAGCTTGATTCATTACAAGATCAAACGATACTCCATTAAAATGAAGGTGACTCTGTTTAAATGCGTCTTTAGACTCAGCCTTACTCTTATGTGCACTGTGCTTGGAGGCTAGGTTTGAATATACTTGTTCTAACTCGGCTTTATTCATTGGATATTTTTTACGAACCTGTAAAAATTCAGTTTCCACAATATGCTTAACAATTCCGGAAGAACTAGCCCGCTGTGCAAGTGTTTTTTTTATCATCATATAGGGTTATCGTTTTTATTTTTATTTTATTTCATTTTTTTTTATTGATTTTAATTGCTTGTATTCAAAGTCCTTGATCTTAATTAAGTAATGCGCTCTTGAGAAGAGCTTTAGTAATGGAGGGAATTTATAAATATGTTACAATACAGTTGAATATCAGTACATTATTTAGAGGCTCAATTCTGCATTAAAAGATCTATGTTGCCTTGATTAATCTATAGAAAAGAGTTTAAAGGGTTAAAGGAGTTAGTTGTGACGAATATCATTACAGGGTTTACAACTCATGCAAGATTTAAACCTAAAAAACATGTGTTTTCATATCCGTTGTATATGCTTGGTATCGAGATATCGTCACTTCCACAACTTAATAAAACATTTTTTACGGGATATAATAAACAGCGTGTTTTATCTGTATTTGATTCAGATTATTTAGATAATAGTGATCAAACCCTTGGACAAAAAGTTGATAAGCTTACACAACATTTTTCACATAAAAATGATATAAAGAAGACTGTTTTGATTACGATACCACGATTGTTTTTTAAAACATTTCGGCCTGTGAGTTTTTATATGTGTTATGGAGAAGGTGACGAATATTTAGGAATGTTTGCAGAGGTGACGAATACATATAAAGAGTCATATTTTTATACAGTCGAACAAAATGGAGATGCTCAACGTGTGGTGGTAGATAAAAACTTTCATGTTTCTCCATTTTTTGAAGAAAAAGGAGAGTATGAATTTAGCGTATATAACACAGATTCTAGACTTGAAATTGGTATTACTTATATCATTGATGGAGAAAAAGTATTTTACGCTGATTTTAAAGGAAATAAAAAACACTTTAATGGGGTTCAGTTAACAAAACTATTAATACTTTATCCGTTAACAGCGCTATTAGTTTTTCCAAGAATTTTAATTCAAGCGTTTTGCTTAAGCTTTATCAAAAAAATAAAACATTACTCTAAGCCAGAGTTAAAAGGGGAGTCAGTTTTGAGAAATATGCCATTATCAATCATACAAAAGAAAGTGTTAAAGACGATAAAAGAGAAATGTAAACACTTAGAAAAAGGAAAACTAGATATTACATTATTAGATAAATCTTCTATGAGCTTGGGGTCATCATTAGAAAATGTTCAGGCTAAGATGACTATTTTGAATAATAATTTTTTTAATTCAATAAAATCCTCAGGTGAAATTGGATTAGGAGAAAGTTATATTCGTGGAGAGTGGGATAGCTCTAAGGTGGAATCGGTTGTCGAGTTTATGATTGCAAATAAGCAAAAATTAGAACAGTTGTTTAATGGTAATATTTTGATAAAGATGCTTAATGTTGTAAAGCACCGTCTCAGACGAAATTCGAAAAAAAACAGCAAAAAGAATATTGCAGAACACTATGATTTAGGAAATGATTTTTATCAGCTTTTTTTAGATGAAACGATGATGTACTCATCGGGTTTGTTTTCGTCTGAGTCTGATTCTTTAGAGAAGGCACAAAAACAAAAAGTTTCTCGTTTGATAGATGGCTTGAAACTAAAAAAGAATGACCATGTACTAGAGATTGGTTCAGGGTGGGGGTATACCGCGGTTGAGATGGCAAAAAGGTATCAATGTAAGGTTACAACGGTTACGTTATCAGAGGAACAATTGGCATATACACAAAACTTAATAGAAAAAGAAAAGCTCACCCATTTAGTGGAAGTCAAACTTCAAGATTATAGGTTAGTGGAAGGACACTTTGATGCGATTGTTTCTATTGAGATGATAGAGGCGGTAGGACATGAGTTTTTACAGCAATATTTTGAGGTCTGCAATGCTTTACTTAAGCCAGGAGGACGTTTTGCATTACAAAGCATCACTTACCCTCAACAATCTTACAAAGAGTATTGTGGACGTACAGATTTCATCAGAAAGCACATATTTCCTGGAGGACATCTTCCTTCTGTTGAATTGATTATGGATATTTTGGATAAAAATACCACGTTAAAAACAATTGAGTCATTAAATATAGCGCAGAGCTATGCTACGACGTTGTCCAAATGGAAGCAAACATTTATAGACCAAAAAGAGTCGTTGTTTAACCAAGGCTTTGATGAGTATTTTTTTCGTAAATGGATCTATTATTTTTCATACTGTGAAGCAGCCTTTAGGAGTGACTTTTTAGGCTGTTATCAGTTCCACTTTGAAAAAGGTGAGTAAATAACGCTAAAAGTGTGTAAAGAAGAGGGTAAGGAGTTTCAATGTTGAGTATAATTGCGCTAATAGGACTGGTTCTATTTTTAAATTGTAGTGTAGGTGCTATTGTGGCAAATAGAATAAAAAATACAAGTGTCGTAGACATGTTTTGGTCTTTGGGGCCTTGTTTAGTCAGTTGGGTTTTGTACTTTATGTATGGAACGCATGTTGTTCAGTTGATCTTTTCATGTCTTATTTCAATCTGGGCTTTACGTTTAGGGGTGTTTTTTTTGTTTACACGGATCTTAAAAGGAAAGAGAGATGTACGGTATACAAAGATTGAAGAAAAATGGAGTGGGAATAAATCTATAAAGGTCTTCGGACATTTTTATATGCAAGGGAGCCTTCAGTTTTTATTATGCGCAGTTTTTATTCCTTTATACCTGAATAAAACGTTTGTTATAGCAGATATTCACAAGGGTGCATTTATCTTGTTTTTGTTCTCTCTACTTGGCGAAATTTTTGCAGATTCTCAGTTATTAAGATTTAAAGAATCTGGAAAAAAAGGCGTATGTAGAGAAGGTTTATGGGGAATTTGTCGACATCCTAATTATTTTTTTGAATGTTTATTATGGGTTAGCTTGGCGATGGCTTGTGAGGGACTAATATATGAATATGTGGCGTGGTTATCGCCTTTATCTATTTTTATTATCATGAGATTTATCACAGGGCCTTATACTGAAAAAGTTTCTTTAGAGCGTAGAGGAGAGTCTTATATGGAGTACCAAAGGGAGGTCCCTATGTTTTTTCCATCAGTGAAATTAATAATCAAGAAAGTTTTTTTATGAAGAGTCGTGCTGTGTATGCTCGAAATTAAGGGGGATAACAAATGTTTAGGGTAAGTTGTTGTTTTATGGTGATGTTTTGTTTGGGGTCTACTGTTATGTCGGATTCACTTGTTCACTATGTAGGCAAAGCGTACGATATAAAAACCAAGGAATTTTTGTATAAAGAAGAGTATAAAGAGTTTAAAGATGGAGGCGATTTAAAAGCGACTTCAGTCTATACCAATAAGAAAAATGACATAATTGCGCGTAAAGAACTCATCTATAAGCAGAATTTTCAAGCACCTTGCTTAGAGTTCTACAATGAGGTTACGGGGGTAATTGCCTCAGTAAATGTAGGAGAAAATATGGAGATTGCGTACAGGTCTTCATTTTCAAAGTCATTTAAACGTTCACAGCAGCTAGTGTCGGATTATACGGTAGTAGATTCAGGGCTTCATTATTACATTGTAAAGCATTGGGATGCATTATTAAGTGGTAAGGAGACTCCTGTAAGGTATGTATCTCCAAGTAAGAGGCGAGATTTTTTGTTAAGTGTAAAGAAAAATAGGATAGAAGAATGGAGGGGTAGAGAAACTGTTTTATTTAAGGTTCAGCCTCAGTCATTTTTTTTAAGATTATTTCTTAAGCCTATAATGATTAGATATGAACTCAAACAAAAACGGTTAATAACATATCAAGGAATTTCCAATATTAAATTATCAAAAAAGATTAATAAAATTTATATGGAGCTCGAATATTTTTAGATTTCTTTCTGTTGGTAAGATTGTTTTAAGACAATTTTGTCTGATGAGTGAGACTTTATTTTAAATTAAATCATTGTATAATTGATTTATATTCATTTGTTAAATAATAAAAGTTAAAGGGGAAGATATGGAAATTTTGAAATATATGAGCCAGATCATTATAGTCGTAGGTATTTTTAATGTATGGTTAGTAAGGTTTAATAAACAAACACAGTACAGAGGTGGGGAGTCTAAAAGTTTAGAAGAGGAGTTCCGTGTTTATGGATATCCGCAATGGTTTTTTTATTTAATTGGAGGATTAAAGATACTTTTTGCTTTGTGTATTGGGGCAGGCTTTTGGGTTGAAAATGTAATTAAAATTGGAGCGTCTGGAATGAGTATTTTAATGTTAGGAGCAATTTTTTCTCATTTGAAAGTTAAAGATAGTGTATCCAAGTGTGTTCCCGCTACTATAATGTTAGGGTTATCTTTATTTATATTTATGTCGTCTTAAATATAAATTAGTTGAGTTCTATTTCTTTTTTTAGACCATTCAAGAGTCCATTAAAGATAAAGAAATGAACTGGATAGAGACTATACCAATATAGTCGACCAAAAAGACCAGAAGGGTCAAAAATAGCTGATAAATAAAGATCACAAGAGTGATCAGAAGTAGACTTTAATTCGAATTCAAGCCAAGCTTTTCCAGGAAGTTTCATTTCTGCAAATAATCTTAAGCAAGAAGGGGGAGAAAATTGTTCTACTCGCCACCAATCTAAAAAGTCTCCTTCATTTATGTTAACGGGGTGCTTTCGTCCACGTCTATATCCTGTTCCGCCGAACAGAACATCTATAAAGCCTCTTAACTTCCAGATAAAGTTTCCGTAATACCACCCTTTTTTTCCTCCAATTTGTTGAATAACATGAAAAGAACTCTTTGCTGATTTTAGAATACTAAGCTTTTTTGTATATACAAGTTTATTCCCGCGTTGTTGTTCTAACCATCCCATATCGTGGTTGGAAGATGAAAAAGAGCTAGCCCAGTGAGTTCTTCTAAACTCACTATCTTCTCGTTCTATGGCCTTTGAAACGGCCTGAGATAAACTTATAGGCTTAAAGGGAAATGCTTTAAAAGTTTTATCTTGTTGAGTGACAATAGTTGGAATTTTTATACTGTTTACAAGCTTTCTACCGATACTTGCATAGATCGGGGTGAATACAGATAGCCATAAACTTGAAAGATAAGGTGTAAGAACAGGGACAGGAATAATGAGTCTTCGTAGATTTCGCTGTTTGGCATATTCCATCATAATATCAGAGTAGGATACTTGATCAACTCCACCAATTTCAAAAATTTCGTGATCTGAAATTTTTAAACTAATAGCTTCTTTCAGATATTTTAAAACATCACTTATTCCAATAGGCTGGGCTTTTACTCTTACCCATTTAGGAGTAATCATAATGGGAAGTCGTTCAGTTAGGTTTCGTATAAGTTCAAAAGAAAGACTTCCGGATCCAATGATTATAGAGGCTCTAAAGGAAATGCTAGGTATCGGTGAGGTTCTAAATATATTACCCACTTCTTTTCTACTAGCAAGATGACGTGATAATGGTCTATGTGTGTTAAAGAGTCCTCCTAGATAAATAATTTTCTTAACACCATTTTTTTTTGCACTTTCGACAAAGTTTCTAGCTGAATCAATTTCAAGTTTTTCAAAATCTTTATCATGAGTAAGAGAGTGTATAAGATAAAATGCGATATCAATACCTTGGAGTGCTTTATCTAGGCTTTCAGGTTCAAGAGTATTTCCGTATCTCACTTCGTGTTGTTTAGGAAATTGGTTTTTAAATTGTTCTGGACGACGTACCATAGAGACGACATGAAGCTTTAAATCTATTAAATCTTCGACTAAACGACCTCCAATATATCCGCTTGCGCCGGTAACAAGAATTTTCTGCATATGTTTATATTCCCCTTATTCTATATTTTGAATCCATTAATAATTTTTCAGAAATAGTTTTAATACTTGGCGATGATGATTTTAATTCTCGGTTGAATACGATTTTATTCATTAAAAGGGTATTCGTGAGCCATCATATGCAAATTGATAGCCACTATCATTTGCAGACAGATTAGATAATGTATTGATGAGCTGAGATACAGCATGTTCGGGTGTAAATAGTTTTTTAGAATCGATATGTTTTTGAAAAGGGGCAGATAACTTACTATCGACTGTGCCTGGATGAAGTGCAATACAGATTGCTTTTTTATTTTGTCTTTTAATTTCAATAGAGGCAGATTTTATCATCATACAAAGAGCGGCTTTAGATGCTCTATATGAATACCAACCTCCAAGTTTGTTATCACTAATACTGCCAATTCTAGCACAAAGAGAGGCTATAATGCTTTGATTTTCTTTGTTTAATAGTGGCCAAAAATGTTTGATAATCAAGCTTGGACCGATAGTGTTTGTCAAATAAAAAAACTGCGCTTTTTCGGCTGAAAATTCGGATAATGATTTTTCTGGCATAAGCTCATTAGAATGAAGAGATCCTGTGCAGCACATGACTAAATCAAGTGAGATATGCTTGGGAATGAGATCTTTTGCAGTGAGAATACTGTCTTCAGATGTTAAGTCAAATGTAGAAGAAATGACTCGATCGTCACTGTATTTTTGTTCTTTTCGTGAAAATGTAAATAAAGTTTCTAATTTTGTTGAAGATAAAAATTTGTTGATAAAAGCTGAACCTATTGAGCCTGATCCACCAAAGATAGCAATGTTTTTAAGAGAGTTTAAATAAGTTGAATCGTATTGAAAGTTCATCATTTATCATGATATCACTTTTATCTGTAAAGTGAAAAAAATGTTTTTTTTCTATTAAACATCCGAGGAATAGAGCATCAATGATGTCGTCGATAGAGCATATGCAGGAAGGAAATAACTGTTTTAGGTCTTTTATTGCTTTAGAGATGATGTTAAACGATATTTGTCTATTTATTAAAGAAGAGATTACTTCTAGACGCTGATATTGCCCTTCAATTAATTTTTTTGATTTTTTATTATGATTAATATAGTAATGAAAAAGAAGTTCAGGGTGTACTTCTTTAAGTATATTGTTGGAAACATTGTTAAATTGAACAGCTTCTTTAATCTTTGAAAAAAGATTAAATGATTGAATAGATATTTTTTGTTTAGAATGCTTTTCACATAATGAATTAATATCTTGATAAGGTAATTCTAGCCAAGATAATACTGGCGCATAAAAAATGCTTGAATGATACTTTCCAAGCAGTTTTTTTGCTTTTATATCAGAAGCCCTAGGATAATCGTTGATTGAAAGAGGGAGCGTAACGGGTATATCGATATATATTTTTTCAAATTCACTACTTTTGTAATCATGTAGGGATGAAACAAAGCTCAGCACGATTTCTTTTTCAATAATTTGGCAAGAAATCCACCCAGATTTACAGCCATCAATTGCAATCCAATCTGATTTTTCAAAACGGTTACTTACAGAGATCACAAAAAGAGTATAAATAAAATATTACATAATTATAACTTTTTAATATTGTGTTTTTAGATAAAAGTAAGGTTAATATGTTTAAAATCAGTCAAATGTGATATGGTTTTAAAAAAATAGTAAGGAGGTGGTGAAATGTTTAGATCAAATTTTGAAGGAGATAAACATGAAATATTTACTTATATTTTTAATGACATTTACGTTAGTTGGGTGTTCAGGACCTAAGCAGGTTACTATAACTATCCAACCGGATGGTAATAAAATGGCTTTTCTTACAACTGAGTTTACCGTTAAGGCTAACCAGGAAGTAAAAATAGTAATGGATAATACTGCTACTATTGAAGTCATGAAGCATAATGTTGTCATTTTGAACGACGAATCTAAAATCAACGAAGTTGGACAACAAGCACTTTCATCCCCAGGATATTTGCCAAACCATTCTGCAATTATTGCTGCAACTCCTATGGCAGGAGCTGGCGAAAAAACAGAAGTAACATTTAAAGCTCCAAGTAATCCGGGAGAATATGTTTATATTTGCACTTTTCCAGGGCATTATATGATGATGAAAGGGAAGATGTTAGTTAACTAAAATTGTTTAATGAAAAAAGAAGGGTTAGATAGAAAGTTTTTAAATAAAGCAGATTTGCTTTTATCTAATGCTATTAGTTGTTCTACTCATCCATTTCATCTGTGTACTGTAGCAACAACAGATGGAATGGATGTTGAACAACGAACTGTAGTGTTAAGAAAGTGGGATTTAAAAAGACAAGCATTGATGTTTCATACAGATTATAGATCATCAAAAGTAGCAGCGTTAAAAAAAAATAATAAATGTTCCGTTCTTTTTTATTCAAAAGAAGATAAGTTGCAATTAAGATTTCAATGCGTTGCGCATATTCATTACAAAGACAAGCTGAGTGATGATTTTTTTGCAAAAGCTACAGATCAGCAAAAAGAATGCTATAGATATTCTTTATCGCCTTCTTCGGTAATTAATACTGAAACAAAAGAAAAAATGTTGCGAAATGACGAGAGCGTAAAAAAAGTGAACCCCTATGAAAATTTTTCGCTTTGCATAGTAAATTTTACAGAGTTAGATTTATTGCATTTAGAATTTAGTGGTCATACAAGAGTTCATTATTCTTGGGATTCTAAAGGGGATGTTTTGGCCAAATATATTGTAGCTTAAAGGGAGATAATAATGACAAAATCAATACTATTGTTTCGAAATGATTTACGTTGTTTTGATAACGAAGCTTTATCAGAAGCATTAACATGTAAAGAATGTTATCCAGTTTTTATTTATGATCAATCCTATACTAGAGATTTAGGCGAAGCAAGTGTGTTATGGTTGTATCATGCGCTTAAATCTTTGGATCAAGATCTAAAAGAATGTTTGTCTTTTTTTAATGGAGATTATCAAGAAATTATTCTTAATCTTGTTCAAAAACATTCTATTACGGATGTGTATTTAGATCGTACATATGAACACGGTTTAGACATCGGAGACCAAGAGTTAGCTGTTAAATTAAAAGAGATTAAGTGTGAACTTCATATTTTTCATCAACGAACCTTGTGGGATATTACTCAGATTTTAAAAGGAGATCAAACACCTTATAAGGTGTTTACACCTTTTTTTAAACGCGGGTGTTTAGAAGAAGCTGAACCAGAACGGCCAGTGGAAAAACCTGTTATTGATAATCTAGTTAAATTTAATGAATCAGAAGATCTTTCAGAAGTCATTTCGCTGTCTAAATTAGAATGGACATCTTCAATTATTAAACAGTGGGATATTTCCGAAAATGGAGCTCAAGTATTATGGAAAAATTTTCTTAGTAATGGATTGGATTATTATAAAGAAGGAAGAAATTTTCCTAACAAAGATTATGTTTCCCGATTATCTCCTTATATTCGATTCGGTCAAATATCTGTCCGGCAACTCTATCATGATGTGCAGGCACATGGTTCTAGTTCAAACCATTATCACTTTATAAGTGAGTTAGGGTGGAGAGAGTTTTCTTATTATTTGCTCTATCACTTTCCTACATTTAAGCAAGATAATTTTCAGTCTAAATTTGACAAGTTTCCTTGGAAGTTTGACGAGTCTTTATATAAAGCTTGGTGCAAAGGAAAAACGGGGTATCCCATCATTGATGCCGGAATGAGGGAACTATATCAAACAGGATATATTCATAATAGACCTAGAATGATTTGTGGTTCTTTTCTTGTGAAAAATTTATTAATTCATTGGTCTCATGGAGAGAAATGGTTTTGGGATTGCTTATTTGATGCAGACTTTGCAAATAATGTAGCTGGATGGCAATGGGTGGCTGGGACAGGCGCTGATGCAGCTCCTTATTTTAGGATTTTTAATCCTATGTTGCAGGGATCTAAATTTGATCCTACAGGAGAGTATATTAAAACGTATGTTCCCGAGTTAAAAGAAATGCCTCTTAAGTATTTAAATGCTCCATGGGAGGCACCCGTAAGTGTTTTGCAAGAAGCAAATATTGTTTTAGGTAAAGATTATCCAAGGCCTATCGTAAATTTTAAAGAATCGAGAGAAGTGGCATTAGAAGCATTTCGATCAATAAAGGGTGAGTGATGAATATAGATAAACTATCTCAAGGTGTTATACACGATATTATTAGTTTAGCTTGGTGCGATAAAACCTCTTTTGAAATGATAAAAACTCAAACAAATATTGCGGCAGATGATGTAAAAAAAATTATGAAAAGGTATTTGAAGAGATCTAGTTATCGGGTGTGGAGAGATAGAGTGACTCGCAATAAGCGTAAACATGAATTTAAGAATAAAGGAGTGTTTTACTATGATTGAGTGGATACATTTTTTAAGTTCTTTTTGGATGATGACAGTCATTTGGTTTGTACAAATAGTACATTATCCACTCTTTGCATATGTCCCCAAGTATTCTAGGATCGAGTACTCTCGAAAACACCAACAATGGATATCTGTTTTAGTGATGCCTGGGATGTTGATTGAGGCTATTTCATTGGTTTTATTAGGAAAAGAAATGCTATTTAATCAACAATGGATCTTGATGTTGTTAAGTCTATTGATTATTTGGGGATCAACATTTTTTTTGCAAGTTCCCTGTCATAATAACCTTTTAAAAGATCCGAATGATAGGATAGTTAGAAAGTTAGTGAGTACAAATTGGATTCGTACATTTTTTTGGACATTAAAAACAATAATTGTTGGAAATTACGTGATAGGGAGTTAACAATGAAAAAGTCATATTTTGAACGATACAAATGGCCTAAAATATTACTTAAAATTGCGGGTTTATATAATGTGTGTTGGGGGACTAGTGTTATTTTATTTCCTACATTATTTTTTGATTTTATGGGGGCTCCTTACCCAACTTACATGTCTATTTGGCAGTGTGTGGGAATGATTGTGGGCGTATACGGTGTAGGTTATATTATCGCGGCTCATAATCCTTTAAAACATTGGGTTATCATATTTGTAGGGTTGTTGGGGAAAATGTTTGGACCTATTGGCTTTGTATATCATGTGATATTAGGAACATTTCCAGCATCTTTTGCGTGGGTTATTTTAGGAAATGATTTGATTTGGTGGATACCTTTTTCAATCATTTTATACAATGTATATAAGGAGTCAAAAAATGCATGAATATTATAACGAAATAGTGGTGCCTGAAAAAATTCAAACCGTATTTGAGTTTTTTAATACGCCTGAAAATTTACAAGAATTAATGCCTTCATTTATGTCTTTTAAGTTATTAACTCCTGGGAAACTAGAAACGAAAGAAGGTGCCGTATTTGATTATATTGTTAAGGTTTTTGGAATACCAAATAGATGGACTACTTATATAACAGATTATGATCCACCTTATAGTTTTGCTGATATACAATTGAAAGGACCGAATTCTTATTGGCATCATGTACATACATTTAAAGAAGTAGATAATGGAACTCTTGTTTCAGATCACATTCATTATATCTTACCTTTTGGCTTAATAGGTAAATTGGGAAAAGCAGTCGTAATGGGCCCACTTATAAACTCTTTATTTAATCATAGAAGCAAAGTTATTAAAGATAAATTTGGTTCAGTTTAATGGTCATAACGATGGAAGAAACGACTGCCAAACTTTTTAGATTAAGAAATGAATCGCAAATAGTTGGATATATGCGTTTTGTAGATAAGGGAAAGCCTTTTTTTTCAAAGGATAGATTTTGGTGGGGATCGACAAAAATAGATTACTCCAGTAAGGATAGTTTTGCAGAGTTAAAAGATATGAATCAGCAGGCTATATTTGAAGGAGATATTATTGAAATGAAGTTGAAAACATCGGTGGATTTTATTAAGCAAGCAGTGATTATTTATGATGAAGATAGATTAGATTTTGTGGCAGTTAGATGTGACTCTTACCAGCCTATAAAGAGAAAAGATTGGAAGGATTATAAAATCAAACATATTAGCTATTTATTTATAAATAAAGAATTAGAGGAAGACTTAAGGGAAAGAAAATGGCTGCAGTGATTTCAGATTTATCCGTCATTTTAGGCAATCAATTATGTAAGTCTTCTTATATTGAAGAGTTACTAAAATACCCGATATTTATGTGTGAGTCGGACGATTTATGTACACATTATAAATACCATCAACTTAAAATTACTTTCTTTCTAGCAGCAATGAGAGAGTTTCGTGATGAATTAAAAGTAATGGGCGTAAAGTGCTTTTATCATGAACTTAAGGATAATGAAGAGCATAGTTTTTTTTCTGTATTACGAACTTTTTGTTTAACCTATAAAGTCAAAAGAATTCATATGATAGAAATTGAAGATCATTTTTTTATTGAAAAAATGAACAATTTTTCTAGCGAAGATGGCATTGAATTGATTTTTTATAATAGCCCCTTATTTTTATGTTCTCATGGAAAATTTAAAGAGTATTTAAATACCACAAAAAAACCTTTTATGAAGACGTTTTATGAGCAACAACGTAAGTCGTTAAATATTTTAATGGACGAGGGTAAGCCTGCAGGTGGAAAATGGAGTTTTGATGAAGAAAACCGTAAAAAGACTCCCAAGGATATGACGTTTCCATCTGTTAGATTAAAATCGGAATCAGTTCATCTCGAACCTGTCAAAAAACTTGTTTCGAAGAAGTTTTCAAATCATATTGGAGGAGATGGGGAGTGTTGGTTTCCCATCAAACGTATAGAAGTTTTACAATGGTTTGATGACTTTATAACTAAACGATTTAGGTTATTTGGAGATTATGAAGATGCAATTGATCAACGGTCTGATTTTTTGTTTCATTCTGCACTTTCATCTTTTATGAACTGTGGGTTGATAACTCCTGCGGAAGTACTGGAAAAAGTCAAAAATCTAGAGGGAAAAATTCCTTTAAACTCTTTAGAGGGCTTCATTCGTCAAATTATTGGTTGGAGAGAATTTGTTAGAGGGATTTATCATAATTATAATGACGTTCAAAGTGAGAAAAACTTTTTCAATCATCAGAGAAAGCTTACGGCTCATTGGTACGATGCAACAACGGGAATTCTTCCTTTAGATGACGCTATCAATCAAACGATGAAACTATCTTATACACACCATATCAATAGACTAATGGTGATTGGCAATGTGATGATGTTATGTCGAGTAGATCCTCAAGAAGTGTTTAAATGGTTTATGGAGTGTTATATTGATTCTGCAGATTGGGTTATGGGGCCGAATGTGTATGGAATGAGCCAGTTCAGTGATGGCGGTATTTTTGCAACAAAACCATATTTTTGTGGCTCAAACTATATTCGAAAAATGAGTCATTATGGGAAAGGCCCGTGGTGCGATACAATGGATGCGTTGTACTGGCAGTTTATTATAGATAACCAAGATTTTTTTTCGAAGAACTACAGAATGAAATTTATGGTTTCAAAGTTTAAGTCTTTTTCTGCAAGTAAACTGGAGTCTATTGATACATTAAGTAGTCAGTTTATTAAAAGAGTGACGGTAGCGTGAAGCGTGAACATAGGAGGTAATAATGGCAAGCTTACATTTGAAAAATACTATTGATTTATTGAGACCCCTTCAGAATGAGTTGAGAAATCATAAGTTATATCAACATTTAAATACAAAAGATAGGATCGTTTTATTTATGTCTCATCATGTTTTTTGTGTTTGGGATTTTATGAATTTACTGAAAACGTTACAGAATAACTTAACATGTACAACTGTTCCATGGAGACCCTATTCCAATGCGCGTGTATCACGACTTATCAATGACATTGTTTTAGAGGAAGAAAGTGATATTATTGATGGAGTTACAACCAGTCACTTTGCCTATTATATGAAGGCAATGCAAACATTAACTCCTAACAATACTGTCTTGGATAGCTTTTTAAGGGATTTAGATGTAATTGTGGATTATAAGAGTTTAATTTCTCGAGAATATATTCCTCAAAATGTACAACAATTTTTAAATGTTAGTTTTGAAAGTATTCAGAAATCTGTATTACATACAGCATCTGCATTTACATTTGGTAGAGAGGCTTTAGTTCCTGATTTATTTGAACCTATCATGAACAATTCTATATTGAATTCTAATGAAACGTTAAAACGTTTTGATGCCTATCTAAAACGTCATATAGAGCTAGATGGACAATCTCATAGTTTATTGGCGTACGAAATGGTTGAAGAGTTGTGTAAAACAGATGAGGATTGGCAAATAGTGAATGAACAAGCTGTTGTAGCCCTAAAAGCTAGATTAGATTTATGGGATAGTGTTTTATTACAAATCCAAAGAAAATCATAAATGCCAGAGTGTTTTGAGGTAAAAAAAATGGCTCAGTATTTGATAGATAGTGAGCTAGAGAATTCGAAAATTATATCGTTTTCTTTTTGTAATAAAGGAGAAAGAATCCTTAAAAATGATTTGCCAGCAACATTAATTAAAAGAGTAACTGGTCAAACAATAGAATCAATAAAAACAAAAGCGAAGTTTACATTTGTTCAACTAGAAACGGATGTTATTGTTTGGCATTATCGTTTTACAGGTATTCCTCATATTGATGGAGAGTCGTATATCGATAAATTGCAAACATTGTACAGTTTGCCTATTGCTCCAAAAAATACTGAAAAGTATAGTCGTTTTATTTTAAAAACAAATACGGGAAAAACATTAAGATATATCGACACTCGTTGTTTATCAACTTTAGAAATTTATAAAAATACATCAATTGATGAGCTTAAAAAGTATTGTGATATGCCACTTGATTTATCTCAGTGTACAAAGATAAAGAATGAAGAATTAAAAAAAAATAAAGGCAAGAGTATTAAAATGTATTTACTAGATCAATATACAAGACCATCTGGAATTGGAAATTATCTTGCTTGCGAAATTTGTGCAGAGTCAGGAATTTTTCCAAATACTCATGTGAAAACATTGACTACTGAACAGATTAATAAATTAAATAATGCAATAAAAAAAGTTTCGGATTTAGCCTTCCGAAATATTGGTTATGATTGGTTTATCGTATTTAATAAGCAGCGATGTGCTCGGTGTAAAAATATAGTTTCAAAAGAAAAATTTAAAAAATATGAGCAAACTACACATTGGTGTAGTTATTGTCAAAATTGACTATGAAAAGAGGAGAGTTTAAATGAATCTTAATAAGATAAGACCTTGTGTAAGACCAAAGTTATGGAAACATGTACTAGGTTTTATGATCAACTCTGATGCTATTTCTGCATATCGTATCCAAAGACAATTAGAAAAGAAGTTTTTTCTTGGAAAAGATATCACTGATATTCAAAATCTAGATACATTAAATAAAAAAGAAGGCTTTGATATACGTGTATATAAAACGGTGCTAACTGAAAATGAAAATGAACTCATAGCTCTTTCTAAACAAAGAATTAAAACACCCTATATACAATACGTTTTAAATGAAATAAGTTTCGAGGAGTGGATCAAGACTAATAATGTTTCAGATCAATGGTATAGAGCAAAAAATGAATTTAGAAGATCTATGAATCGTTTAAAAAAAGATCAACTTGATATTACTGTGACTTCATCTAGAAAAGCTTATCTTACAGCATCTTGGTATTTACACTATCTATGTCATTTAGAAAACGTAAAGATATTAGAAAATATAAATAATTTATTAGATATATTATGTGATACATCATTATTATCTCGTCAAACTAAACGGCTAAAGTACTACAAAGTATTATCTGATTATTTTATGCAATTTGAGAATCTTTATAAGGTTTCAGTCCCTTTTTATTCTAGTGATGATTCGTCCGTTTTAATTGATTTTTTTCAACGGTTAAAAAGTAAATGTTCAGAGTCTATTGAAAAAGATTTGAATTATGTGGATATAGATAAAGTAGATACACTATTTTTGGATAAATTTAAGGATGAGTGCTTAAAATGAAAGTAAGACAACTAAAATGCTTGTTTGTTATTGCATTTTTTATGTGTAGTACTTTATATTCTCATCCAGTAATTTGGAAAAAAGGAAAATCAATAACAAGTACTTTCTCTTCGAATATATCAGACTTAAGAATTCATTACAGCCTATCTCAAAAATGGTCATTGGGAGCACATCTCGTACAATTGGATCAAGATGCTCAAGGTATTATGATTCAAAATAACGTTGTTTTTAAACGTTGGAATAGCAAGCATTCTCAGGCAAATATTTATTTTTTTTCTGGGTTAGGGGGTGAAATAAGTAAAGGGAGCTTGTGTCATCTTGGTACGCAGATAGATTTTGAAACTAGAAAAATATATACTCAGCTCAATATGGATGCTTATATAAAAGAGAAAAACGTATACTTTATGAGTGCACGAGCTGGTTTTTCGCCTTATTTAGTAGGGTATAATGGAATAAGCTCTTGGATTATTCTCCAGTTAGACTCGATGTTTGATGAACGTGAGAGTTCTCACACCATTTTGCCAGTTTTAAGGTTTTTCAAAGATAATAAGTTGTTAGAAATAGGAAGTGATTTTGAAAATAAAAGCTTTATGAAAATAATGATCCATTATTAGAGGAGAAAGAAATGAAAATGATAGTTTTGCTTATATTTTTAGTTACATGTGTTGTAGAGACGAGTGATGTTTTTGCAATGGGAAATAAAGATAACAATGCAACCGTCAATAAAGTTATTATTGAGGATTTAGAATATAAAAATACAGAGATTAGCAGACCTACAGACATAATCATTGAGGTGAAGGGAATGGTATGTTCATTTTGTGCTCAAGGTATCGCTAAGACTATTGAAAGACATGATGTTGTAGAGTTCGTGAATATTAAACTGGAGAATCAAAGAGTGGAATTGTATCTTAAGAAAGATAGTCAGTTATCGGATGATCAAATTAGAGCGATGATCAAAGAGTCTGGATATGAAGTTAATAAGATTTTACGAAAAGATCTTAATTAGAGCCTTTAATATCCGACCAATTCAACATAGGCATTTCCAGAATGAGACCCTGAAACTGTAGAACGGCCTTCCCAATAGTTAATTTTGTTGAAATGAGAAAGGCGAAGTTCTTGGTTGGCGAGAGTAGGCGTGATGGTTATATCTATTTGTTGAGATGGAATTTTAATAGCCCATTTTGATGGATAAATGATTGAGGAGTTAGGACTTTTCCACTCTTTAAGAGTTGTTAGGGAAATCATTGAACTATTAAGTGACTTAGAGTTACCCTTCACGTCACTCCAAGTTCCAAAGTAATAATGATGGTTATTATCATTAGATCTTACTTGAGCAATCATAATGTTTTCACCCGTATCTAATTGTATGGCAAACCAGTCCCAACCACTATACAACTCGCCAACACTTTGTTGTTGAGGCGTAGTGTTCTCTGCTTTTAGAGAAGAATTGAAAAATTCATGGTCAAACCATACATTTGCAGTGCTTATTGAAATGGTTTTGTTTTCTAGGATTAATGTTCCGGAGCCAATTAATTTAGGAATAGAGTAATAATATGAAAACTGTGATGATTCATGGTTTTTAACACTGTAGCCATCGTCTCCATTTAAAACTACAGGGGTATTTGAATCTAGCGATAAATTAAGTTGAATAGATTCTGAAGAGGCAGAAATAAGTAGTTTTTGGTGTGTTTCTTTAGCTGACCAATCTCCATTCCACACATTGAAGGTGTTTGTAGATGCTCCGGCCATATTAAAACTATCTCTGTTAATTCTCTCAATAAAGTGAAAACGTTTATTTTTTTCATCAGTGATAGCAAAGTGTGCAAAATACAGGTGTGATATACTCCAGTCATTTTCTAGTTCTGAAGAAAAAGGAGATACTCTAAAAAATGTTAATTCAAATCCGTATGTGGAGTTTTGTTGCGTTAATAAGTGACCAGTAAAATACCACCATTCAGTATTGAAGTCATGATGAGCCCCATGGTCTTTTGGGAAACTCCACTGATAAGAAGAGTCAGCAAACGAATAAGAGAACAAAAGATGGATTAAACTAACGAGAAAAATACAGTGTTTTAATAGATTCATTAATAGACTCATTATGGGTTGTTTTAACCCAAATATAACGATAAGCAATAAAAGCAGTCATTACAATAATAATAACAATAAACAAAACTAAATATAATATAGATAAGCTATGAAGAGTTATGGGAATAGTCCATCCAAAGTATATGGGAGTAAGTTGCTTGAAAATGATCCAAGATAAAAAGAATGCAACAAAAAAAGTCATGAAAAGACTTATAAAACCAATCCATAACGAGTGAAATAGAATGAGTTGAAGTATATGTTTTTTTTGTCCGCCAATAGAAAAGAGTTGAATAAACTCAAGTTTTCTATCGATAGCTAAGACAGAAAGCATATTTATCAGAACGAATAGAGCAATGATGCCGGTGATTGATGCTAGTACCCAAGTTAAGGAAAAGGTTTGTTTAAACATAGATAACACGTAATCTTGAAGTTCTTCTTTTGTTTGAATTAAGAGATGGTCAAAAGATTCTATAAGTTCTTGTTGATTCTGTTTATGTGTTATTAAGGAAAGGCCATGAATTTTAAATTGTGTTTTGTAGATATCTTTCATCAGAGATTTAGAGATAGTAATGACTCCATGTTCAGATGCATAGTCTATATAAATTCCATCGACATTGCCTTGAATTTCTGTTGAAGGAAAAGGGATGTTGATTGAATCCCCCAATTGTAAATTAAGCTTTTTTGAAGCAGATTCAGATATTAAAATACTTTTATTTGATATCTTTTTTAGAGGGTCGATAGCAATAAATTCAATTTCATTATAAATATTTTGAAAGGAAATACCGCGTAAAATAATAGGATTTCCGTTTATCATAAGATTGTCTCGTGAAATACTGCTCCAAGATTGTGTGGCAACATGGTTAGTTATAGCTTGAATATCTTCATGTTTGAGTGGAACAGGGGTTGGAATAGAATTGTTTTTATGTTGGATATAAATATCAGCTTGAGTACTTTTTTGTATCCAAGAAGCAACGGAATCTTGAAAGCTATTAATAAAAATAGTCATGGTAATATAAAGACCGCATGCTAGAGCGATAGACAAAATCATGAGAGAGGATAAAATAATATCCTTTTTAATATAAAAAATAGATGTTTTTAACATTACAAGTTTAGATAGTTTGATTTTTTCAATACAAAAACAACAGAGTGAAGTTAAACAAAGCGTTACAAAAAAGCTTAAGAGTATCATGCCTGTCATAGATATGAAGGCTGTAAAAGGATGCTCTGGTATGACAAAAATAAGCGCACAGGATAACGCAATAAACCCTATGCAAATAGTGATTTTAAGTGTGTTACTGATAGTTTGAATTTTATGTTCGAAGGTTTGGATGAAGGAGCTAAGAGAGAGTAGTACAGCAACGCTGGAGATCAATACGGATTTGAAAAGCGAAGAGGGGAGAATAGTGAGGTTTTGAACTGAGATTGAGTAATAAAGGGTGTTGATAGTTTGAGATAATATGTCTATCCCTATATTACTTAAAAGTATTCCTAAGAGGAATCCTAGTGAACTAGTGATGATAATAAAAAATAGAGCTTCCATGATTCTAATTACTTTTTGTTGGAAAGAGTTAATTCCAAGTGAAATTAAAAGAACGTCTGTTTGATGTCGATGTTTTTGAATAAAACGAAAAAATAGGTAGATTAATAATATGCTAATGACTGTTGAAAAAAGTCCTATAAATTGAAGGTTGATAAAAAAAGCATTTGATAAGTTTTGTGTTGTGTTTGAGTTGCTAGCAAGATCGAATTGTGACATGTCTGAGAAACGGACGTTATTAGCTTGATGGGTGTCTATGTAAAACCTATCTATATCGTTAATATTGAATATAGAGTGAAGCATACTAATATCCATTAGCAGTGTGGGCGTATGTTGATATTCATCAAAAATAGTGTAGACATGAGTTTTGTAGGAATTGACAATTATCGGTACTTTTTCTTTTTCCGAAAGTGATTTTTTGTTAGAAACAAGAAAGATATTTTTAAGATTATTATTTTCGTTTAGATTGCTTCGTTGCTCATTTAAGTGTGAAGATAAATAAATTAAGTCAGCACCTATAACCTTACAAAAAAGTGAATTTTTATTAATTGATATTTCATGGTGAAGTGTTTTATAAGGATACCCATGTGATATAGAAGAAGAGTGTAATATTTCTTTAATACTACTACTATTTAGTTTTCCATGTGTAGAAAATATAAAGTTTGGGGGGTAGAGTGTTGAAAGAGAATCAGATTGGTTTAGGTTTGAAGAAATGGTATCGGTGTAAATATTAATGGTAGTTATCAGACTGATACTTAAGATAAGACCCATTAAGGATAGAAGAGTTTTAAGCCAAAACTTTTGATAGTCTTTAAGAGATGTGAGGTAAAGAAGGTAGACGTAGTTAAAGGTCACGAGAAGTTGAAATTTTTCCATCGTCTAGAAATACAGTATGATCAGCTATAGTGCTAGCAGCTGGATCATGACTTGTGAAGACAATGCTAATATTTTTTTCCATTCTAATTTTTTTAAATGTATTAAAAATGATATTTCTGTTATTTGTATCTAGGTTGCCAGTCGGTTCATCAGCAAAAATGATTTTAGGGTTGTTTATTAACGCTCTCGCAAGAGCAGCTCTTTGCAATTCTCCTCCTGAAACAGATTGTGGTAGCTGATGTAACGTTGACTCTATATCTAGTTCTCTGCATAACTGAACACAATGATTTAGGTAGTCTGTTTTTGGTTGATTTGTCATAATTGCGGGTAAGATAATATTTTCTTTAATAGAGAGACTGGGAAGAAAGTTAAATGATTGATATACAATACCTGTATTAGCTAATCGGTATTTGGCTCTTTCATTAGCGGATATAGAGCAAAGATCTACTGAGTTGAAACGGATAGAGCCTGTTTGAGGTGAGATTAAACCAGAAAGACAATGTAAAAGTGTAGTTTTCCCAGACCCACTTCGACCGGATATGAGTACTATACTGTTTTTTTTGATAGTAAATGTGATATTAGATAAAATACTGCTAGATACACCTTCTGTGGATATATCATAAGAGCAATTGTTAATGGTTAGTAATTCTTGGCTCATTTTTCTTGGTTTGCATTTTGAAATCTTGTATAATGATAAGTGATTTATAAAAAATTAGGAAGAAATTCTATACAATAATGAAATATTTAGGAGTGTTTAATGAAATGTATTGCCGTATTAATAGGTGTTTTTATATGGTTTTCGGCTAATACAATGGCTGTAGAGGAGCGTTCTTACGATGTCATTGAGACAATAGATAATATTGAAATCAGGCATTATTCACGTGTGTTTGCTGCAGAAGTTATAGCAGAAGGAGAGAGAAATGATGCGGCGAGTAATGCTTTTAGATTACTTTTCAAATATATAAGTGGTAAAAATAAAGCAGAGTTAAAAATTCCTATGACATCTCCAGTTTCTCAAGCTCAAGAGAGTGAGGGGATGTGGTCTGTATTGTTTTTTATGCCTGCAGATATGAGTAAAGACAATCTCCCAGAACCTTCTGATCCCAGAGTTAGTTTAAAAGAGATTAGAAATGTTAAAGTTGCCGCTATTCGTTTTTCAGGTA
>QFBQ01000016.1 GCA_003265885.1 Candidatus Marinamargulisbacteria bacterium SCGC AG-343-D04
AAAAAAATACAACTACAATCCAAGTTTCCCCATTGAGACAGGAATAAAAGAGTTTGTTAATTGGTACAAAAAAGAATACAAGCTATAACTATTAATTCGATAAAAGCGTTCTTCCTATCACATAACTTTTAAATCCCATTTTTTTCAGTTTTTCAGGAGAGTATACATTTCTCAAATCAAAAAATACCGGTGCGTTCATCAAAGATTTAATATGTTCTAAGTCCAACTCTCTAAACGTATTCCATTCCGTAACAAGAAATAAAGCATCCGCATCTTTCACAGCATCATAAGAGTTCTTAGAAAAAGAAAAACTTTCATCCTTAGAAAATTCACTCAACGTACGCACTTCCGGATCAAACGCTTTAACCAGTGCACCTCGTTTCAATAACTCTCGAATTAACACCAAAGAAGACGCATCTCTAACATCATCCGTATTAGGTTTAAATGAAATTCCTAAAACTGCAAAACATTTTCCAGATAAGTCACTCCCAAAATACTGATCTACATAAGACATCACTCGAACTTTTTGTTGTTCATTCACCTCTTCAACAGATTTAACAATTTTTAAATCATATCCAAATTCATCTGCCGTATGCACAAGCGCCTGTGTATCTTTTGGAAAACAAGAGCCTCCATACCCCGGTCCAGGATGTAAAAAATAACGCCCAATACGTCCATCCATCCCCATAATTTTAGAAATATCATGAACATCAGCTCCCGATAATTCACACAAATTTGCCATTTCATTAATAAACGAAATCTTCGTCGCCAAAAAAGCATTAGACGCATATTTAGACAACTCAGACGAACATAAATCTGTACGAACAATAGGCGTTTCAGTTCTATATAAAGGATCATATACTTCTGTTAATCTATCTAACGCTTTTTCTGATGAACTTCCAATAACAATTCTATCCGGATGAAAAAAGTCATAAATTGCATTTCCTTCTCTCAAGAATTCAGGATTAGACGCCATTGCTATTTGATCAGAACTAAAACCAAAATCATTTCGTAAAGCTTCAATTTTCTTCCCTGTACCAACAGGAACAGTACTCTTCGTCACTAACACCTTAAAATCCGAACAGCCCAACTCTTTATAAAATTTAAACACTAATTCTGAAACAGAAAAAACAGAACTCAAATCAGCTTTTCCTGATTCTAAAGGAGGCGTCCCCACCGCAATAAAAACAACAGAAGAAAATTGAAGAGCAGACTTTAAATCATTAGAAAAAATCAAGCGACCTGAATCTCTATTACGATTAATTCTTTCTTTTAAACCTGGTTCATAAAAAGGAACCTCATTCTTATTTAATATATCGAGCTTTTTCTGATTATTATCAATGCAAATAACTTCATTCCCTAAATCTGCTAAACAAGTCCCTGTAACCAACCCTACATACCCTGTTCCAACTACACAAATTTTCACGATACTCTCCTATAACTTAAGTGTAAAAACCTCATATAGATTAAACCAAAAAACACATAAATTCAAAATACTTATTCATAGTACACTTATACGAAATGTAATTAAACATAGCAATAACAAAAAACATACTATAAAATATCTAAAAACAACGAAACTATGACTAAAACAGAAACACAAAACATTCCATTACTAGACATCCATGCACAAGATGCGCCCATAAAAGACCGTATCTTAAAAAAGATCCATGATATGTTTGATAAAAAACAATTTATCAACGGACCGGAAGTGTCTGAACTAGAAGATAAACTGAAAAACTACTGTGAAACACAATTTTCAGTCGGTGTATCTTCTGGATCCGACGCTCTGATCATTTCATTAATGGCTTTAAATATTGGCCACCATGACGAAGTTATCACAACTCCTTTTTCATTTTTTGCAACAGCTGGATCTATCGCAAGAGTTGGAGCCAAACCTGTTTTCTGTGATATTGATCCAAAAACATTTAACATCGACCCCCTTAACATCGAAGAAAAAATCACAGAAAACACAAAAGCTATTATGCCTGTTCACCTCTTTGGCCAATGTGCCGATATGGACCCCATTATAGAAATAGCAAAAAAATATAATCTGTATATTATCGAAGACGCTGCACAAGCAATTGGATCATCTTACAACACAAACTCAACACAAATCAAAAAAGCTGGAAATTTGGGAACAATAGGCTGCTTTTCTTTCTTTCCTTCAAAAAACCTAGGGGGATGTGGAGATGGCGGGGCTGTAACCACTAATGATGAAGAACTATACCAAAAACTAAAATCACTACGAATGCACGGTGAAACCCAACGATATCACCACAAATTCATCGGAGGTAATTTTCGATTAGATACACTCCAAGCAGGAATTCTTTCTATCAAATTAGACTACCTAAACAAACAACATGAAGGACGTATGAAAAACGCTGAGTATTACAATAAACACCTACATCCGTCCGTAATTAAACCTTTTATTAACGAAAAATGCACCTCTATATTCAACCAATATACCCTTCAATCAAAAGATAGAGACACCCTCAAAAGCTATCTAACAGACCATACTATTGGAAACAATATCTACTACCCCATTCCTTTACACCTTCAAGAATGTTTTCACTATCTAAACCATAAAGAAGGCGACTTTCCTTATGCTGAAAAAGCTGCAAAAGAAGTTCTTTCTATCCCTGTATTTTCAGAACTATCTACAGATCAATTAGATTATGTGATTCATCATATCAATCATTTTCATGACGCATAAGCAGTCTGAATACGAATCATTATTATCTCAACTTGTTAACATCCCCTCACCCTCCACTCATTTAACTGGTATAAACAAATGTCTAGCCCTCATTAAAAAAGAAATTTCTCCACTTAAACCATCCACACTAAAGATTATCGATTCAAAAAAAAGCCCCATTCTTATCGCAAAAAAAATAAAAAAGAATTGCACTCATATCTTATTTAATATTCATATTGATACCGTTTTCGATCTAAACTCTTCATTTAATAGCTATAAAAAAAAGAGCACAAATACTGCTACGGGTCCCGGAGTCATCGACGCTAAAGGGGGCTGCGTGATTTTACTTCATACACTAAAAAACATCGAAAAAGAAAACTTACCCATAAGCTGGTCAGTTATTATCAACTCTGACGAAGAAATAGGCACACCTTATTCAAAAAAAACACTAATCTCTCATGCAAAAGAAGCTGATATAGGGATTGTCTTTGAACCCTGTCTTGAAAATGGAGATTTTATAGACGAAAGACCTGTATCATCAAACATCTGTATAAAAAGTAAAGGCAAGGAAGCCCATGCTGGAAGACATCCCGAAAAAGGCATCAATGCTATTCATCATTTGATTAAATTCTTATCAACAATACAAGACATTATCCCTGACACAATGACTCTTAATATTGGCACAATCAATGGAGGAGTTAAAGAAAACATAATCCCAGGCTACGCAGAAGCAAAATTAAATTGCCGTTGCTTTAACGAAAAACACTATACGAGTTTTTTAAAACAATTAAACGACATAGCAAAAAAACATAAACAGAAATTCGATGCATCTATCACTGTCCATGAAGAAACATTCAGACCTTCAAACCCTCTTACTTCAAAAAAGAAAAAACTATTCGAACTATTAAAATCCTGTGGAAAAGAACTCAACACCCCTATAAAAACAAGATCTAGCTTTGGTGTATGCGATGGGAACATTCTCGCCTCTGCAGGAATTCCTGTCATTGATACTTTTGGACCTTTAGGGAAAGGCATGCATACGGAAAAGGAGTCCATACATCTACCCTCTTTAATTCAAAAAATAGATTTAATCACTCATTTTATAAAAGCTATAATCTAAAATATTTACACCATAAAATCACTAAATAAAATAACTTTTAGATTTAAAATTAGACAATCAGATTGGGAATACTAACGAAAAGAAAGTCCACGTCTATTCATACCTTCTTGGTTTTACCGTTAGAACACAAGAGTACGGGTCTACTGAAGTTCCATTAGTTTCACATAATTATCCTTTACTTACTGGAACAACAACTATAGAAGCAAACTCTACAACAAAGTTTAGTATCGATTTCATCACAAAAACTTGGGGTAAAAAGGCATATGATTTTACACGTCTTAACTGTAAAATTGATAAAGAAAATCACACTTTCTACTACAAAAAATATACCTAATTATAATGTAAACTCTCTAAACAGAGAATCGACAATCTCCCGACACTCACACAAAAATTCATAATCCCTCAACTGCTCAAACTGCATCTCATCTGGATAATGTCGAGAAATAAAGGAATATAAAAAATCATAGCGTTCTTGTGTCAACAAAAAAGCATCATTCAACAATTTTCGATCATGCTCACTAGCAACAAACCCTAAACGCAAACAAGCCGGACCACCCCCATTTTTGATACTCTCATCACACTCTACATACGAATATGAAAAACGAGAACATTCTGATTGAATATACTGAAGAACCTGCTCTAAAGCACTATATTTTCGAGAATGAGTCGATACAAAACAATGAAACCCTCCATCACTCAATGGAAGAAGTTGCGAATTAAAAAAATACGATTTCACAGCCTCTTCCAAACTCATCATCTCCCTAGAAATGACTATCACCTGCAAGTCTTCAGAAAACGTTTCTTCATACAATTCTTTCACATAAGACATGACTTCTTCTTGATTTTCAAAGGCAGATTCATGAACTATCAAAAGATTTTCCAGACCAAAACAAATCACATCATTATGAAACACCCCTGCATCAATCGCTTCTTGTGATTGCTGAACCATCACAAATTTTCGACTAACATGATGTTGCTTCACTAAAATATCAAAAGCCTCTTTTGACTGTCTTGCAGGGTATTTATGACTATACGTTCTATCTACTGTCTTCCCATATACATATAAGAAAAACCCCTCACCTGAAGAAGCACTTAATCTTACTGTATTCGCTGAACCTTCATCTCCAAACGAAGAAGTAATAGGGCGATGAAGCACAACATCATGACAATTCTCAAACAATGTAGAAAGCAAGTCTCTATATCCCTCAACATCACAAGATCTATGAAAACAATAATTTAAATTAGCTGGCGTTACATTCATCTTATGAGTAAACGAATCACATGCCGGCGTAACATGCCCAATATTCGCTAACCACGCCGATGACGACGAAAAAACTGAACTCACAAAATAAGGATTCACACTAAACAACTCTCTAAGAGACTCACTATTAAAATGATCATAACCCAAAGATCGAAAAAGTGCCGACACATCTTTTCTAACTGGAGGCAACACATATTGATGAAGTCCCAATGAATATACTTCAAACATCTTATGAAGCCCCTCTAAAGCCGCTTTTTTAGGAAAAGAAATCTCTTTAAAATGTGTCTCAGACCATGTATTGCCTAATGATAATCCCCCAAAATGATACGAAGGCCCCATTAATCCATCTATAAAAACAGACGAATAACTCAAATATTGTCCTCTAATGTAGACGCGACAGGGTAGGAACAAAAATCCACTGAAAAATACCCTGCAGGTCTAAAATTCCCACTTTTACCAACCCCACCAAATGGAAGTCGTGATGACGACCCATTTGTAGGCCTATTCCAATTAATAACACCCGCACGAATAGTATCAAAAAATACATCAAATTCATCTCGCGACGTCGAAATAAGACTAGATGAAAGACCATATGATGTTGAATTAGCTACATCCACAGCTTCCTCAAACGAATCCACACGAATAATCTGTAATAAAGGCCCAAAATACTCGTCATCTGGCAATTCTTTATAAAGTGACGTCACATCCACAATACCAGGAGACACAAAAAAACCCTTATCTCCAACTTTTTCAAGAGGAACAATAGACTGTCCGCCTTTATGTAATACATCCTGATAATGTTGTAACAGTCTATCTTGTGAAGACTGTGAAATTAAAGGCCCTATATACGGCTCCGGATCATCTTGAAAAGAACCCAGCACAATAGATTTCGTCTCTTGAATCAAAGACTCAATTAATGACTCTTGATTCCCAACAAGAATCAAACGACGAGAACAAGTACAGCGCTGCCCTGCAGTCAAAAAAGCCGACTGCTTAATAATAGACGCCACTTTCTCCTGATCATTATATGATGACACTACTAAAGGATTATTCCCCCCCATTTCCAGTGCCACTATTTTTTCAGGACTAGATCCACATTCAGCAGAAATAGACCGTCCTGCATGATACCCTCCTGTAAATAAAACCCCATCTGCCTGTTGATGCTGAACCATATAGTGCCCTACTTTAGAGTTTCCCTTAACCAACTGAATTAACCCTTGAGGAAATTCAATCTCATTAAGAATTTTAATCACTAATTCCCCTACACCAGTTGTATATTCACTAGGTTTAAACAATACCCCATTCCCCGATAATACAGCTGGAATAATCTGCCCTAAAGGCAAATGAACTGGAAAGTTAAAGGGGCCAATCACAACAAACACCCCTATAGGCTTATATACGCTTCGATACTGAATAGACTCCTTCTCAAACAAAATCGATGTCATTCGCTCTTCAAACGATTCAATCGTAATATCAATTTTAGTGATGGCCCCATTAACCTCTGCCGTAGATTCCCATAATGGCTTCCCTGTTTCTAAAGCAATCAACGAAGACAGTTCATTACGATAAAACTGAAGTTTATCTTTCAATTGAAGAATCTTCGTTTTTCTCTCTGAATACTTTTTTTTTCTCCAGACAGAAAACGCTGTTCTGCACGTCAAAAAAAACGAATCTATATCTGAAAATTCTGTACATTGATGAGTCGAAATGACTGTCTCATCTGCTGGATTTAAAGAATGAAATGAATTCATCTTAACGATAAAAAAGACTTGATTGACAGCGTGATAATTCTTGAAACCACTGAGAAAAACAAGCCAAAAAAGGAGTCTGAGAAAGACCCTGTAATGAATAACTCACTGGAGCCGTATACTGATACGACCTCCTTGATTTAGGATAAAGTCGAAGGTAAGACAGAAGTTCACCCTGCTTTAAAACATGCTGTAAAGCAGGTTCATCATGAACACAAATAGTATTTTGATCCTTATCTTCAACTCCTTGAGAACAACAAGACCTAAAACTATCTCCCCTTCCAGAAGAAAAGATATATAAATTCTTATTTTCCAATGTCCCCGTTAATGTATATCTTGACGAAAAAACAGTACGACGAACAGCTTTAATATGGTCTGTTAAAGCTCTCATTTTAGGTCCCCCATCAAAAATATCAATCAAGTCTATCATTTCAAATCCTTCAGATTGCAAAATTTTCATTGCAGGAATAGTATATGGATGTGTTTTTCCAATAATATCCTGAATATGTGTCGGCATAATATCCACCAACAACGGAATACGAGGAATACATGAACCTATAAATGTATCAGACGTTTGAGCCATCACTCCCGCTTCATAAAACGAAACATTAAAAAAAGGTTTCATGACATGATCCCAAAACGGAGAATGCCCCAATTCATCCGAAACGCCTCTCAATTCAGTAATAATCGAGTCTTTAAACCACGATCGATGATTGGCTATAAAAGACAACCTAGCAATAGATAAGAATCTCCCCACACCATAACTCCTATACTCTGGATCTAAATACAATGTTCCTAACTTAGAGGACTTGATAGGATTATTTTGCAAATGCAATTCTACCGTTTTCTTTTCTTTCTTTAAAAAAGAGTCGGAAACGTGTTTATGAATACGCTTATACACAAAAAAATCGTCATCAACACCCACCTCTCCTTGAATACCCGAAGTCCCTACTACCTTATTTTGACGAATATCTTCTAACACAAATAAATACAATTCATTCCGTGGATTTCGATTCGAAAATGATGTCTCTGACTTTAAAATAATATCTTCTAGCATTTGCTTATCTTTAGGTAAGGTAGACAAGCCAAATTGAGCCTTCAATGATAAATGAAAAACATCGTCTAAATCATCTATTCTAACAGGCCTAAACATCAAGTATTCAAGCATTCGTACTCCTTTCTAACTATCACAAAGAGTCTTTTCTATGATAGTAATCGCTAAATCAATATCTTCATTAACAAGACCTCCAATAGGCACTAAAAATCTAATCCTTGTAGGATTATTCCCCGCTACAAAGCAAATTAAACCATTGTCATAACATTTTCGAGCAAAGGCCAGCACCTTCTCACGTTCACCCGAAAAAGGCACAAAAGAAATCATAGTCCCCACGCCATTAACACAAGAAACTAACTCAGGGTATTGTCTCTGCAACACTCTAAGCTTTCTAGCAAAATAGCCATGAACTCTAGCATTCTTCCCATCTTTTCCAAAATAAGACTCCTTCACCAATGTATTAATAATATGCTTAGATGACTCGATAGCTGATGTAGAACTTGTAAACGTTTGACTGATCAATCCCGGTTTAGGTTTTAAATATTTTTTATACAACGTTGCACACACTTGAGACAGTTTCCCAATAGTCACAATATCTACAAACTCATCTAAACCAAACATTTGAAATGCAAACAACTGAGTAGTTCGTCCAAAAGTCTGAATTTCATCAATATAAACAGGAATATCATGCTCTTTTAACACCTTCATTAACGCTAGAAAAAAAGGCTTAGACCCCACTTTAAATCCACCTTCACCCTGTATTAACTCAAACTTCATACAGGCATATTCATTTGGGTAACGTTTCAAATACTCCTTCAACATACCCACAGATTTTTCTATACTCTTTTTCGGGTCACATGCATCATAAAATGGCACATAATCAACCGGCAACACAATAGGAAGTCCATCTCGATTTGCCGATTTATCCGTAATAGAAGCCGCCGCCAAAGTACGCCCACAAAAACAATGTGAAAAGGCTAAAATTCTAGAAGCCGGTTTTTTATACTGAAAACATATTTTCAAGGCATTCTCTACAGACATAACGCCTGACGTTGTTAAAAAAGCATAATCTAAACCAGAAAAACGAGTAAGCATATCAAAGAGTTCTACAGATCCTTCATGTTGCTGAAGATTACCTTGCATTACCGTATCATGTAAGGCTCCACGTATACTATGTCGAATCACATCCTCATCACTATGAGCCCAGTGACATCCAATACCACTAATAAAGTCTAATTTAACACTGCCATCCGAACACTCAACATAAGCCCCATTACCTAAACCTGAAGACAAATAAGGGTAATATAACCCCCCTCTACTCTCTGTCACAATCCCATTCAACTTCTCAAAATGAGACTGACAAATCTCTTTCTTGGGACGGACAGTATCTATCGATTGTTTATAAAATGATAGCCTTTCTATTAGACAATCAATGGCAGACTGTACATCTTCATCATTAAAAAATTGATGTGCATATAAATCCATTTATGTATCCTTGTGAACACATAATAGTACACACTATTTTTAACTCTTAAACATTATCTATAAAGATCTGGAAAAAGACGTCTTTCAACCTGTTCAATCATAATATGAAGCAGCAACATATGAACTTCTTGAATACGCTCTGTATCTGGGGAAGACACCGAAAATTCATAATCAGCAAAACCTTTAATAACACCGCCATCTTTTCCTAAAAAAGACACCGTTTTTAACCCCAACTCTTTCGCCGCGATAAATGCATTTAATACATTCTTAGAATTCCCACTTGTTGAAATTCCTATAAACACATCATCAGACTGACCATAGGCTTCTACCCCGCGTTGAAAAACATGATCATAGCCATAATCATTAGCAACACAGGTTAAAAAAGAAGGGTCTGTTAACGAAATGACAGGCAACGCTTTTCTATCTTTTTTAAAACGCCCTGTAAACTCTTCTGAAAAATGCATCGCATCACAGGCACTTCCCCCATTCCCACAAATAATCACCTTTTTATTATCTAAAAAAGCATGTGCTACTAATGCTGAACATCTATCTATAGTAGATAGCATAGACTCATCATTCAAAACAGAGTCGACACAAGCCCTAGCATCTAGCAAACTCTGTTTAATAGTATCCATTACTCTTCAGATGAAATGCTCGCCGCTAAAAACTCACGGTTCATACGTGCAATATATTTGACAGATATCCCTTTTGGACACGCTGCCTCACATTGATATTCATTAGAACACGCTCCAAAACCTTCTTTCTCCATTTGATCTACCATAGACAATACACGTTTCTTCTTCTCAGGCTGTCCCTGTGGCAACAACGATAAATGACTCACTTTAGCCGACATAAACAACATTGCAGAGGCATTAGGACAAGCCGCAACACACGCTGCACACCCAATACATTGAGCCGCATCAAAGGCATCATCGGAATCTTTTTTGGGTATGGGAATAGAATTAGCATCAGGAGAACTTCCTGTCCGTACAGAAACATACCCTCCCGCTTGAATAATCCTGTCAAAAGAAGACCGTTCAACTACTAAATCCTTCACAATAGGAAGTGCCCGAGATCTAAAAGGCTCTAAAACAACTTCATCTCCATCGTTAAAAGATCTCATATGTAGCTGACACAAGGTCGTTTCATCTCTTGGCCCATGAGCTTCTCCGTTAACTACCGCTCCACAGGTTCCACAAATACCTTCTCTACAATCATGTGAAAAAGCAATAGGATCTTTGCCTTTTTTTAACAACGTTTCATTTAAAACATCCAACATTTCCAAAAATGAAGCATCTTCATCAACATCTTTCACTGCATATGTTTCAAAATGCCCTTTCGCATCTTCTTTAGACTGTCTCCAAACTTTAAGAGTTAAATTCATTTTTTTAGACATTATTTATAACTCCTTACACTAGGTTTAACAAATTCAAACTCTAGCTTCTCCTTATGACACACAGGTTTCTTTCCTACCTCTGTAAATTCCCAAGCTGCTGCATATGAAAACTCCTCATCATTTCTTAGAGCCTCTCCTTCTGGGGTTTGGCTATCTTCTCTAAAATGACCTCCACATGATTCTGTGCGTTCCAAAGCATCCAAACACATCAACTCTGCAAATTCTAGAAAATCCGCAACACGCAATGCCTTCTCTAAGGTTTGGTTATACTCATCATTTCCACCTGGAACAATAACATTAGCCCAAAAATCTTCTCTAATCTTTGGAATTTTTTCTAACGCCTCTCTTAGTCCCGCATCATTTCTAGACATCCCACACTTATCCCATACCAGTAAACCTAACTCTCTATGAAATTCATCAACCGTTTTTGTTCCTTTAATTGCTAACAACTTTTTGATTTTAGACTCAATAGACGATTTTGCTTCGGTAAATTCAGAAGAATTTTCATCAACAGCAACCAAATCAACATTCGCCAAATAATTACCCAAAGTATAAGGGATAACAAAATAACCATCCGATAAGCCCTGCATCAAAGCACTCGCTCCTAATCGATTGGCTCCATGATCTGAAAAATTAGCCTCCCCCAAGACAAATAACCCTTCAATATTAGACATCAAGTTATAATCAACCCAAAGTCCTCCCATCGTATAATGCACAGCAGGATAAATCATCATAGGTTCTTCATAAGGATTAGAATCCGTAATACTCTGATACATATCAAATAAATTCCCATATCGAGCAGCAATAGCATCTTTTCCTAATCTTTTTATCGAATCACCAAAATCCAAGTAAACAGCTAATTTTGTAGGACCAACTCCTCTTCCCTCATCACACACATATTTAGCATTTCTAGATGCTAGATCACGTGGGACTAAATTTCCAAAACTAGGATACTTTCGTTCTAAATAATAATCTCTATCGTCCTCAGGGATATCATTAGGATGTCGATCATCTCCAGCTTTTTTAGGAACCCACACTCTTCCATCATTTCTCAAAGATTCACTCATCAACGTTAATTTAGATTGATAATCACCATGAACAGGAATACAGGTCGGATGAATCTGTGTATAACAAGGGTTAGCAAATAAAGCCCCGCGCTTGTGCGCCTGCCACGTCGCCGTAACGTTACATCCCATTGCATTCGTAGATAAATAAAAGACATTTCCATACCCTCCAGAGGCTAAAATAACAGCATCTGCAGAATGAGTTTCAATCTCTCCAGTAAGCAAGTGTCTAACAACAACACCTCTAGCTTTTCCATCTACCATGACTAAGTCCATCATTTCATAATGAGTATGTAAAATCACCCCTCCAGAGTTAACTTCCTTCATTAATGCACTATAAGCTCCTAAAAGTAACTGCTGTCCCGTCTGCCCCTTTGCATAAAACGTACGTGATACCTGAGCCCCACCAAATGATCTATTGTCTAACAGACCTCCATATTCTCTAGCAAAAGGAACTCCCTGAGCCACACATTGATCAATAATATTCACACTAATTTCTGCTAATCGATGCACATTGGCCTCTCGAGCTCTAAAATCTCCACCTTTAATAGTGTCATAAAATAGTCTGTGCACACTATCACCATCATTACGATAATTCTTTGCAGCATTTATACCACCTTGAGCAGCAATGCTATGTGCTCTTCTGGGCGTATCATGAAAACAAAAAGTATGAACATTGTACCCTAACTCTGCCAAAGTAGCAGATGCCGAAGCTCCGGCTAAACCAGTTCCAATTACAATCACTTTATGCTTTCTCTTATTGGCCGGGTTGACCAACTTCATATTAAACTTATGCTGGGTCCACTTATCTGCTAAATCACCTTCAGGGCACTTAGAATCTAACACTTTTTTTGTCATGACTATAAACTCCAATTCAAATTATTATGAATTAATACATATACCGGAATTGAGGAAAAGCCTAAAGACAGTAAAATCGCTAAAGTCACCGTAGTCTTTTTTATAACTGGAGAATACACTTTGTGAGAAAAACCAAAAGTTTGTAAAACACTATACACTCCATGAATTAAATGAAATCCAATAGAAAACATGACAAGTATATAAAAAACAGACCTTATTGGATTTAAGAATGAATTATATACATGTCCATACAAACCATAATATTCTCCATTTATTACTGAGTTATCCATAGAGTGCGGAGTTAAGGTATAGTCATATAAATGCCAAAAAATATAAACAAAAATCAAAACACCAGATATTCTCATTGTAGCTGTAAAAATTGACCTAGTTTTTTTATGAAGAGGTTTTACATATTCAACTGGCCTAGCTTTTTTATTCTTCATTGTTAAATAAACAACTAAAGAAAAGTGCATTAAAAAAATAACAATTAGCCCAATTCTAGCGACCCATAATAACGGCCCTAAATCATGTAATTTATCGGAGTAATCATTTATTGCCTGAGGCCCCAGAAAAATTAAAAAATTACCTAGTAGATGAGCAATTAAAAAGAAAACCATTCCTAATCCTGAAATTGCCACTAATTGTTTTTGACCAATACTTGTCTTTAAATAATTAATCATACAAACTCCATATTAATATAACGTATGTCATAAATCTGACTCAATGACATTTTAAAAATAAAATAATCATTTAAATTCACCAGTTATTATATCCGATAACAACTAGGAATAAAACATTTTCAATAAGAAATTACACTTGCAATAACTTATTTCCTAATTCTTTTACAGCTGAAACAGAGTTTTGCAACTCCTGTAATTCTGTTGAATTTAGAGGAAGTTCAATAATTTTTTGAACCCCCTTTCGTCCTAATACCACTGGTACTCCACAATATAAATCATTGACTCCATATTCACCACTCAACAATGCACAACAAGGTAAAATTCTTCCTGAATCCAACAAAATAGCTTCCACCATTGCTACAGAAGAGGCTGAAGGAGCATAATAAGCAGATCCTGTTTTTAAATGCTTAACAATTTCTGCCCCTCCATGTCTTGTTCTATCATTAATTTCTTCAATTTTATCAGCTGGTAACAATTCATTAATTGAAATCCCATTTACTGTAGTATATTGAGGAACTGGCACCATTGTATCTCCATGTCCACCAAGAACCATCGCTCTAACATCTTTAATTGAACAATTTAAAGCTTCCGCTATAAAACATGCATATCTAGAAGAATCAAGAACCCCTGCCATCCCTACAACACGTTTAGAATCAAATCCAGATTTGTGATAAGCCAATTGAGTCATAACATCCAAAGGATTTGATACCACAACAATAATACAGTCTGGAGAGTATTTAACAATTTGCTCTGTAACTGAACCTACAATATTAGCATTTGTATTTAATAAATCATCCCGACTCATTCCAGGTTTACGTGCAATCCCTGCAGTAATTACAACTACATCAGACCCAGCTGTATCAGCATAATCATTTGTTCCCTTAATATGCGTATCAAAGCCTTCGGTAGCTGCAGATTGCATCATATCCAAAGCTTTTCCTTGAGGTAAACCTTCAACTATATCTATTAACACTACATCGGCTAATTGCTTTTCAACTATTCGTTGAGCGGCCGTCGCTCCAACATTTCCTGCCCCTACTACTGTTACTTTTGATTTATTCATCTTTATTTACTCCTTTATTAATATTTTTCCATTCTCGGTTCAATTAACTCTGCCCATTTCATAATACCGCCTTCTAATGTCTTCACACTAAGAAAACCTTTTTTCTTTAAAACTGAAAGAGCTTCTTCACTTGTATCCCCTGTCTTACAATGAAGAACATACTCTCTTTCCCGACTAAAGTCCGGCAAATGATCTTCAAACTCAGAAAAAGGAACTAAAATAGATCCATTGATATGGCAAATTTCAAATTCCTCAGGTTCTCTCACATCCATTAAAACAAAATCTTCTTTGTCGTCAATGCGTTGTTTTAAATCATTCGGCGATATTTCTGTCTTTTTCAATCTCATTAATACACCTCCATAGAAGTATCAATTTCTTCAGCCCAAGCCCTAATGCCTCCAACTAAATTTTTAACCCTAGTAAAACCTTTTTCTTGCATCATTAAAACAGCTTTAGCACTTCTACCTCCCATTTTACAATGAACGATATACTCTTTTGATGGACTCAATTGAGGAATAGAATCTTCAAATTCACCTAAGGGAATAAGCTGAGAATTTTCTAAATGACAAATATCATATTCAAACTCTTCTCTAACATCTAATATTTCAAACGACTCTTTTTTATCTAGCCTCTCTTTTAACTCTTGAACCGTAATTTCATCATCTTTTATCTCATTATTTAAATCCACTTGTGGCACCCCGCAAAATTCTTGATAATTTATAAGTTCCTTAATCTCATAGTCATCCCGCTTCTTAATCTCTAACTGCCGAAACGTAAATTTCAACGCATCAAAAATTAATAATCGACCTGACGCTATATCTCCTTTGTCCAATAAAACCTTTAATACCTCTGTAGCCTGAAGCGTCGCAACAACACCCGGCAACACCCCCAAAACGCCTCCTTCTGCACAAGAAGGAACCAATCCAGGAGGAGGAGGTTCTTTATATAAACAACGATAATTAGGCCCCTCTTTGTAATTAAACACCGTTACTTGACCCTCAAAACGAAAAATAGACCCGTATACATTAGGAGTCCCTGTCAAAACACAAGCATCATTGACCAAATACCGTGTTGCAAAATTATCCGTTCCATCCGCCACCACATCATACTTTTTAAACAAGTCCAATGCATTTTCCGTACTTAACGCTTCTTGATATGTTTCTACTTCAATATAAGGATTTAAATCTAAAATTTTGGCTTTGGCAACATCCACCTTTGACTTCCCAATATCTGACGTTGCAAATAATACTTGCCTTTGCAAATTAGACTCATCCACAACATCAAAATCAATAATTCCGATGCGCCCTACTCCAGCTGCAGCCAAATAAGTAACCAATGGACAGCCTAGCCCTCCACATCCTACAACCAAAACAGAGCTTAGTTTTAGTTTCTCTTGCCCTTCCATCCCTACCTCTGGCAAGGTAAGGTGCCTAGAATATCTCTTTAACTCTTCTTTAGAAAGTGCCACTACATCCGCCTGCAATAGATGGAACAATAGATAATACATCCCCAGATTTCAAAATCGTTTCTGTAGAATCTAGATCACGAATATCCTGATCATTGACATAAAAATTGATAAATTTTCGAACTTCTTTTTGATCATCAAAAATATACTGAGATACTTTTGGGTACTCCTGAGCTAAAGACAATAAAAATTCCTTTAAGGTCCCTTCAAAGTCTACACTCAACTCATCTTGATTATTTAAAGAAGGTCTTAACGGAGTTGGAACAATCACTTTTAACGACATATTATTACCTACCTACTAAATTTTTTTATATTATACCTAAAATTTAACAATCTATTAAGCTTAAAAGAACTAGTCGGAAACTTTAACATCTTCTTCCTTAAACTGTTGTGTATCTAAATCAAGTACAAATGAATGAAGGTCTTTAATAGTTGTATCATAAACAGACTGAATTAAGTAAGAAAAAAAAGGCCACGCATACTTCAAATCTGTTTCAGACGGTTGAGCAGGATGATTAGGATGAGAATGATAAAAACCCAAAAGAGTGAGTTTTTTTTCTTTTGCAACTGTTTCCACATACTGATAATCAGCATCCGTAACCATAAAACGTCTACGCTGATTTTCTGTAGATTGATTATCCAAACGAATCAACTCTTTTACATGTTTACGATCATCAGAAACATCTCCAATAACAGCTCCACAGCATTCAAAAGGAAAGGCTTCTAAACTATGTTGTTGAATTTCAGAAGAATGGATTTTCGATAATATAATCATCATCTTTCCAAAATGAATCCTGTAAATACTTTGACGCATTATCAGGAAAAACCGTCACAACAACACCTGATTCAAGAGAATCAGCCATATCTTTTGCCACCACTAAATTGGCTGCTGAACTAGGCGATAATGCTAACCCTAAATGACAAAAAGCCGAACGCGCATACGAAAAAGCCCTATCCGTAGAAACCACTCTATTGTCATCAGCAACAGAAGCATCATATATACCCGGAACAATCGCCGTTTCCATATGCTTCCACCCTTCTAAACCATGCAACGGATTATCAGGCTGAACAGACACACAATGAACCCCCTTCTCTTTCAAAAATTTACTCGTCCCAACAAAAGTCCCCGATGTCCCTAACCCTGCTACAAAATGCGACACAGCTCCCTTCGTTTGAGACCATATTTCAGGACCCGTCGTTTGAAAATGAGCCTTCCAATTCAATTCATTATTATATTGATCTGGATAAAAATATTTTTCTGGGTATTGTTTAACTAAATCCTGAACAAAACGTTGAGCCCCATCCGTTCCTTCCATAGAAGAAGTAAAATGAATCTTAGCTCCATAATTTTTGATAAGCAGTTTTCTCTCTAAAGACGCATTCTCCGGCAAAGCCAACTCAATAGGCACTTGATAAAAAGCCCCTAACATTGCAAATGCCAACCCCGTATTCCCACTAGTCGCATCAATTAAAATTTTATTACTGAGTTCTCCACTCTTTAACGCATCCTGAAAAATACAATGTGCAGCCCTATCTTTGACAGATCCACTAGGGTTATACCACTCACATTTTGCTAAAATCTTAACAGACTCAGATCGATTATGAACAATTTCCAAAAGAGGCGTATTTCCAACTAAATCATAAATAGAGACAGTTTCCTGAGAAATAACAGCCATTAAATAATAAAGGAATCTAAAAGAGAATCGCGACTCTTTTGTTCTACACTATCATTCTGCTGAATTAATAAATCATTATAAACAGCTTTATCTTCTTTATAAAAAACACCAAAAATATCCGGAACCCCATTAGCCTTCTTCATAGCCTCATCAAAATCCAACGGATTATGAGCTAAAACCTTAGCATCAGGAGCACCTTTTGCATCATTAGCTACTCCATGGGTTTCATCTGTTAAAAAGGTAATCCAGGAAGACTCTTGAAAATCCCATGCAGCAGGATTAAATTTAGGACAACGTTGTGCAACATGAACAAAAGAAAATCCATTATGCTTAAAAGCCTTATCAAGCGTATCCACAAAATGAGTACCTAACCAATCCGCCGTACTTGCTATAAATGAAGCTCCTAATCCCAAAGCAAAATGAATAGGATTAATGGGTTCTAACATAGATCCAGAAGGCTGACTTTGTGTAGGTAACCCTTTTCGTGTAGTCGGAGACGTCTGATTTTTAGTCAATCCATAAATCTGATTATCAAACAACAAATATACACAATTAAAATTTTTCTTGATCCCATGCATTAAATGATTCCCACCAATACTTAAACTATCTCCATCTCCAGAATGAACAAATACATTTAAGTCTGGTCGAGCTAACACAATCCCCAACGCAACAGGAACCGAACGACCATGCAAGGAATGAATCCCATAAGTATTCATATAATGAGGAATACGACCCGAACACCCAATACCTGACACATTTACCGTATTTTCACGTTCAAGCTGATTATTCACCATAAACTTACGGAGCCCAACCAAAATAGTATAATCACCACATCCCGTACACCATCTAGGATCAGAGGATTTCAAATCTTTCATAGAAAGAGCTTTTTTTTCTTCAGGCATTTACATTCTCCTTAAGAAAGGATTCCACTTTTTCTACAACTTGAACAGGCTTTAAGGGACGTCCCGTAGCCTGAGCTATTAAACCGCGAACATCCACCAAAGTCTCCGAGCGCAGCAGTGTAGCAAAAGGGGTATATTTCATAGAATCTCCATAAGCGACTTCTATTGATACTACAAATTTATATCGTGAAAACACTTCCTTAAGCATAGGCGCTAAAGGATATACAATTTTAAGATGACATCCGCCTACAGATAGTCCTTTTTCACTTAATTTTTGAACAGACTCTTCAATAACACTTCGTGTACTCCCCCATCCAACTATAAGAATATCTCCATCTTGAGAACCAAAGGACTCTGGTTCCAATAATGCGTCTTTAACATGATGCACTTTTTGATTACGAATTTCATGGGAACGTTGATTGCTCACTGACGAATATTCAACAAAACCATCTTCATTCGTGTTCAAACCTGTTACACGCCTCATCCCACCCGTCTGTCCGGGTGTATCTTGATTACCTTTCACCATCTCAATGGTGTCCGGCAAGCGCTTCATAAAAAACCGATCTAAGACGAAATCTTGAATAGTCTCTATATCGTCCATCTTATTCAATGTTAACTTATCCAACACTCGATAACTCGAAGACGTCATATAATCACTTAAAATAATCACAGGAAGTCGACACTTTTCTGCAATATACCTAGCAACATGAGGCACATAAAAACAATCTTCCACATTAGCAACACTAATTACAACTTTAGGGCTATCTCCATGACTTCCAAATGCAGCTGAAAACAAATCTGTTTGTTCTGTTCGAGTAGGCAAACCTGTGGAAGGCCCCCCACGTTGAACATTAATTACCACACAGGGAATTTCAGCAGATACAGACAATCCTATAAACTCTTGCTTCAAAGAAAGTCCAGGCCCAGACGTCGCAGTAATAGCCGGAACTCCAGAAAAATAAGATCCAATAACCGTACCAATAGCCGATATTTCATCTTCTGCCTGATGAAGAGTCCCTCCATAAGCTGGCAATAAGCGAGCTAAATTATGCATAATAGTAGACGCCGGCGTAATAGGATACCCCGCAAACAATTTAAAGCCAGAATCAATAATCCCTAATGACATAGCCGTATTGCCATCCAACAACACTTTTTCAGATTCATCAATTAATGAAGGAAATTCATAACGATCTTGCTTTAATGAGGAAGCATACGAGTATCCATTATGAAAAAGATTAATATTTTTTTCTAGTTTTTCAGCCGGCAACTTTTTAAAGGTCTCACGAATAATAATTTCAACAATGGAAGTATCTACTGTAAAAAAATAAGAAAGCAGACCCAAATAATACATATTTTTACCATTACCATTTAGCTCTTTTATAATAGCTTCAGAATCGTCATTAATGGAAAAAGGAACTAGATTCAATCCAGCATCCAACACTCGTTTACTCACGTTTTCATAAGCCTCTTTAGCTCTACGTTCATTTCCAAAGTCCATCAAAATGACCGCATCTTTATCAAATTCAAGATCATCACATCGACGATCAAGTAAAATTTCATGTTCAACCAATACAAATTGCGAATACGACCCTATATTACTAATCTCATCCGAAGAAACACGAATAACCGCTCCAGACAAAGAATGAGGGGTACGTTTAGGGGGGCTAATTTCAGCAGGGATAATAGGTTCAATAAAGACATAAACACCTGCCTTAGCAAAGGTTTTCACCAGAATATCTCCAGCTTTTTGGGCACCGTTTCCAGCATCCATTAACAATTCAAATCTAAAATCTTTTATTTCAGCCATATGTTAATTCCTTAATTAAGAAAGATAGTATACTGTAATTAAAATTATTTGGAAATAAAACGATAAATAGATTAAAGATCTTCACCTATCTCCTAAATACTTTTACACTATACCTAATGACACTAGAGTTAAAACCTTTAGAATCTTATACACAGCCCGAAGGTCCTGTTGTACTTATTATTTTAGACGGTGTAGGAATAGGAAAAAACGATGATAGCAATGCCGTTTTTAAAGCCAACACCCCATTTTTAGATTCACTAAAGTCGAAAGAAAACATCTACACAGAACTCAAAGCCCATGGCACAGCAGTGGGAATGCCCTCAGATAACGATATGGGGAATAGCGAAGTAGGCCACAACGCCCTAGGCGCAGGACGAATATTTGATCAAGGATCCGCTTTAGTAAAAAAAGCCCTAGAAACCCATTCTATTTATTCAAATGACACTTGGAAACAAGGCATCTCAAACTGCTTAACACAAAAAAGTACTCTTCATCTTATAGGATTACTTTCGGATGGGAACGTACATAATCATATCGACTATCAATGCGACATCATCAAACAGGCATGCAACGAAGGAATTAAAAAAATAAGATTGCATATTTTACTTGATGGCCGTGATGTGAGAGGTCGATCTGCTCTAACCTATCTTAATACATTAAATGAGCTTATCGAGTCTCTCAAAGAAGAGTGTGATATTAAAATTGCCTCTGGTGGAGGAAGAATGATCACAACAATGGATCGCTATAACGCCGACTGGTCTATCGTAGAAAGAGGGTGGAATGCACATGTTCTTGGCTTAGGAAATGAATTTAAAAGTGCTGAATCTGCTATAAAAGACGCATATCAATCTGATCCGTCATTAAATGACCAATATATTCCTCCTTTTGTTATTACCCAAAACAACAGTCCTGTGGGAACCATTGAAGACCATGACACTGTCTTTTTCACCAACTTTCGAGGAGATAGAGGTATAGAAATATCCATGGCCTTTGAAAACGATGATTTCGATAAATTCGATAGAAAACGAAAGCCCTCTGTATTTTATGCAGGAATGATGCAATATGATGGAGATCTAAAACTACCCAAACATTTTTTAGTAGAACCTCCTACCATTAAAAACAGTGTTAGCGAATATTTATGTCATCAACAAATCAAAAGTTTTGCCATTTCTGAAACACAGAAATATGGCCATGTTACCTACTTTTGGAATGGAAATAAATCAGGGTATATCAATAAAGACCTTGAAAATTATATTGAAATTCCATCTGATAAAATACCTTTCAACGAAGCTCCTGACATGAAAGCTCATGAAATCACTAACAAAACATTAGAATTATTAAAATCCAAGCAATTTCAATTTGGACGAATCAATTTTCCAAATGGAGACATGGTCGGACATACTGGAGACCTCTCTGCTACCATCCAATCTTTAGAAACAACAGACTCCTGTACTCAAAAAATTGTTCATGAAGTCCTTCAGCAAAAAGGAGTTGTTATTGTATTAGCAGACCATGGTAATGCAGATGAAATGTATACTGTAAAAGATGGAATTAAAACCGAAAAAACGGCTCACACATTAAATCCAGTCCCTTGCGCTATAATAGATTCTCGAAAAGAATGCCCCTATATACTTCAAAAATCTATAGAAAACCCTGGGCTTGCAAATATTGCAGCTACACTTTGTAATCTCTTAGGATACGAAGCCCCTAAAAACTACGAAACATCTCTTATTCAATTAAAGAAAAGTGAAAAAATTATATCTTAGATAACCGAAGCCTTTACGATATTTTGAACAGCCTGAGCTACCCGTTCTAATTGTTCTTCCCAACACCTGTTATCCAGTGCCCCAAACGCAATTCGAACACAAGACTTATTAAAGCCTGTAGGATTCTCTGGATCCAACGCAAAACAATCTCCAGAAACTAATACAACCCCTTCTTTAGCAAATTGATCCGCAATATGTGTAATAGTTAACGATAGATTATCTTGTTGCAAAGATTCAAAATTCAAAAACAAATACGGAGCTCCTGATTCAAGGTAAAAAGGAGTCGTATCATCCACAATTTGATTAATTTTTATAGCTACCTTTGGATCATCAACTCTAAGAGTATCAACTTGTGTATTTAATAAGCTCCAAAAATACGACTTTCTATTTTGAACTTCTTTAAAACACGTCAGAACGCTCTTTTTAAAAGAATCACTTTGCATCAACTTAATTTCAACTTCTTGCTCGACTCGAGAATCTGACCCAAGTCTACTCTTATTAGCAACACACATTTCATGAATATCATCACAATTAGTAGCGACATCCCCTAGCCTTGAACCTGTAGCAAACCCTTCCTTTGTTCTTGGATGAACATAGGTAGATGGAACTTTACTTTTTAATAACAAAGACGGGAAGGTAAAACCATCCGCTTGCTGAAAACCATCATAGGCACCATCTAAAACTACCGAAATTTGCTTCTCTGGATTAGCCTCATTCCAATCTTCAATACACTTAATAAAAGCACCTGAATCCGCCTTGTTAGGTGAATATGAAAAAGGGTTTCCAAAGTTTAAAACAATTACGCCTCCTCCTGTTTTACCAAATGCATTAACGGCATCTGTATTAAGATGTAAGTAATTGTCGTCTCCTCTTACAACAAAGTCATATGATGTCGATGTCACACCTAAGGAATTCGCAATATCTATATGCTTCCAATAGTGAGTCTGATCTACTGACATATTAGAAGAACCCAAAAAAGAACAATGTGCCTCAATAGCAATTTGACACCCTATAGACCCTGAAGCAACTAATACTCTATCTCCGGGCAATTCATCTGGCGTTAAACCTAATCTTTTTTGTAAATCTTCAGCATACAACTGTCTCAAACGAGGAAGTCCAATATAAGGAGGATAAGAATCATGATTACATTCCAAACTAGACTGCCAAACCATTGCTACCTCACCTAAAACTTTAGGCCTTTCTGCTTCTGGAATAGTGATATCACCAATATTGACAGGTACAAAGTCCCTACACGCTAACCCTTTCCTTTTAGCTACAGTCTCTTTAAGATATCTCGTCCTATTTATAACAGATTTAACATCATTTAGATCGGTTATGGGAAGTGCTCCATCTGCTGTAAAGAAATTAGGACTATCACGTTTTAATGGACCTAATAGTCCACCATCATCATTACTTATATAATACATTTCCTCTATTAGAGGCCCTAATTTCAAGAACATATTTCTTACACAAAAAACACCGTCATATAAAAGACCTGGGTTAGAAGAGTATATTAATTTTTCGGGCCAACATCTAGATAAACTCGCTTGATATTCACTCGATTGAGGATCAATTTCTTGAGGTTCACTCGATTGAGGATCAATTTCTTGAGGTTCACTCGATTGAGGTTCAATTTCTTGAGATTCACTCTGAGAAGCCAACAATATGTCACATGCTTTAAAAAAAGGCTCAAGACACCTGCTTCTAGGAGACATAGTCAAGTCATTCACAGAAGCCCCTGACACACATTTTACTGGGTTTCGAAGCCCTTCATTCCTCTTTACTTCCAACACTGTCGCGACAACAGCGGCAGTTCTAGATACTAAACCAGGTAAACGGTACATACAAAAATCCTTTTAGATTAAAAACTATTCCTTTATGATAAAAAATCAAAAAAAAGATCTCTAATAAACCTAATTGTTAAAATGAATATACCGAAAGATTATACAGTAAAATTTTATTTAAAAAAACTAAATATTAGGTAACGGAAATTTAATATCTTTTTCTATATTCTCAGATTCAAAAATAGAAACTCCAGAAAAAGATTTTTTTAATCTAGTCAACAAATCATCAACAATACTTTGAGGAACAGATGCACCAGAAGTAACACCACATTTAGTTTTTCCATCCAACCACGATAATTGTAGTTCATCCACTGTATCAATAATATACGAATCCACTCCCATTAAAGAAGCTGTTTCTCTTAGACGATTACTATTCGAACTCGTTGGAGATCCACAAACAATAATAACATCACAAAAAGATGCAATTTCTTTAATAGCATTTTGTCGATTAGTCGTTGCATAACATATATCTGCCTTAGGTGGCCCTTTAATATCTGGATATTTTTCACGTAACTTTGAGATCAAATCACTTGTTTCATCTACCGACAACGTTGTTTGTGTCAAAAATCCAATAGGACTATTAGGGTCGCAAGTTAAGTGATCTATATCATCCTCATTTTCAACAATAAATAACAAATCTTGATCAACATACCCAGATGTTCCTATCAATTCCTGATGGCCACGATGTCCAATCAACACCGTTTGAATCCCACGTTCCGAAAATCGAACAGCCTCTCTATGGATTTTACTCACCAACGGGCAGGTCGCATCTATAATCGTTAAACCTCGTTCCTTAGCCCGGGTATATTCTCCTGGCGCCGTACCATGAGCACTAAAAATAACGGTAGAGTCAGACGGAACTTCCGCTAATTCTTCAACAAACACAACTCCCTGCTTTTCAAAAGATTCGATCACCATAGTATTATGAACAATTTCATGACGAACAAACAACGGTCTCCCATACTTTTCTAAAGCACGATCCACCACTTCTATAGCACTAGCTACACCTGCACAAAATCCATGAGTAGCTGCTACGTGTATTTCCTTAAGTGTATTTTCAATAGTCACACAAGTGAATCTAACACAATAAACAAAAGAATTAAAGGAGGATATAGAATAGAACAAAACAAAATTTTCTTTGATGCCAACACTGTTTTATGTATACAAAACAAAAAAATATAATAGCAAAAAAGAATACTAAGCCCCATTAAAGGAATAAAATAAATGTACCCCACATAATTAAAGAAAAAGGGAAGAGTTAAAAAAACAAGAAAAATAAAGGTAGACAAACACAAGTGAAACGCAGTTTTATGTCCACCTTTGTCATCAACACTCATCATTTTTAGGCCAGCATTCAAATAAGACTCTTTATTCATCCAAGCAATAGCGAAAAAGTGAGGTAACTGCCACCAATAATAAATTGAAAAAATAACAATAATAAGAAAATCCAGATCATCTCGCACTGAAAACCATCCACACAAAACAGGCATTGCCCCAGGAAATGCCCCGATCCACGTATTCAATACCGTAATTTTTTTAAGAGGTGTATACACTACATCGTAAAAAATGAGTATAAATAAAGAAAGAACTAACACCATTAAATTAAATTTTATATAAAGAATCGCCGTCCCAAAAAGCAGCAAAACCAACACCCCTATCCAAAAAGAAAGCAATGAAATCCGCTTCTTCACCAAAGGCCTATTTTGGGTACGGTCCATTAAGGCATCTGTCCCTACTTCCATAACATGATTAATAGCCGCCGCTGAAGAAAATATAAAGCCTAGCCCCAAACATAGCCAAAACAAAAAAAGCACATCAAAAGAAGCAGAATCTACAGCTAAAAAGTATCCCAAAACCGTCGTCAATAGAGCAGAGAATAAAATACGTACTTTAATTAAGTCTAAAATATCCCTCACAATAGTCATTGAAACCCTTTTTGATTAAATGAATTTCGCACTATTTTAGCCCCCACTTTACGCTTAACCTGTTTTGAAGGCATATCCGAAGAAAGTAAATACTGGTTCAACTGAGACTCCAAACGCTTTATTCGTAACTGAGAGTCTCTCACTTCTAACTCTCTTTGCTTTAATTTATTTTCCAATTGAATACCATATTGTCTTGAATTTTGAAGATCCAAATGTGAACGAGACTTATAGTTCCCTAACATTTTTTTGTACTTATCTTCAAATTGACTAATAGTAGATTGACGAGTCTGTACCTCCACATCTTCAAGTTCTGATTGCAACACTTTATTTTCTTCGTTTAACTTTTTAATTTGCTCTTTAAGGTCTTTTTCTCTGTCCAAAAAATCATGTTGTTTATCCCCAATTTCAGACTCATAACTAGAAATTTTGTCAATATAAGTAGACATTTGGCTATTAAACTTATCCTTTTCAAATTGCAACAGTTGTTCGAACTCTACTTTCTGTTCCTTTTTACACTGATCAACAATCTGCTGCCGACGGTTTAATAACTCTTCTTCAAAAACACGTCGACGTGTATCTAGCTGTTCTTCAAATTGTTTAGTCTTATTAGAAAATTCCATCTTTTTCTCTTCTTCCATCAACGTTAATTGATCAAAAAACGCTTTCCTTTTTTGATCATATTCAGATTGTAATCGATGCTCCATGGACTCTTTTTCATCATTCAAAGAACCTTTCATTTGTGTCATATGAAAAAGATGCAGCTGAGCCTTTTCAAAAGCCACCTGGTCAAGAATTTCAAGCTCTTCTCTACGCCTACCCAATGTATCAACAAGAGTTGCGCACTTCTGCTCATATTTTAAATAGCTTAACTCCGCTTCTCTTTTTTTCTGATTATTGAGTTTATCAACTTCAGCTTCTTTTTCATCCAGACGCTTTAATTCTTTATCACGACGAAAATGAAAAGATTTAACATCTAAATCAAGCTTCTCCTTTTGCTTCGATAAATCTTCAAGTATTTTCTTTTTCTTCACCTCAAAAGAAAAAAGCATGCTATCAATATCTTCAGAAACCGATACCTTTTCTTTTTCCCACAACAACTTCTTCTTCTCTAATTGTTCAGAAAATTCCATTAAAGAATGCATAGAAGCCTTTTTTTCAAGTTCAAATTGACATGTAAGACGATGAACCTCTTCTTCATAAGAACTATAGAGTTGCTTTTGCTCGAACTCAACACATTGCATCTGTTCATGTAAACATGACGTTAAGTTCTGAACAGAACGATCATGTTCTTCTTTCTCTTTCAAAAAATCTAATTTTAAAGACTGCTTCAAGGAAGCATGATCATTCCTAATCTTATCTTTTTGAAGCTCAAGCACCTGCATATCTTCAAACATTAAAAATTGGAAGGATTCAACCTGTTCCATTTGAGATTGTTCAAAATGAATCCTCTGTTTATTAATAAACAGAAGCTTATCTTCTTTTAACCTATCATACTCTTTAATTTTAATTTGAAATTCTTGTTCTTGCTCCTTTTCAAAAAGATCCTTTTGAATAGTTAAGTTCCTGGCTTGTTCCGTTAATTGCTTCTCAAGGTCAGCACGTTTTTCTTTACACTGTTGAACAATTTTATGATAAGACTCATAGGTTAATTTAATTTTCCCAGCCAGATCAAGTTCTTTCTTCGCATCCTCAACACTTTGTTTTAATTCTTTATATTCAGAAAATTGAGCGATAAATTGATTCTCAAGACGATTAAAAGATTGCTGAAAATCATTTTTCATCACGCTAAAATGAGAATTTACATCCCCACCCTCCCTACTCTTCACTGAAGATGCATCAGGTATAAATTCTTCAGAAACTGGTGAGGCAAAATCTAATTTTGAAATATACTGCAATTTTTTTATCTTCTTTTGATATTCTTCTACAAAGCTATCTGTAGATGTATAGTTATTGTTTTGATCATCGCTCATAAGGAACTTCCTATTAAACAAAACTAAAAATTAAAGTCACTAACATTTAATGACTGTTATGATAGTCAGTATCTGATATTATCTTTACAGGAGACTTAATATTAATAATTTCATCTTCGTTAGAATATACACCTGTTCGCGTAAAACCATCTAACAAAATAAAGGCCAAAAACAATCCTAAAAAAGCTGTACATCCAATAAAAATCAATATATTAAATCCCTCTTCCCATTTCATTCCCATAAAAAATAAAATTACAAATGTTGCTTTAATCGCAGCTACGCCCATCGCTACATATATATTTAACGGACCTAAATCTATCTGAGCCACTAAAACAGTGATTACTGTGAGAATAAGCAATGCAACAAGTGTCATTACATAAAATTTTAATGGTATTATAAAGTGTCCTGAATGTTCTTCATGTGAGTCGCTCATATCTTCTCCTATCCTATTAAATATAACAATGGAAACAGAAAAATCCAAACCAAATCAACCAAATGCCAATACAAACCAACATTCTCTAGTGGAGTAAAATAGTCTGCATAAAAATGCCCCTTAACTGTCTTGATCATTAACCAAATTATTAATCCCATTCCTACCAATACATGTAAACCATGTAAGCCAGTCATAGTAAAATAAATTCCAAAAAATATATGTAAATTTTCAAACGTACCCTCACCAGAAAACCACACAGAAGGTAAATATCCGTGAGTTATCTTTTCATAATATTCAAATGATTTTACAACCATAAACATAAGTGCACAAAAAAAAGTTGCAGCTAAGTACCAAAACGTTGATCTTTGTCTACTCAGCTGAGCACTTCTAACAGACATAACCATTGTAAAACTAGAAATAATTAAAACGACAGTATTTAAAGCCCCCATCTTCCAGGATAAATGATGATGAGCCTCAATAAACATCTCAGGATTTAAGGCTCTAAAAATTGCATAAGCAACAAACAAAGCACTAAAGAAAAGGACCTCTTGTGCAAGAAACAGCCACATCCCCAACTTCGCAGATGAAAACTCTTGATGAGCATTAGCAAAGTGATGAGCAACCTTATGTTTTACAATATTCATAACTCTCCTTATTAAGCCTTGTCATAGTCATATGGGCCAGAATCAATTCTTTTAGGAATAGTACTAAAGTTTTGAGTCACTGGAGGAGATGCCGTTTTCCATTCTAATGCTGAGCTTTCCCAAGGATTCTCAGAAGCCTTCTTTCCTGACCGCAAAGAAGATATAAAGTAGGCTAACGATATAAAAAAACCAACGGCCAATAACCAAGACCCTACAGTAGATGTAAAGTGCAGTAATTGAAATTCATCTATATAGTTATAATATCGTCTAGGCATCCCATTAGCACCTAAAATAAACTGGGAAAAGAAAGTTACATTAAATCCAATAAAGATAAATACAAATGCAACTATCGCAGCTACTTCGTTATACATCTTCCCAAACATTTTTGGCCACCAATAATGAAGTCCAGCTAAAAATGCCATCACAGTTCCCCCCATCATCACATAATGAAAATGAGCTACTACAAAATATGTATCATGCAAATGGATATCTAAAGATAACGTTCCTAAAACCACTCCAGTAAATCCCCCTACTGTAAATAAAAATATAAAAGATAAGAAATATAAAAAAGGTGTTTTCATATTAATAGTTCCTGCATACATAGTAGCTATCCAATTAAACACCTTTATACCTGATGGAATCCCAACTAAAAAGGTCAGTAATGAAAAAAGCATTGTTATAAAAGGAGATTGTCCACTAACAAACAAATGATGTCCCCAAACCAAAAAAGCTATAATTGCGATAGCTAAACTAGAATATGCCATAATCCTGTATCCAAACAGTTCTTTTTTACAGAAAGTTGCCACTACTTCCGAAATAACTCCCATAGCAGGCAAAATCATAATATAAACAGCCGGATGACTATAAAACCAAAAGAAATGTTGAAACAAAACAGGGTCTCCTCCTAGAGCTGAATCAAAAATACCCAATCCCATTGTTTTTTCCAATACAAGTAATAAAAGAGTAATAGCCAAAACTGGTGTAGCTAATACCTGAATAATAGCAGTTGCATACAAGGTCCAAACAAAAAGAGGTAGTTTAAACCATGTCAATCCAGGAGCACGCATTTTATGAACAGTAACAATAAAGTTTATTCCAGTTAATATTGATGAAAAACCTAAAATAAACACTCCTGTAACCATAGGTATAATTGAGCCTCCTGCGGTTGAAGAATATGGCGTATAGAATGTCCAACCAGTATCCACTGATCCCGAAAGAATCGAATAAAAACAAAATATTGCTCCCAACACATAAATCCACAAACTTGCTAAATTTAGTTTTGGAAATGCAACATCTATAGTACCCAGTTGTATAGGAAGAAAAAAGTTTCCAAAGGTTGCAGGAATAGAAGGTATAATAAATAAAAATACCATTATCGCACCATGTAGCGTAAACACCTGATTATACTGCCTCGCAGTTAATATGAGTTCATTAGGAGTAATTAACTCTAGTCGTAATAAAAGAGCAAACATCCCTCCCAGAAAGAAAGCTAACAAGACAAAACCTAAGTACATAATACCTATTCGTTTATGATCTATCGTAAAAATCCATGAAAGTATCCCTTTTTTTGCATTAATATAATTACTTACAGTTGTCATAGAAGTCCCTTTACTTTAACGTTTTAATATATTCAATAATACCATTAATCTCACGATCAGATAATAATCCAGCATAAGAAGCCATTATATTTGGATACCCTTTGACAATCTTTTTAGCAGGGTAAACTATGGATTCTCTCAAATAATTGTCGTCAACTTTAACCTCAGAACCATCAGCTAACAAACGCTGAGCACCATATATACCTTTCCACGAAGGGCCTACCACAACTGATCCATCTAGAGAATGGCAACTATTACACCCCTGCTCCTTATACAACTTTTTACCCAACAAATCCAATGGAACATCTTTCGAAGCGCCTCTCTTCTGTTCTTCCATCCAGTCTAAAAAATCCTCATAACTCTTTACTATCAACTTAGAATCCATATTTGAATGTTGGTCTCCACAATATTCTGTACAAAATATTTGATAAATACCCTCTTGAGTCACGTCAAACCATAAATTTGAATACTTATTGGGGACGACATCTCTTTTAACCCTAAGATTAGGGATGTAAAAACTATGAAGAACATCCGTAGATGACATGACTAGTTTTATAGGTCTACCTACAGGAACAACAAGCTCTCCGACAGTCTTCACTCCAGTTTCTGGATATTCATAAGTCCAAAACCATTTCTTTCCTGTAACTCTAACTTCATATGCATTTTCAGGGGATACAGTCATATACAAATAATCCTTAAAGCCCCAGTAGAATATAAACATTACGATAACAAAGGGTATAGCTGTCCAAATAATTTCTAGTTTATTATTATGAACAATTTGCTTTTTAGCCACTAAATTTGATTCAGATCTTTTATATTTAAAAGAAAAATAAAGAGTTACGCCTACTATCGCTATAGTAAAAATAACAGACAACCAAAAAATAAAGTAAAACAAAGAATCATAGTTAGAGGAAAAAGACGAATAAGAACCTGGTATCCATAATGTCCCATCCGATAATAACGGCTTTACTTTTTCCATTAGTTTTTCCTTTTATTCAAAAATATAATCAAGAGAAAAAGAGTTAAAACTGTTACTGCTCCTGCAATCCTCATCAGTTTCATTGCATGCACAACATAACTATTTTCATCTGGATCGTAATTATAACAAAATAATAAAAGCGAATCCACAGTACTTAACACTTTATTCTTCGCAGACTCTAAAATAGACAGCCTTAAATCTAAAGGATCAAATACAATACCATTCACATATCTCGTCACCACTCCTTCCGGAGATAAAAAAGTTAAAACAGATGGATGAGAATATTGCTGAGATTTAGGATTAAAATAATAATTAAACCCCACACTTCCTGAAATTTTCTTTAACGAAACATCCCCCCCTCGTAAAAAAGTCCAATCAACCACTTCACCAAAGCGATCAACTAAACGCTGATAGTACTTATCTCTAAATAAATTCATAGATACCTGAGTATCCCGGTGATCAAAAGATATCGTCACAATTCTAATTTTTTCGATGTCAGATTGATTCAATTTTAAAAGACTATCCAGCATTCCAGAAATTAAAAAATGACAAAGCCTTGGGCAAGAATAATAAGCAAAGTTAAGCAGCAAAGGCTTTTCTCCCAAAAATTGAGAAAATTCAACATTATTTCCCAGATGATCGATTAATGTCACATTAGAACTTACTGTCGCATTTAATTTATCAACAACTTTACTATATTCAAAGGCTTTAGGAAGTTCTTCAATAGAAAATAAAGTTTGCGTAAATAAAAGAAGACTAATTATAGTCTTTAACAACTTCATGGATAGCATCTTCAATAGGGATCTTAATAATACCTTTATTTTTATTAACCCACCCTAACTTATTCAAGTTAACATCATAGTCTCTTTCTAATGCCTGTATCATAACGTTTTTCTGCAAAAGCTGCTTTTTATCCCTATCTTGTGACAAAGACGCCACAAAAAAATAATAACTTAATATCGATACCGCAACAAGAATAAGTATCGTAATTCCAACTGATAAGAATATCAACTTACTATTTGGCTCGTTCTTATCGTAATCTAACTGCAAATCACTCATTCAATTCCCTCCTAGAAATTATGAAAATTTAAGGATTCAGACAATCGCGGATCTTTATGAGGAATTAAAGATACCTTACTTAAACAATTGAAAAACACTGCAAAATAAATACCACCAATCCCTATAAATGTTGTGATATCTAACAAGTTAAAATGAAAACCTTTTGGCGAGGCATTTGGCATAATTATCCAATAAAGATCCAAAAAATGCATAAATACTAACCATGTAGCCATAAAAAAATGAAAACGCAAATTTCGCTTTGCATGACGAGACATGAACAAAATAAAAGGTATAGCAAAATGTCCAATAACCAATATAGCTGTAATAATTTCCCATGATCCCTTAAAGTGCTTTAAATAGAAAGATGTCTCCTCAGGCACATTTCCATACCATATAAGAAAATACTGAGAAAAAGCAATATAGCTCCAAAATATATTAAACCCATAAATAAATTTACCTAAATCATGATAATGCTCAAGATTCACTATAGATTTAAGCAAATTTTTCTTACGAAGATACATATAAATTAAAGACGTTACACAAAAAGCTACAACAACTGCTCCTGAAAAAATATAGACACCAAATATAGTAGAATACCAATGAGGAGTCAGAGACATTACCAAATCAACAAACGAAAAAGTAATCGTAAGTGCAAATAAAATAAGACTATAAGTCGATTTCTTCTGTAAATCTAAGGTTATTTGGGGGTCACCAGTCAAATCTTGTCCAACCGACTTTGAAAAAAAAGTTTTCGAAATCCAATACCATACAGAAAAGTAAAAAAATATTCGTATAGCAAAGAAAAGTCCGTTTAAAT